>JBDHZD010000058.1:0-22328 GCA_039811705.1 Fimbriimonadaceae bacterium | reverse complement strand
GTGCTGTTCATGAGCCCCCTTTACGCGATGCTTGCCATGGCCCTCAAGACCCCTCAGGAGCTTGCCTCATCGGGCTCGTGGGAGTGGCCCCGGCAGCCGACTCTAGACAATCTAAGAGCGGTGCTGACGTCAGAAGAGGTGCGGTTCGGGCGGCTGTTCCTGAACAGCGCGGTCATCGCCACGTTGGGGACGCTCGGCACGATCCTGACCGCTTCGCTCGCCGCCTATGCGTTCGCCCGCGTCGAGTTTCCCGAACGCGACCGGCTCTTCCTCGTGATGCTTGGCACGGTCATGTTGCCCGGCGTCGTCACCATCGTGCCGACGTACATCCTGTTCGCCAAGATCGGATGGGTGAACACCCAGCTGCCGCTCTGGGTCCCCGCATGGCTTGGTGGAGGTGCCTTCAACGTTTTCCTGCTGCGGCAGTTCTTCAAGGGCATCCCGCGCGAGTACGACGAAGCGGCACGGCTCGACGGGGCTGGGCACGCGACGATCTTCTGGCGCGTGGTGCTCCCTTGCGCAGGGCCGGCATTGGCCACCGTGGGGACGCTGACGTTCGTCGCCTCCTGGACCGACTTTTTGGGCCCGCTCCTCTACATCAACGACCGCAACCTGATGCCGCTCGAATTGGGTCTGCGGACATTCCAGAGCGTGCGGGGCGCCCAATGGCACCTGCTGATGGCCGCGACTCTGATCACGTTCCTCCCGATTCTGGCCATCTTTCTGGTGGGCCAGCGGTACTTCATCAAGGGCATCACGTTGACCAGCGGCAAATGAAAGCGGCCCGGAACCAGTCGGTTCCAGGCCGCTCGCCGATCCCTCAGCGGCGAGGCTGGTAGGGCGCGTTGGGGTTGCCTTGGGGGCGGTTGAACGACCCTTCTGCGGGAGGCGGCGCATTGTCCTTGGCGATCTGGTCTTGAGACAGTTGCTCAGTCGTCATCGGGGGCGTATCGCCGCCCCGACAACCGATCAGGCAAACCGCCACGAACCAGAACAAGGCCACGCGTCTCATTCGAGGTCCCAAACGTACACGGTCTTGTCGACGACTCGGCTGAACTGCGGCGTCGGAATGTCGTACTGGACGCCTCGGAAGAGCGAGAGCGGTTCGCGAGTCGTCACATGGCCATCGGTCCACGACACGTTGAACTTGCCGTTGTAGCGCGGATAGGCGCCGCCGTAGCGCTGCCACGAGCAACCGTGGCTTGGATCGAAGAACCAGCCGTAGAAGTACAGGGTGGTCGTCGAGTAGTTGTTGCCCGCAGCATCGAGGATCGCCGGCGCGTCCACCGAGTACCAACCGCCGCCCGAGGTGCTGCAGTTCGGGGGGTTGCCGGAGGCGCCCCACGTCGTGCCGTCGACGAGCATGACCGTGTTGGCCACCTCGGCGATTTGCGACTGCGACTTTCCGCCGCCGTAGATGTCGGTGCCGCCCACGTTCACGCCCGGAGCCAGGAACGCGTAGTTGTAGCCGTAGTTGCTGCCGTAGCCGCGAGCCGTTTCAAGGTCGCGCTGGGCCGGCGGGTTGGGCAGGCCCCAGTTGGCGATGTACGTGCCGTCGTTGGCCGAGCCATCGGTCGGGTCGCGGAACATCTCCCAGCTCTTGATGTAGGGGATCGTCAGTTGGGGCCACGTCGCGACGAAGGAGTAGGGCGTCCCGTGCTCAAGCATGGGAAGGCACTCGTCGTAGTCCGTCATATACATGATCAAGCCGAGGCTGATCTGCTTGCCGTTCGAAATCGAATTGGCCTTCTTGGCCGAGATCTTGGCCTGGGCATAGACGGGGAACAACATGGCCGCCAGAATCGCGATGATGGCGATGACGACGAGAAGTTCGATGAGGGTGAAGCCGCGTGGGCGTCGGGTGCTTGAGTGGTTCATGATCAGGGACCTCCGTTGGTCTTGGGCAAAGGGAAGGGAGCGTTCAGAAAAGCGTGCTTGGTCGGTAAATCCTGCCGTTGCGGACGACGGGCGTGCCAGCTCCGATCCACCGCGCGATCTCCTTGAGGTCGAACGTGTCGGTGCGCATGAAGTTGTAGGCCAGACTCATGCGGTCCTTGTCCGAGTCATTCGATGCCGATTTGTGCACGAGTCGACCAAAGAACACGATCGTATCGCCGGGGGACACCGAGGGGTAGTGGGCCTTGGCGTCGTACTTGGCCTTATCGGCGACTTCTCGTGCGCCGCTCGTGTAAGTCTCCGTCGGGACGACGTGCGGCAATGCGCCCAAGCGGTGGGTACCCGGTACGACGCCCGTCACGCCGGACGACCCGTCCATCTCGTCGAGATAGGTGATGACGGTGACGTTGAACTCGTTGGACTGCGGGTCGCTGTACTCCGAGTCTTGGTGCCAGTCGCGGTAGTTGCCGGGGAACCCGGGCACCTTGGCCACGCACCCCGTTTCGTACAGGTTCACGTCGCCGCCCAAAAGGCCGGCCAGGCTCAGCGCGATCTTCGGTTCGAAGATGAAATCGAAGAACAAATCGTGGAACAGAGGCAAGTCGAAGCCGGCCCACCGTCCATAGGGGTTCTCGTTGGTCGGAGGAGCCCCTGGGATTTGCGCTTCCAGAAAGCGTGACGCATAGGGGTGGGAGGGATCCGTCTTGAGGATCTCGACCAGAGCGGCGCGGTAGAGCCGGGCTCGGTCAGGGGTCAAACCGCCTCGGATGATGTGGAAGCCATTCTCGAGGAAGGCCTCGCGGTCGTGGGCGGAGATCAGGTCGCTCGCGGTCGCGTCTAGGGTCGTCATGGGTTCCAACGTGATTGGTAAATCGTTTGCTCAAAGAGCACCCGCTCACTGTACAACAATCTCGCGGCGAATGCAAGACCCCGTGTCGAGAACGGTATGATCCCGCACCGATGAAGATCGATCTGCAAGGCCGCCGGGCGCTGGTCACCGGCGGAGGAGGTCAACTGGGACGAGGCATCTGCCGTACTCTGGCCGCTTGCGGAGCCGACCTGGTTCTCACCTACCACCGAACGCCCGAGGCCGCCGAAGCCGTGGCCCGAGAAATCGGTGGCCGAGCCCTGCCGCTCGACGTCACACGGTCTGAGTCGTTCGCTGCGCTGGACGAGACCCTCGGAGCCTGGCGACCAGACATCGTCGTCGCCAATTCGGTCGTGCAGTATTCATGGAAACCGATCCTAAACCAGGACATGGCCGACTTTGAGAGCCAGTACCGCTCGTGCGTCGAACACCTGGTCCTGCTCGCCAAGACCTTCGTCCCAGCCATGAGTGACAAGGGCTACGGGCGGATCGTCGCCATCAACACGGAGTGCGCGATGCTTGCCGACGCTGGCTCGGGAGCTTACGTGGCCGGAAAGCGAGGCATGGATGGCATCGTCCGCGTGTTGGCCAAAGAACTCGGTCCGAGCAGCATCACGGTGAACCAAGTGGCACCCGGTTGGATGCAAAGCGACCGAATCCGCGCCATGGACCACGATGTCCAAGCTTCCTACCGCGAGACGGTCCCACTGCGCATGAATGGAACCGAGGAGGACATCGCGGCTGCTGTGGCGTTCTTCGCCTCGGACCATGCGCGGTTCATCACGGGAGCGTACTTGCCCGTCTGCGGAGGCCGGGTGATGCCGACGATCTGATGGAGCCGACGCGCCTCTGGGTGCTTCGCGTCTTCGATGGGAACCATCGGTTGACGGAGGTCGCCGGTGAGTGGCCGGACGCTCTCTTCAAGGTCGAGGGTTGGCAGGTGATGGCTTCGGTGGAAGGCGACACTGTGCAAGCCGAGGTGCTCCGTCAAGGACGCGGCGGGATTTCGCTCGGCGTCCGCTTCCTCGTGCCGCCCGAGTCGCTTGGCACCTTGTGCTTTCCCGGCGCGGTCTACTCGGGCAACCGCTTCCGCATGCGCCCGCTCGAATACCCGTGCATCCTCCGCGAACCCGTAGACCTTGGGGTCGGCGTTCCCGTCACGACGGCTGTGTTGCCCGGTCTTCCCAAGTTCCAACTGCTCGCCCGCGACGGGGCGGCCCCGGCTCTCGGTTGGCATGGACCAGACGGCGGCGTCTGGATCGCTTGCGACGAGCGCACGGATTGGGGACCAACCGGATTCGAGGCGGACGAGGCGTGCGGCGGGGCGACGGTCTGGTTTCCCGGAGTGCGCGAGGGCACGGTCTACGGGGGTCGATCCTCGCTCGACCAGGGACTTGAGGCTCCAATCGGCTCACGCCTGAACGCGCGGCTGAGCGTGGCCTGCACAGCGGGGCAGCCCGACTGGGAGGCGTCCTATCTCCCGACTTGGAAAACGTTTTGGACAAGTAACGAAGTTGAGGACCTTCCCTTTTCTTCGGCTCAACGCCTTGTAGTTGCCAAGCACAACGAACACTACTGGAACGACGCCGAGGGCTACTTCATGCTCTCCGATGGGTCGTGGGAATACGGCTGTTGGCAGTCCGGATGGGTAGGTGGAGGCATCCAGATGTACGGGCTGGCTCACGAGCGCGATGAGCTGACCCAGCGGCGGGTCGAGCGGATGCTGGACTTCGTGTGCGGTCCCGCTCAACACCCGAGCGGCCTGTTCTGGAGCGTCGGACGCAATGGCGAATTCGACACCGACATGGTGGGCATGGAGTGGGGCCACGACTGGCATTTGGTTCGCCGTTCGGGCGATGTGGCCTACTTCCTGGCCAGAACCTTGCGGCTCAAGAAGGCCCTCGGGCAACCGATCGCGACGACGTGGACCACGGCCCTGCACCGCGTGGTCGAGGCTCTTTGGTCCATCTTCGAGCGGCACGGGCAGTTCGGCATGTTCGTCGCGCAAGGCACGGGCGAGATCCGCTCGGGCGATACGACGAGCGGAGCCATCATCCCTGCGGCGTTTGCCGAGGCCTCGTTGGCGCTGGGCGAGTCCGAATGGTTGGCCCGCGCAGGACGCGCGGTGGACTCTCTCCTGGCTCTTTTCGACCGCCAGGGCTTCACCAACGGAGGTCCCGGCGAGGCGGCCCAAGCACCCGACAGCGAGTCGGCGTTTGCCTTGCTCGAGTCGCTCGTGCAGCTTGGAGAGCTCACCGCCGACCCGGAGCGGCGGAGACAAGCCGAGCGCGCCGCCGCCCATGCCGCGACCTGGGTGATGCCCTACGACTACGCCTTCCCCAAGGACTCGACTCTGGGTCGCGCCGGAATCCGCACGGGCGGAAGCGTGTGGGCCAACGCCCAGAACAAGCACTCTGCACCGGGCATCTGCACTCTTTCCGGCCAATCGCTGTTGCGGCTCTATCGCCAAACGGGGCAACCCCTGTATCTGGATTTGCTCAAGTCTATAACTCGCGGAGTGACCCAATACCTCTCGCGACCCGATCGCATTCTCTTCGGCCTGCTCCCCGGCGGCAGTTGCGAACGCGTCAACACGTGCGATTGGGAGGCCCCCCACACGCCCATCGGCGAGGGATTCGCCGTGGATTGCTGGTCGTCCATCAGCGCCCTGCTGACGGCCTGCGAAATCCCCGGCGTGTATGTGGATGCGTCGCGCCGCCAAGCCGTTGCGTTCGACCATGTGCGCCTCGACGTGGATTGGGAGCGGTCGGCACTGCACCTGCACAACCCGACGGCGTTCGCTGCCGAGGTCTCGCTTCTCGTCGAGCGGACGCTGCCTGCCCCCACCGATTGGTCGCCGCTGACCGTCGTTTCCGCGCCGCGCATTCCACTGGCTCCGGGCGCCTCGACGACGGTGTCGTTCGCGACCTAGTTCAGCGGGGCACCAGCAAGGCCCCATCTCCCGCCGGCACGGTCACATACGCCTCGACCGGTTGTCGATCGAACGCGTTCTTGAGCGGCCCCATACCCGGTGGAACTTCCACCTTGAGCGGCTCGTCCGACCAGTTCGTCACGCCAACGACGGTCCCGCGGTGACCCCTGCAAACCCAGACGTGCGGCGGCAACAGCTCGGTGGCCAACGGGTCGAAGTCCGGGTTCACGACGCTGCCACCGAGTTGCGCCCATCGGGTAGCCGTGCGGACGCGCTCCACCGCTGCCGGCTCGGCCCGATCGAGCCAGCCCGCCAACTCGGTGAGCGTGCCCGAAGCCGTCAAGAGCGCGACCCACCGCCGATGGTCGGCCGGTCCCATCCCGATGTGCGGAAAGGTCCCCAACCCATCGGCGTTCGGAATCCACCACCGCTGGACGCCGTAGCGTGCGGTCATCAGAGCTGTCCACGCCGCCTGCTCGCGCACCATCGAAGGCACGGCGCACGACCCTTCCGAGTCGGCGTAGAACCGGAAGTGGTCGCACCACCGTGCTCGGGATGGCCCGCCGAACGGCAGATCGATGCAGTGGACGACGCGGCCATCTTCGGGAATCCGCTGCCGAATCGCGTCCAGCATCCAAGCCATCCACTCCATCGGAGTTCTGCCCGCCGCGCGGCATGTCGCATCCCTCTGCTCGAAACCCATGGACCAAAAGTCCAGCTTCGCCCCTTCGAACGTCCATGTATCGAAGGCGATGTCGAATGCATGTTCCAAGAACGCACGCGCCTCGGGCACCGAGAGGTCGAGGAATCGGAGGTGCGGCATGAAGTGCAAGCGGCACGACTCTTGGAACCACTCGGGGTGGTCGAGAACGAGTTCCGACCGCGCATCCGCCGCAGGGGTCAGCCAGATCATGGGGCGAAAGCCGAGGTCGCGGATGCGTCCCGCAAGGCCCCGCATCCCCTCGGGGAATCGCGGGTCGCCAACCAACCGCTCGGGGCGGTAGAACGCCGACAGGTCGGACATGCCCAGCGACCCATCGTCGCTCGGGATGCACGCTGGCTCCGGCGCCCAGCCATCGTCCACCTGGACCCAGCCGACGTTCTCAAACGTCTTCGTCAAGAACCGGCTGGTGTCGAGGATGCGCTCGGCGTCGATATCCCGGAAGATGCCGTCGTTCCATGTGGCCCACGTCAGCGTCTGGTCCGGCGCTCGTTGAAAGCGGGATTCGAGTTCGCCCATCGCGGAGGCAAACACCGTGGGGGTCAGCAGGTCGCCGGGTTCGGCAGATACCCACCTTAGGGCGGGCGGCTCCCAAGGACCACCTCCTGCGGGTCGGTCGAAACGCAAGATCAACTGGATCCCGCCCTCGGTCCGCCCCCACTCGACCGACGAATGGACGAGTGTGCCACCCTCCCATCCGAAGGCTAGTCCATCCGCTTCGCTTCGCAGCGCAAGGAACCGCGGCATCCCGAACGGCTGCAATCCGGGCGCCGCCTCAAAGTGAAAGGGTGCCGTCAGCGGTGAGGGCTCCCCGGTGCGCCAATCCTCATCCACACCCACCCAAAGGCGGTTCACCATGCGCGGGAGCACCGGGTGGTGAACCCATGCCGGTCCCATCCAGGGCACCGTAATCCGCACATCCAGAGGACCGACTTGCCTTGGAACGGACAACTCTCCGTCTCGCGCAAAACGTTTGCGTGAGCCCGGTTGCCCGACAACCTCGATCTCGATGGGCGCGACCATGCGGTTAGGAAGCGACAACGTTCACGAGCTTGCCGGGCACGAAGATCACCTTGCGGATGGCCTTGCCTTCCGTATGAACGGCGACACGGGGAGAGGCCAGCGCCGCTTGCTCCACCACATCCTTGGGCGCATCGGCGGCAACTGTGATCGTGTCGCGCAGTTTGCCGTTCACCTGCACCGCGATGGTCAGCACGTCTTCTTTGGCCAAGGCAGGGTCGAAGCTCGGCCATTCGGCATCATAAGTGAATCCAATGTGCCCCAAACCGCTCCAAATCTCATCGGATGAATGGGGTGCCACGGGCGACAGCATCAGCACGAGCGCCTCCAACGCCTCGGAAGCGGCCAAGTCGTCTGCCGGATTCCGCTCGGCCTTCAAGAAGTCGTTCATCGCATTGACCATCTTCATGAGTTCCGAAACCGACGTGTTGAAGGCCGTCTTCGCCAAATCGTCGGTCACCTTGCGAATGGTCTGATGTGTGGTGCGGCGCAGATCGCGGCCCGCTTGCGAGAGGTCGTCTTGAACGATCTTGGCCCGCCAGTCGGGGTCGTAGGAAGGCTGCAGATCGCTGGCCAGCTTGAACACGCGATGCAAAAAGCGAACCGCTCCCTGCGCTCCCGTCTCGGTCCAGACGACGTCCTGCTCGAACGGGGCGACGAACATCTCGAACACGCGCAAGGCATCGGCGCCGAACTTCTCGACGGCCTCCTCGGGCGTCACCACGTTGCCCTTCGACTTGCTCATTTTCTCGTTCCTGTAGAAGACCTCGTCGGCTGGTAGCGTAGCAGCCTCCTCGGGAGAGATGCGGATGCCCTCCTCTCCGACGGCCAAGCGCTCGCCTTCGCGCGGCTTTCGGTAGGGGGTCGGCCCTTGAACCATGCCCTGGTTGACCAACTTCGCGAACGGCTCTTTGACTGGCACCAAGCCCGCATCGAACAGCACCTTGGTCCAGAACCGCGCATACAGCAAGTGCATCACGGCATGCTCCGCGCCGCCGACGTAGCAATCCACGGGCATCCACTCGGCCACTTTCTCCAAGTCCCAAGGAGCTTGGTCGTTGTGCGGATCGCAGAAGCGAAGGAAGTACCACGACGAACACGCGAACCCGCCCATCGTGTCCGTCTCGCGCCGCCCCAGCCTTCCGTTCGCATCTGTCACATTCAGGAACTCGGGGATGTGGGCCAGAGGCGACGATCCGTCGCCCGCGGGCTGATAGTTCTCAACGTCGGGCAGTTGGACGGGCAACAGGTCGTCGGGCACCAGATGCTCGTCGCCGTCGGCCGTGTACATCACGGGAATCGGGCAGCCCCAGTAGCGCTGTCGGCTGATCAGCCAGTCGCGCAGCTTGTACTGCACCTTGCGCTCGCCGATGCCCAGCGCTTCCATCCACTCGCCGAGGGCCGCCTGACCATCCTTGACGGACATCCCGCTGTACTCGCCCGAGTTCACCATGACCGCCGCTTCTTTGTCGGTCCAAGGCAACTCGACCTCGCCACCGCCCGCGGGGGCGATGACCTGCACGACGTCCAGGCCGAACTTCTGGGCGAACTCGAAGTCGCGCTCGTCGTGTCCGGGGACCGCCATGATCGCGCCGGTCCCGTAGTTCATCAAAACGTAGTCGGCCACGTAGATCGGCACCCGCTTGCCTGTCGCCGGGTTCACCGCAAACGCGCCGCTGAACACACCGGTCTTCTCTCGGTTGGTCGCCTGGCGATCGGTATCGCTCAGCCGCTTGGCCTGCTCTTGGTAGGCCCTGACTGCTTCGCGATGCTCGTCGGCGACTCGCCCGAGGATGCTCTCGAGCAACGGATGCTCCGGCGAGACGACGCAGAACGTCACGCCGAAGATCGTGTCGATCCGTGTGGTGAAGACGCGGAGCATCGGCTCCCGCTCCTTGACCACGAACCCCTCGTCTTCCTGCGACCCGGGGGCCCCGAACGCGACCTTCATCGAGAACTCGACGCCTTCGCTTCGCCCGATCCAGTTCCGCTGCATCTGCTTGATGCCCTCGGGCCAGTCCAGTTCGTCCAGGTCGTCGATCAAGCGCTGGGCGTACTCCGTGATCTTGAAAAACCACTGAGGGATCTGCTTCTTCTCGACGACCGTGTCGCATCGCCAGCAGAGCCCTCCGACCACCTCCTCGTCGGCCAGAACGGTCATGCACTGAGGGCACCAATTGACGCTCGCCAACTTGCGATAGGCCAGCCCGCGCTCGTACAGCCGCTTGAAGATCCACTGCGTCCAGCGATAGTAGTCGGGATCGCTCGACTTGAAGGTCCGCGACCAGTCGTAACTGATCCCCACGAGTTCCATCTGCCGCTGGTAGGTCGCCGCGTAGCGGTCGATCATCGGCGCCGGGTGCGTCTGTTTGGCGATCGCCTCGTTTTCGGCGGGCAGACCGAAAGCGTCGAAGCCCATGGGGTGCAACACGTTGTAGCCTTGCATGGCCCTCATGCGGCACACCAAGTCGGTGCCGATGTAGTTGCGGCAGTGGCCCACGCTCAACCCCGCTCCGCTGGGATAAGGGAAGAAGTCCAGCCCGTAGAACTTGGGTCGGCCCGGAAGCTCGCGCGTGCGAAACAGGTCGGCTTCTTGCCAACGCTCACGCCACTGAGCTTCAAATGAGGCCGGTTCGTAACGGTCGGGGATCGGGTGCTGGACCATGGGGAACGCCCATTTTACTTCCCCACGGTCCAGACTCAGGGCCCTACGCTCGGCGTCTGCGAGCTAGAGCAAGGATGCCCAAGCCCAAGGCGGCCAAGGTCGCGGGCTCGGGCACAGGGTCGGAGTCGACGTGGATCTCCATCGGGTCGCCTTCCCACTTCATGAACCCGTTGATCCGAAGCGTTCCCGCACCGGCCATGCCGTTCACGAACTGGTTGTCCACCAGATTGCGGTTGAACGCTCCCGCGACGTTGATGTTCCCCGTATCCAGGCTCAACTGACCGAGTTGGACGTTGGCACCGACATCCCAATACGTAAACTGGGCTTGATAGCGCGCGAAACCGCCGGCCATCACGTTACCGAACGCGCGGTAGCGGGCCGTCTGATTCGCCCCAAGCACGCCAGCGGCGTTCACGTTGAAGTCGATGCTGAAGTTGAGCTGGGTGAACGCGACGCCGACCGCACCCGCCTCCTGAACCAAGAACGACGTCTGGGGGACAGCGATGAACGTGCTGCTCACGCGGGCCGCGTTCGCCGCAAAGAAACCACCCGTGATAGCCGTGAACGTGGATGTTCTCGCGCCGACGGCTGCGTTGTCGATGCCGTTGTACACGCGCGAACCGGGGAACGCGAACGGCACCCATTGCGCGCCATTTGCTCCGGCGATCGCGGCAGACCCGACCGGAGGCGGAACCACTCCGGGCTGGCCCAGCGGGTCGCTCAAGAAGAATCCGCCGTTCTGCGTGCTAAAGAAACCTTGGACGCGGGAATCCGTAACGTGGGTGATCGCGGCAAACGCCGAAGAACCCGAACCAACGACGAGTGTGCCCAACAGGCACGAGCCAATCCAACGATGCTTCATGTGTGAGGATCCTCCTTCCTCGTGTCGCATCTCGTCGCCGATCCTCCAACCACGGGGCCGACTTGCGGATGCGTGATCTCTTTATATCAGGAAGGTCGCGATGTGTCGCAGGAATTTTCATGAATTTCGCGGGCGGTCCTGGACACGCTTCGGCCCATTCATTCCGACGCCCAAGCGAATACAATCTCTCCGAATGTCTGAAGCCACGGTCCGCGCACAGATGGTCGAAATGGGCCGCCGCCTTTGGGAGCGAGGCCTGATTGGCGCGTGCGAAGGCAACCTCAGCGTCCGGCTCGACCACAACCGAATCCTGTGCACGCCCAGCGGATTGTCCAAGGGCCACCTTCGCGTCGAGGACTTGGTCGTCATCCGACCGGATGGAACGCCCGTTCACGGGGGCATCCCCAGTTCCGAGATCAAACTTCACCTCCGTTGCTACGCCAGGCGACCGGATTGTATGGCCGTGGTGCATGCCCATCCGCCCGTCGCAACGGCTTTCACTCTCGTGGGTGAGACGATTCCTTCAGGGGTCATGCCTGAAGCCGACTTGGTGCTGGGCAGAGTGCCGCTGGTGCCCTACTCAACGCCCGGGACCGAGGAAGTCCCCGACCGGCTGGAGCCCTTCCTCGCCGACCACAAGACGTTCTTGCTGAGCCACCATGGGGCCGCGACTCTGGGGCGGGATCTCCAGGACGCGTGCGACCGCATGGAGTCGCTGGAGCGCGTGGCCCGTGTGCTCTGGCTGGCGCGGAGTCTGGGATCGGTCCGCCCCCTCGAGGCCAAGGACGCTTTGGTCTTGGAGGCGGCTGGCCTACACGGACGACTGCCTTAGGCATTCCGAACCGCAAGGTTTGGGTGGCGCCTAGGATCGACCCTGCGCCGCACGAACTTCAGTCCGGTGAAATCCTCGTGACTGAGCAGATCTTGGTGTCCACCAGACCCGCATTCAGGCCTGCGCATTGCACGGCCGCAAAGTCGAGCGTGTTGCGTAGCGGCGAGGACTTCTTGGGCCAAGCCACCCAAAACATCCCAACCCCAGCGAGAAGCCCTTCACACTCTGCGAAGCGAGCCTGCAACTCGTCCACGCTCGCCGGAAACCACATCACGAATTCGAACGGCGGATCGTTCGCTTCGGGCAACGGTTCGAGCCGCCCCAGCAAGTAGCCGGGCACATTCTCGAAACGCGTGCGATGACGCTCCTTCAGCACCAGTTTCTCGCGCAACGGTTTGCCGGAATAGCCGACTTCACTCACGGGAGTAGAGGATCGGGTTCAGCGGGCTGGAGATCGGGTCGCCGGGCTTGAGCCCAGGGAAGAACCGCTCCATATCGTTTTGCCGATTGGCGTGGTCGGGCTCCAGAACGGTGGCATCGGCATCCACGAAGATGATTGTCATCGCCTCACGGGCGCGGTCGGTGCTGCTGTTGCCGGGGGCGCGGTGCAACGTCCATCCCGAGTGGAAACTGGCGTCGCCGGCCCTCATGTCGCCGCAACCGACAAGCGGATAGCCCTTTGCCCTCACGTAATCCTCAAAGTACGTCTCGGATGCGTCGCTGATGGCGAGTTCACCCATGTAACCCTCCACTTGCGACCCACTGGCGAACTGCATCGTTCCCATATCGGCCGTGACATCGACCAGAGGCATCCACATGGTGATCGTGTTATCCGAGGCAATCGGCCAATAGAACTGGTCCTGATGCCACGGCGTCGGACCGCCGCCTGGCTCTTTGAACAGCGCTTGGTCGTGGTACATCCGTACCGCCCGGCATCCCATCAACTCGCAGGCGATCTGCCCGAACCGACGCGCGAAAGAAAACTCCTTGACGCGATCGTCCATTTCCCACAGATTGATGATCTGGATGAACGCCTTGGCATACGTGTCCCGTTGCTCCATCGGCCTGGTTTCCCGGTTCATGCGCGCGACGACCTCGCGGATCGCCGCACGGTAAGGGGCCAATTCAGGCTCTGGCAACACGCTGTCCAGACGAACGTGACCGTCTTTCTGGTATGCGGCAATGGTTTCGGCGTTGAGAGGATACGCTTGCTGGAGCACCGTAGAGGGCATGGGCGGATGTTACCCGTGGGCACTCAGAAACAACGAGTGGAGGCTCATCCGAAGGATGAGCCTCCACAAGGGAGTTGAGTTGCTTGCCTTACTTGCTTCGGCGTCGTCGAAGAACGAGACCGCCAAGGCCGAGAGCGAGTGCGGCCATGGTGGCCGGCTCAGGCACAGCGTTGATCGTGACCGTGTAGCTCTGCGCAGGCACGAAGTTGTTGAAGTTGGCGTCGGTGGCCACGGATCGCCAGTTCGTTTCGCCGCCCTCGATGGGCCACTGCCAGATGTGGATCTGGCGCGACTCGCCCACATTGAGGTTCGCGTTCAACCGGATATCGAACATCTTGGTGTCCGCATCCTTCGGAAGCGAACCAGCCAGCGAGAACGCCGCAACCATGGCGCCGTAGGGACGCGTGCCAGTGCCGGCGGCACCGCCTTGGCCACCCACGTTGCCGAAGCTGTTGTAGTACGTGAACGCCGAGCTCAGGTCGTTTCGAAGCGTGACGGCAGTCTCGGTGTTGGTGGCGCTCTGGCCAACGCTGGTCGTCGAGCCGTAGCCGACCATGGCCTGAACCACGACGAGATCGGTGCCACCCAAGCCAGCCACGTTGTAGTAGCCGGTGAGGTCAACGTTCGCGCCGCCGGGCGCGATGTTGATCGTGGTGGGGCGCGAACTCGCGGCGCTACCGGTCTGATTCAACCAAAAATCGACCGTCTGGGCGCTCGCGGACCCCACAATGGCAAACGGGACGACCGCAAGAGCGGCCTTGAGGCGCGAAGATGTCATGCGCATATGTAAATAACCTCCAATCACAACCAGTCGGCACACCCACTCCAAGGGTACACCGACCTCCATTCTATCACCTGCGAACCACAGATGAAACCGTTTCGGGGAGACTTTTGGAACATTTCGCTGAATTGTTCAGGTTCTTGCATCGTTCTTACTGCCCCGTTTGGCCGAAATTGGCCCTGAGAATGAGGAAGTCGGTCACGTTGACCGAGCCATCTCCGTTCAGGTCCGCATTCGGATTCCAATTGCCGGACCCGCTCGAGCTCCCGAAGGCGGCACGCAACTGGAGAAAGTCGGCTACGTTGATCGAGTTGTCGTTGTTGACGTCTCCGTTCACCAGCGACATGTTGAGCCCGGTGACCCCGCCGGGCACGACATTCACGTTGGAAATGCGTCGCCGCAACCAGTGGCTGGCCTTCGCCCTGAGGTGGTAGGTCCCCGTGAGCGACACGTTCCAAACGTATGCGCCGCCTGCGCCGAGGTTCATCGTCGTACTGGCCAGAACATTGTTGCTCGAGGTGTCCACGAGTTCGTAGGTCACCGGAATCGAAGTGACCGTGCCGGAAAAGTTGCCCAGCGTGACGGTGCCCGACAATGGATTGGTCGAACCCACAAGGTCGCCCACGCGCGCTGTGACCGAAAAGTTGGTCCATGTGCCCGAGTCCTGCTGGAACGTGTCTTTGAGCGTCAGCGTCCACGTCCCGTTCGGGCTTTCACCCCAGAACGTGTTCATGCAAAACGTCCAGTTGAGGTTGGCTCCGCCATCCACTCCGTGCGCGCGAAACACCCGCGACGAGGTCCCCGAGGGCGAGGTGAGCACTGCCTCCAAGTCACCCCGATAGGTATGGGTCGCCTGAAGGGTCACCAAAACCTCCTCGATTTTGCCGCCTCCGCTCAGCGTGAACGTCCGTGAGATGCCCGTCGGATTGTTGTCGGGAATGGCCGCATTCACGTTGACCGTTCCGGTCGAACGCGTCTCCAGCGGCGTAACGCCCGAGAACAACGCGGCCTGCTGGGTCAGCGCGTTGGCGTCGATCAGTCCGAATCCGTAGTTCTGGTTGAACTGGTAGCCGGCGCCATTGGTCTTCCAACCCCCATCGCTCTGTGCGCTGCTATCGCCAGGATGAACTTTCCGCGACGTCCTCACAAGCAGGTGCTTGAAGAATCGCGCGTTCAACGAGGGTTGAACCTGCTTGACCAAGGCGGCCACCCCGGCGACCAATGGAGAAGCAGAAGACGTGCCTCCGAAAATGTCGGTGTACGCTTGGTCGGGAAACCCGTTGTAACCCGCCGAACCCGTCCTATCGGTGGTCAAGATGCCAAACCCGGTCGCACCATCCGAAGGAGCCGTGCAAATCACGTTCGATCCGAAGTCGGAATAGTCGGCGAAGGTGCCACTGTTCGTCATTGCCGCGACGACGATCGCATGCGGCGAATTCTGCGGCTCGGCCTTGTTGGCGTCCTCGTTGGTTCCGCCGCGCGAGTTGCCGGCGGCGATCACGTGAATGGTGCCGGCATTGGCCGACGTTGCCAACGCCGCCGATTCCGCAGCCGATGGCTGGAAGGGCGACGACGCGCCATAGCTGTGGTTCTTGATCTTGATCTGAGTGTTCGCACCACTGCTGCGATAGGTCATCACATCGATGAAGGGAAGGGTGTTCGAAGACTCGAAGTCCAACCTCAGACCCGCGAGCAACGCCAGCGGAGCCGCACCGGTCACTCCGATGCTGTTGCCTCCTCGCGCTCCGGCCACGCCGGCCACCGCGGTGCCATGCACGTCGAGCGAAGTGACGGGGTTGGGATCGCCGTCGTTCTGGCCGAAGTCCCAGCTGTTCTCCGACGAATAGTTCGGACTGAGGTCGGGATGAGCGGTTTGAAGACCATCGTCGCAGATGCCGATGACCACACCGCTTCCCGTGGCCTCCCGGCCCCATGCCGCCCAGACGTTGGCATCGATACCAGTGCCATGCTGGTTCACCAGGTGCCACTGGCCCTTGCGCCCGGCTACGGGCGTATCCTTCGGGAAGTAGGGGTCGTTCGGCGCCCAACGACGCTCGCGTTGCACGATCTGATTGATCTCGACCAGCCAGGTTCTGCGATCGCGGCGCACGGCCTCCGCCGCATCTCGGATCGAGCGGGCGCTGGGCACCTGCACCACGCCCCAGCGCTCGTCGCTCCTCAGCGAAGCCAGCCAAACCATGCCGTGGTCGCGCGCAAAGGTCTGCCGATCCGAAGGCGCACGCAAGAAGACGATCAATTGGTGGAGCTGAATCGGTTTCGAAGCGGCGGCCCGCGCCCGCCCTTCAGCCTTCATTTGCTCGATTGACTGTTCGCTCTGCCCAAACGATGCGGCGGCAAGTACCAGCCCCAGAGATGCAACAAGCGGCTTGATGGTCATGGTGATGGTCAGGAACGGTGCCCTGATTTACTTTGGACGTCCCACGACGGACTCCGGTTCACGGATCGCCTGCGCGCCCGAAGCCGGACCGCAACACAAAGAAATCAGCGATGTCCACCCGGCCGTCGTCGTTCAGATCCGCTCCAGCATTCCAGTTTGGACTCGCGGGCACAGACCCGAAGGCCGCCCTGAGCCCGAGGAAATCGAGCACGTTGATGGAATTATCGCCATTGACGTCGCCGTTCACTAGGTCGAACTGGACGTTTGTCAGTTCGCCATCAGGGTTCGACAGGTGGAGCGTCCGTCGAAGCCAATGGCTCGCCTTAACGGACAGCGAGAAACTGCCCAGCGGAATGGGCACGGTGAACGCCCCCTGAGATCCTAGCGTAACCGGTTCGGAGTCGAACGTGGTCGTCGAGCCCTCGCGACGATAGTCGAACTGCACCATTGCGGGCACCGCGCCGGAGGAAGACAGGAACACGACGCGCCCGAGCGCTCGAATCGCCTTTGCGCGCGCGACGGCACGATCCGCGTTGACCAGTCCATGCCCATACTCGTCGTCCCGGCCCGCAGGCCCCAAGTCCGTCGCTTGCTGCTGCAGAATCGACTCGACATGGGTCGCCAGAAGGAAGCGGTTGGCCGAAAGAACCAGAGCAGCTGACCCGGCGACGAACGGCGCCGAGTACGAGGTCCCGCTCAGGAAGACATAGTCTTCAGTCGAACTGTATCCCCGCGCTCCGGTTCGGTCGGTTGTAAAGATCGTCGATCCGGGCGCGACCAAGGCGAGGTTCGGTCCATGGTTCGAGTAGCTCGCCCGCACGCCCCGGTTCGTGATCGCGCCGACGGCGAGCACGCTCGGCAACTGGGCCGGGTAGCTCACGACAGCTTCGCCGTTGTTGCCCGAGCTCGCCACGTTGACGATCCCGAGATCGCGCAACTGGGCGTACTTCTCGGCGATGAACGCGCTCTGGAACGAGTAGTAGTTGCTGTTCAGCGTGACCCGCACGCCCTGTTGCCGCCCCCATTCAAGGGCGTCGGTCGTCCAGGTGGTCTGCGAAGTCCAGCCTCCCTGCGGGTTCTGCGTAATGAACGTCCGCACGGAAACACAAGGCGAGCCGAAAGCAAGCCCGGACATACCCAAGCCATTGTTGGTCCGGGCGCAAGCCGCGCCGGCGACGGCAGTTCCATGGTTGTCGTTGCTGTTGACGGGCCCACCGTTGCCCGCGTCGGTGGTCACGTCGTGCCCCGGCAACTGATCGATGTCCGGATGATCTTGCTGAACCCCGGTGTCGATGACGAGGATCTTGATCCGCGCATCGCCGCGCACCCGGTCCCAGGCTTCAGGCGCATCCACGTCGAACCCCGGAAGGCTGTTGGCGAGTTGTCCCGTGTTGTGCAGCCCCCAGCACACCGTGTAGCTGGGATCGTTGGGTGTGAACGCCCCGCCGCCGGTGAACCGTGCGTTTGGTTCGGCGAAAATCACGTTGGGCGACTTCGCCAAAGCGTTGGCGGCATCGAGCACTGCGTAGGCGTTGGACACCCGCATGCGGACGCGGTACGTGTCGTCGAGGCCGCTGGCGCCAGACTCCGCCAACTCGCCCAAGGTCCTCAGGGTCGCCCTTGCCCACGAGGACGACACGCCCGGGTTGAACCGCACGATGACTTCGGGCAGAATGGTCACCAACCCCTGGCCGTTCTCGAACACCGGCGACCAATAGCCGTTCGCTTCGCGGAGCGGTTGCAGCGAGGTGGGTGCGAGGGGCCGAAACGCCTTGTAGTACGTGTAACCCGTGCTTTGGGCTTGCGCGCCACCGCCCGCCAGCACCGGGAACAAAACGAGTCCAAGGTGGATTGTGGCGCGGCGCAACCTCATACGGCCAGTTTACGGCATGGCGAAGCGGGAAGGTCTGGAGCGGCGTGGAGAGACGAGCACGGGATTCGCCGCCCCTGTTCCTTCACCATTGGAGCAAGACGCGCGACCCGTGTCCTCGTTACGCCCGGACTCTGCAAGTACAATGCGGGCAAGCCATGCGCGTCATCATGCTCTCGTGGGAGTATCCGCCCCGAATCGTCGGCGGCATCAGCCCCCATGTGTTCGACCTCTCGAAGCGCCTGGCTGCCATGGGCCACGAAATCCATGTGGTGACCAAGGCAACGCCGCAGGCCCCCGACGAAGAAACCGAGCCGAGCGGCGTCCACGTCCACCGCGTTCATCTGGCCCAGGCGCCCAACGATTTCATTCACGAGATTCAGTTGCTCAACCAGGCGACCGAGGTCCGGGTGCGCAAACTGCTCGAGGACTGGCGGCCCGGCGGGCAGCCCACGGTCTTCCACGCGCACGACTGGCTCTCGCTCGACTCGGCTCGGAACCTGAAGTACGACTACAAACTGCCGATCGTGGCCACCATCCACGCGACCGAATGGGGACGCAACGGCGGCATCCACACGCCAACTCAAAAGACGATCCACGAGCAGGAGTACTGGCTCACCTACGAGGCCTGGCGCGTCATCGTGTGTTCCGAGTTCATGAAGGCCGAGGTAGGCCGCTACTTCGACTGCCCGCCCGACAAGGTCGACGTCATCTACAACGGGGTGGAACCTGAGAAGTTCCAGTTCGAATGGACAGAAGCGGAGCGCGCCGAGTGGCGCTCTCGCCTGGCCCTTCCGGACGAGAAGATCGTCATGTACGTCGGGCGGTTCGTGCGCGAAAAGGGCATCCACGTGCTGCTCAATGCGGCGGGAGCAATCCTCGCCGAAATGCCGAACACCAAGTTCGTCATCGTCGGCGGAGGTCATCGTGCCTCTTTGGAGCGCTTCGTGCATTGGTACGGCCTAGAGGGCAAAGTGCTGTTCACGGGTTTCATGGCGAACCGCTCCCTCCACCAGCTCTACCGTTGCGCCGATGTGGCTGTTTTCCCGTCCCTCTATGAACCGTTCGGCATCGTTGCGCTAGAGGCGATGGCGGCTGGTGCCCCTGTGGTGACGAGCGATGCAGGAGGCCTCCGCGAAGTCGTCTTGCACGATGTCACCGGCACCACCACTTACGCTGGCTCGGCAGAGTCGCTCGCATGGGGAGTGCTGCGCGTGTTGCGGGATCCAGAACTCTCGGCCCGATTGGCCAGCAAGGCCCGAGCCCGCCTGGTCTCCGATTTCGATTGGACGGGCATCGCTGCGCAAACCAGCGCCGTCTACGACCGTGTATGGCGAGAATTCCTGACCAGCTACTGGGCAGACACCACGCTTTGGCCGGTCACTGCGGGTTCAGAGGAGAGGGCGCACCAACTCGGCGTTCGCGAGAAAGCGGCAGCTCCCTTACCCGCTCCTCTGGAAGATCTTGGCGAAGGCTTTGTCGATCGCGAACTAGCCGACGAACTTCACATGGAGTATCTCGACCTGCCATAGCGCTAGGGCGTGTAATTAAACGACGAAAGCGCGGCTTTCGAGGGCCGCGCTTCGTGCTAAATCTTCTATCCGGGCAACGCGCTTATCTTCCGGGAGGCTGCCCTCCGAGTACTTCCGCCGCTGAGAGGCTTAACTGCCGTGTTCGGGATGGGAACGGGTGTTTCCCTCTCGCCATGGTCACCCGAATAGAAACTGTCCTCTATGCAATTGTCAGACGACACGCCTGACAGGGTTGCATACTGATTTAGTGGGATCGACGCACCGAGCGTTCCTCGAAGCGTTGAAGGGAAGGTTGAGGTTCAAAAGCCCTCGGCCAATTAGTACCGCTCAGCTCAATACATTACTGCACTTACACCCGCGGCCTATCAACCCGGTGGTCTTCCGGGGGCCTTACCGTTTCCGTGGGAAATCTAATCTTGAGGTGTGCTTGGCGCTTAGATGCTTTCAGCGCTTATCACTGCCCGACATGGCTACCCAGCGTGTGCTCCTGGCGGAACAACTGGTACACCAGAGGTCAGTTCACTCCGGTCCTCTCGTACTAGGAGCGACTCCTCTCAAATTTCCTTCGCGCACAGTGGATAGGGACCGAACTGGCTCACGCCGTTCTGAACCCAGCTCGCGTGCCGCTTTAATCCGTGAACTCCGGAACCCTTGGGACCTTGTACAGCCCCAGGATGCGACGAGCCGACATCGAGGTGCCAAACCATGCCGTCGCTGTGAGCGCTCGGGCAAGATCAGCCTGTTATCCCCGGGGTAGCTTTTATCCGATGAACCCTGGCGTGCCCACGCACCACCAGAGGGTCACTTAGCTCGACTTTCGTCCCTGCTCGACTTGTTTGTCTCGCAGTCAAGCGCACTCTATACCTATACGCTCAACGGCTGATTTCCAACCAGCCTGAGTGCACCTTTAGGCGCCTCCGTTACCTTTTGGGAGGCGACCGCCCCAGTCAAACTACCCGCCTAAGAGTGTCTCCGAACCGGATAACGGCTCGGGTTAGTGAACCAGATGTAAAAGGGTGGTGTTCCATTGATGCCTAAGCTCCCACCTACGCTCTACAGTCACAACCAATTCACAGTCTTAAGGTGTAGTAAAGCTCCACGGGGTCTTTCCGTCCTACTGCGCGTAGCCCGCATCTTCACGGGCGCTACATTTTCACCGAGCTTCTCGTTGAGACAGTTCCCAAGTCGTTACGCCTTTCATGCGGGTCGGTATTTAGCCGACAAGGAATTTCGCTACCTTAGGACCGTTAGAGTTACGGCCGCCATTCACCAGGGCTTCGATTCGATGCTTCGCTTGCGCTGACATCTCCTGTTAACCTACTGGCATTGGGCAGGCGTCAGCCCCTATACGTCGATTTTCATCTTCGCAGAGACCTGTGTTTTTGGTAAACAGTCGCCTGGGATGCTTCGCTGCGGCCCCTTGCGGGGCGCCCCTTTTCCCGAAGTTACGGGGCTCGTTTGCCTAGTTCCTTAACGAGAGTTCTCTCGAACGCCTTAGTCTCCTCGACTCACCCACCTGTGTCGGTTTACAGTACGGTTAGATTGGAACGTTGCTTTAGGGCTTTTCTCGGCCCCCATCAGTCCAAGTTCGATTGCGCCGAAGCGCGCACTTCCCCGGAGTCGGCCTTTCCGCCAATGTTTCCACTGGCCCAGCCTTCCCCTAGCCCGGAACTACCAACAGTCCGGGATTGGACATTTAGAAGCGTCCTCCATAGCCATTCCATCTAGGTCGGGAATATCTACCCGAAGTCCATCGACTACGCCTTCCGGCCTCGCCTTAGGGACCGCCTAACCTCAGGCTGACGAACATAGCCTGAGAAACCTTGGGTTTTCGGCGCACAGGATTCTCACCTGTGTGATCGCTACTCATGCCTGCATTCTCGCTCGCGCCCGCTCCACCAGTGCTTACGCTCTAGCTTCACTGCTGGACGCGACGCTCTCCTACCGATCCAGTTGCCTGGATCCCGAAGCTTCGGAGGTGTGCTTGAGCCCCCATACATTTTCCGCGCAAGATCACATTCGGCCAGTAAGCTATTACGCACTTTTTAAAGGATGGCTGCTTCCAAGCCAACCTCCTGGCTGTTTACGCGATCTCACATCGTTTCACACTTAGCACACTCTTAGGGCCCTTAGCTGTCGATCTGGGCTATTGCCCTTTTGACGACGGAGCTTATCCCTCGCCGTCTCACTGCCACGCTTAATACTGAGGTATTCGGAGTTTGGTTGGGTTCGGTAAGCGGGTAAGCCCCCTAGCCCATTCAGTGCTCTACCCCCCCAGCACATACGTGACGCTGCACCCAAATGCATTTCGGGGAGAACCAGCTATCTCCACGTTCGATTGGCATTTCACCGGACTAACCACAGTTCTTCCCGAGACTTTTCAACGTCAATGAGTTCGGCCCTCCATGATGTGTTACCATCACTTCAGCCTGACCATGGCTAGATCACGTGGTTTCGGGTCTGCTGATGCTGACTTGATGCCCTGTTCGGACTCGGTTTCCCTCCGGCTCCGGCGCTGAACGCCTTAACCTTGCCAACACCAACAACTCGCAGGCTCATTCTGCAAAAGGTACGCCGTAACACTTGACCGGATTGCTCCGGACATGGTGCTCCGACTGTTTGTGGGTCGTACGGTTTCAGGATCTATTTCACTCCCCTACCCGGGGTGCTTTTCACCTTTCCCTCACGGTACTGGATGCACTATCGGTGACAAGTCGTA
>JBDHZD010000057.1:0-22335 GCA_039811705.1 Fimbriimonadaceae bacterium | reverse complement strand
GGACCTTGACACTCACTATACAACACTCTTGGTCGAACGAGGAAGAGTTTTCCATTCTATTTGGCACAGGCTCCGCGGGCTCCCGACTGGTGCAAGGCCACCCCTCGCAGTTTGCGTCGGTCAAGGCTTCCTGACGGGGCTTGCCGCGGCCGCGACGCGGGCCGTTGGACCCAGGGTGCAGGACACGGCACGGCTCGAGCGAACCATGCCCTGTGAAGGCTGTTTGCGTCCGGTACCCCGAGAAGTCGCGCGTTGATGTGGTCGAGCAGGACCTCCCCGAACTTGGGCCGGGCGATGTCTTGGTGCGCTCGGAGGTCTCGCTGATGAGCACGGGCACCGAGAACATCATCCTCAACGCATTGTTCGACCCCGGCACGCACTGGGCCAACTTCGTCAAGTTCCCTTACTTCCCCGGTTACTCGTCGGTCGGCGTGGTGGAAGAGGTCGGCGCGGAGGTCGAGCGGTTTCGGGTCGGCGATCGGCTGGTGTTCCCGCGCGCGCACCGCAGCCACCACGTGCTTCCCTCGGCGGACACCGACGTCGTCCGCGTGCCCAGCGGCATCTCGCCCGAAGACGCCTCGTGGTTCGCCCTTGCGCGGATCACCCACAACGGGACGCGGAACGCGGGCATCGGCCTGGGCGACCGGGTTGCCGTGGTGGGTTGCGGCCCGATCGGTCAGATGATGATCCGGTGGGCGGCTTGCTGCGGCGCGGAGCGCGTGGTGGCCATAGACCCCATGCCCGCTCGATTGGACATCGCCCGCCTGGGCGGGGCCACGGATGTGCTGAACGTCGGCGCGGACGCGGCCAAGGAGCCCCTGCTCGAACTGCTGGGCGAGCTTCCGAACCTGGTCGTGGACACCACGGGCCATGCCGCCGTGCTTCCCCACTGCTTCGGCCTGACCGCCATGATGGGCCGCTTGCTGCTCATCGGCGATACGGGCAGCCCGGCCAGCCAGCACCTGACGCCCGACCTCGTGACGCGGGGTCTGCGCCTGATCGGCGCGCACTACAACAACCGCTACGCCGATCGGAACGTCGAGGGTGTGTTGAACCTGTACTTCTCTCTCGTGGCCAGCGGGCGGTTCCGGCTCGACGGCATGGTGACCCACGAATACGCCGGCGCTGACGCCGAAGCCGCGTACCGCTTGGTGAACACGCGGCGCGGCGAGACGGTGGGCGTGCTGTTCCGGTGGTGACTCAGGTCTTGTTGCGGATGTGGATGAGGTCGCCGTCCTCGATGACGGCTTCCTTGCCTTCCAGCTTCATCTTGCCCGCCGAGTAGGCGGCATGTGGTAACGACTCTGCGCGGTCAGTCGTCCAGCGGGCTACGGACCTTCATGCCCGAACGGACCATGACCTGGGTGTAGACCATCGTCGTGCGCACGTCCTTGTGGCCCAGGAGTTGTTGAACGGTCCGGATGTCGTAGCCCTGTTCCAGCAAGTGGGTCGCGAAGGAGTGGCGGAGCGTGTGGCAACTGACCGGCTTTGCGATCCCCGCCGCCTTCGCCGCCTTCTTGACCGCACGCTGAAGTCGGTCTTCGTGGACGTGGTGGCGACGCTGGGTCGAGGTTCTGGGGTCGGCCGCGAGGGTTTCGGCGGGGAACACCCAGTGCCAGGGCCACTCTTTGCCGGCATTCGGGTACTTCCTTTCGAGCGCACCCGGAAGGGCCACCCCGGGACGATCAAGCCTACGGTCCAAGTCGAACAGCAGCTTGCTTCGCCCCATTTGAACCTGTAGTGCCGGGACGATCTTCGCCGGGATCATCGTCGTCCGGTCTTTCCCGCCTTTGCCATCACGTACGGTGATCGTACGCTTCTCGAGGTCCAGGTCCCTGACGCGCAGGTCGAGGCACTCGGCGAGTCGCAAGCCCGCACCGTAGAGGAGCGAGGCCATGAGGTGGGTTTCGCCGGACATGTGTTCGAGAAGACGCCGAACCTCGTCTTGCGTGAGGACGCAGGGGATACGCTTGCTTCGCTGGGCGCGCACGACGCCGGTCGCCTGGGGCATCTCGACGCCGAGCACGTTGCGGTACAGGTAGACGAGGGCGTTCAGGGCGACGTTCTGCGTGGAAGCGGCCACCGAGCGGTCCACGGCCAGGTGCGTGAGGTAGGCGCCGACGTCCTCGCCGGTCAACTCGGAGGGGTGCTTGCCGCCGTGAAACTCGACGAACTCGCGCATCCGCTGCAGGTACGCCCGCTCGGTCTTGAGGCTCAACCGCCCCTGGCGCATCCGCATGCGCGCCCCGTCGAGGAACTCGGTGACGATTCGCGGGTCACTGGACGTCGAGTCTGCCATGGCGGGCTTATACCCTGTTATGCTTGATAACATACCAAAATCGCGTTCGTATCTTGTGACAATGCACCTTCATGTCGGGAATGCGCATGAATTTTGGTAATCTCAAAGAGAATCAGTCGCTAGCATCATCAGGGAGGACTAAGCATGCCCTATCGCAACAAGACCTTCGTCTCCTTCGATGGAGACTCAGACATGTCGTACTATCGGCTGATGCAGGCGTGGAAGCAGCACGACGGGATCGACTTCAATCTTCACAACGCTCACGATCTGAATACTGCTCGCGACTCGAGCCAGGAAGCGTCGATCAAGGCGCAACTCGCTGAGCGGATGCGCAACTCCAAGGTATTCGTGCTGCTCGTCGGGGAACGCACCAGGTACCTCACCAAGTTCGTGCGGTGGGAAATCGAGCAGGCGATCAGTCGACAGCTGCCGATCATTGTCGTGAACCTCAATGGTAGACGCTCAATGGACGCGGACAGGTGTCCGCCAGTGCTCCAGAGAGAGCTTGCCGTTCACGTGAGCTTCAATGCGGCGATCATGCGGCATGCCCTCGACAACTGGCCGGCCTCTGACGCGGAGAACCGCCGCGCGAATAAGACCGGACCCTACTACTACAACGAAGCGGTCTACAGGGGCCTCGGCTTGTAATGCAACCCTTGCCATACAAGCTCACAGCGTGGGTTCGGGCACCGTTCTCCGCCTGCGGCGCCGCCGCTGTACTCAGTGCCTTTGGGGCGCTGTGGCTGTTCGTTGAAATCACGGCGTTCTTCTTTCAGTCCACCGCGGTTTCACAGTGGTTGCGCGACAACTGGTGGATATTCGCCATTATCGGTGCCGTAACAGCGATCATGAGGTGTCGCCCCCAAACAGCAGTCGCGCAGAAGCTGAACGGGCGAGATGTCACGGTGGAGATTGCTATTGGCGACGTGTTCTCGTTTGGTGGCGCACTAATCGTAGGAAGCAACACGACGTTTGACACGCGCATTGCCCCAACCCTTATCGCGGAGAACAGCGTTCAAGGGGCCTTCACTAGGCGGTACTTCGCTGACGAGACGCAACTGGACGTCGAGCTTGCGGCCGGGCTGGAGGCTTATGAGGCGCAGCAGCTTCCTGGCACGCGCCAAGGCAAGTCGGCCCGGTATCCGATCGGAACGGTGGTCCGGATCAACCCCAAGGGCCGCACCGCCTACTTCGTAGCCATAGCGGACATCAACGAGCATGGAGTTGCCGAGGGTAGCTTCGAGAGACTCCGAATCTCGTTAGCAGAGCTCTGGGTCTACATTGGGTCTCGCGGCCTGAAGGAACGACTCGTGATGCCCGTGCTTGGCACCGGGTTTTCACGGTTGCCCCAGACTAGGGAACAAGTGGTCAGAGAAATCGTGAAGTCGTTTGTTGCTGCGTGCTCTGAACGCGTGTTTGCCGACCGGCTAACAATCGTGATCTCACCCAAGGATGTTGTGAATCACAAGATATCGATTGATGAGTTAGGCGCATTTCTTGAGCATGTGTGTCTCTACACTGAGTTCTCATCGGGCACACAGGGGTCTCTAGGAGCGCCCGCGTGATTCAGCGCAAGGACGCTATCAACAGCATGCAGCGGACGGCGCTGCGTCGGCGCCTCTGATGCTGGGCGTTAGCCTGATTCCATGACGATCTCTTTGAACGACATCCTAGCCATTTCGGCGCCGGAGCGATACAAACTCCACCTTGCGTGCCGAAACCCAGATGGTGTACATCCGCTCGACGAGTTCGTCGGCCATCCCGACAACTGGCGTGGTTGGAACGAGTGGAGAGGACACAGGGACGATTGGACCAGGCCCTGCGTGCTCTCCTTCATGGAATATTATCCGAAGACTGATGCTTGGCTGTTCGGTGGAGCCTTTGAGGTGATCGAGAGGCGCGAGGACGGGTACAGGCTTCAACCCGACCCTCGACTGGAGAAGTACGCGGGGCGCTTGGTAGCGTCCTTTCACCGTTATCGAGGCATGCGGGGCCGCGCCTTCAAGCTCGAAGCGTACATTGATCAGTTCACGGTGTCCGAGTTGCTCCCGCAGGTGTACTCCGGCGAGAGCTTTCCTGGTTTGGATCGCATCAACCACGATTTCGGGACACTCGCAGCCATCTTCCAAGCTGAGCGCGCCGACTGGAAGGCGGCATTGCAGAGCATGAAAGGGATCTACGTCATCTCGGACCGGTCGAATGGGAAGCAGTACATCGGCTCAGCGTACGGCGATGCGGGAATCTGGTCGCGCTGGGCGTGTTACATCGGCACTGGGCATGGATGGAATGACGAGCTCATAAAGCTTGTCCAGATCAAAGGTCCAAAGTACGCACGTGAGAACTTCCGCTTTGCCATCCTCGAGGTCATGACCAAGTCCACTCCGGATGACGTGGTTCTGGAGCGTGAAGCACACTGGAAACGCGCCCTACTGACGCGAGAGCATGGCTACAACAGGAACTAGGCGAACAACGACATGCAGTGGACGGCACTACGCGCCGCCGCTGAACCGGAGCGTTGGCCGGGCGGGTATGCCCACAGTGAGAGGAGAACGACAGTGGCCATTCGTATTCACATCATCGTAACGCGAAGTGCGACGGCGAAGGCGTGCTGAGCCTGTACCTCTCTCTCGTGGCCAGCGGGCGGTTCCGGCTCGACGGCATGGTGACCCACGAGTTCGCTGGGGCCGACGCCGAAGCCGCCTACCGCTTGGTGAATACTCGGCGCGGCGAGACGGTGGGCGTGCTGTTCCGGTGGTGACTCAGGTCTTGTTGCGGATGTGGATGAGGTCGCCGTCCTCGATGACGGCTTCCTTGCCTTCCAGCTTCATCTTGCCCGCCGAGTACGCCGCGTCGAGCGAGCCTGCGGCGTCGTAATCGGCATAGCGCACGACTTCGGCGCGGATGAAGCCCCGCGCAATGTCGGAGTGGATCGTGTCGGCGGCCTTGAGCGCGCTCGATCCCCGGCGCAGGGGCCATGCGCGCGTCTCGTTCTCGCCCGCCGTGTAGAACGTGATGAGCCCCAAGGCGTCGTAGACCGCGCGCACCATGCGGGCACCGGCAGACTCCGTCAACCCGAGACTGCCGAGGAACTCGGCTTGGTCGGCGGCATCCAACTGGGCGATCTCTTCCTCGATGGTGGCGCAGACGGCGAAGGCAGGCGTGCCGATACCGCGCAACTCCTCCATGCGCTGCTCGATGGCAGTCGGTGGTTGCGCCGCGTCGTCCTCGCCCACGTTGAACGCCACGACCATCGGCTTACCCGTGAGGAACTGATAGTTGCGGACGAGCGTGCGCTCGTTCTCGTCCATTTCCAGCGAGCGCAGCGGCAAGCCCTGTTCCAGCGGCTCCTTGAACTTTTCGAACGCGATCTTCTCCTGGTACTCGGGGTGGCCGGGGTTGCGGGCGTTCTGGCTCTTGGAAAGGCGGTCCAGACGGTTCTCGACGATCTGCAGGTCGGCCAAGATCAGTTCGACGTCCATCGCGTCGGCGTCGCGGACGGGATCCACGTCGTCGTGGTAGTGGGCCGCCGGGTTCTCGAACGCGCGGACGACGTGGAGCAGCAGGTCCATCTTGCGCGCATTGTCGAGCATCCGTTGCGAGAGCATCCGCGCCGCTCCGCCTTGGGCGCTCTCAATGTCGTCGTGAAGGATGACCGTGGCCGGCGTGACCTTCTTGGGTCTCACCTGCGCCACGATGCGGTCGAACCGGGGGTCGGGCACAGGCACGGCGATCACGTCGCCTTTGGCGGACCCTTGGGCGGCTGCGCGGAAAAGCGAACTCTTGCCCGACGAGGCGAAACCGATCAGACCGACTTTCATGGGGAGGCCTGTATTATGAACGCCCTGGCATCACGGGCCAGGGTCCCGGGGTGTCTTGTGTCTGGTGGCCCATCAACCGGTGCCCCGAACCGATCTGGGTGCAGCAAACCCGCTTTCAGCCTTGGGCTAGACGCAAGCGACGCTGATTGCGCCTTCGCGCTTCTGTTGAGTTTGGGTGTGAATCACAATGTCCACGTCAAGACCCATATGGAGGACGCGCGACAACAACCACTCGGTAGAGAACTCGCTGAGACGGCCTCGAATAATCTTGGACACCTTCGGCTGATCCGTTCCCAACATGTCGGCAGCCTGCTTTTGGGTGAGCCCCCGGGCCTGAATGATGTCGCGAATAGCGCTTGCGAGTTGCGCCTTCGCCAGCCGTTCTTCGGGATTCGGAAGCCCCATGTCGGCGAACACGTTGCCGCTCCCGTAGAAGACGGTCCCCTCTTCAGATGGCGTCACTTCTTGTTTAGCTTTTTCCATTCTTCGTATTCCACTTCTGCAGTCTTCAGTCTTGCTTGGATGAGGTCGAGGTCTTGCTTGGGTGTCGCGATTCCTGATTTCGATTTTTTCTGGAAACAGTGGAGGACATAGATCACTTCGGCGAACCGGACGGTGTAAACCGCCCTGTACGTATCGCCGTCGTAATTCTCGACCACTTCCAAGACTCCGGCGCCCTTGAAACCCTTGAGCGGCTTTGCGGACTCGTGCTTGCCGCCTCTTTGGGCCTCATAGAGCGCATGTCCGATTTCGTCCATCACCTCGTCGGGAAAGGCTCTCAGGTCCTTCAAGCTGGACGCGATCCAGCCCACCGGTTTCACGTCGTCGGACATTATGCTGATAATAGCATACCAGATGACGGCACGGAACTCACAAGAGCCACTGTGGACGAGGTGGCGTTTGGGCTCGGCAAGCCTCGCCTCCAACTGCCCGGTCGTGGTTACCAGCCGCGCGGCGCCAGCAGTTCCTTCTCGGACAGCGACGACACGTGGATGCCGACCATCGGCTCGCCCAAGTTCCGGCTGATCTCGCCCAGGCGCTTGGCGTCTTGGTGGAAGAGCACCGATTCGACGATGGCGCGCGCCCGGCGTGCGGGGTCGCCGCTCTTGAAGATGCCTGAGCCGACGAACACCGTCTCCGCGCCCAGCTTCATCATCAGGGCCGCATCGGCCGGGGTGGCGATGCCGCCCGCCGAGAAGTTCGGCACGGGGAGCCGACCGGTTCGGTGGACCTCTTCGATCAGGTGCAGGGGTGCTTGATGTTGTTTGGCCAGCAGATAAAGCTCGTCGTGCCGGGCGCTGGCCACTTGGCGAATCTCCGACATGATCGCGCGCATGTGGCGGACGGCTTCAACCACGTCGCCTGTGCCCGCTTCGCCCTTGGTGCGGATCATCGCCGCGCCCTCACCGATGCGCCGCAGGGCTTCGCCCAAGTTGCGCGCGCCGCACACGAACGGCACCGTGAACGCGTGTTTGTCCACGTGGTGCTCCTCGTCGGCAGGGGTCAGGACTTCGCTCTCGTCGATGAAGTCCACTTCGAGGGCCTGCAAGATCTCGGCTTCGACGAAGTGGCCGATGCGGCACTTGGCCATCACGGGGATGGTCACGGCCGCTTTGATGCCCAGGATCATCTCGGGGTCGCTCATGCGGGACACGCCGCCATCGCGCCGGATGTCGGCGGGAACGCGCTCGAGCGCCATGACGGCGACCGCGCCGGCGTCCTCGGCGATCTTCGCCTGCTCGACGTTGGTGACGTCCATGATGACGCCGCCTTTGAGCATCTCGGCAAGGCCGATCTTCTCGCGGTGGGTCTTGACGGCGCCGTTCGGTGTCGTGGATTCGCTCATGATTCGAGTTGCGAGTGTACCGGCGTCCGGCGTGGCCCATTATAGGACCGGCGGGCAACAGCCTGAAGGAGGAGCGTCAGACCCAATCTTGCGTTGCGCGAACAACGTCCGGTTTGCGGGGCATGGGAATCCCTCCGCAGGTGGGATGAGCGCCGACGCGAACTCACCCGATCCATGTTTCCTCGTCACTGCTTCGGATTCCGATCAATGTTGATCAGCATCGAGTGTATCCGCCGCTCGCCGTTCACGATGACTCCGATTCCGAGAAGGCCATCCACCCGAACCTGTTGAACACGTGCCGATCCCAGGAATGCTTGTAGATCGGCTCCCGTGTCGAACCCATAGATCTTAGGGTTCTTGAGCACACTGTCTTGCAAGAATGACTGGACCGGACCAGCGAGTAGACTCAGGCTCTCTCCAACTCGCGGGACCCCTTCCTTGCCGATAAGCGAGGCTCGCAGTATGTCCTGCCCGGCCTCGTACTTCTCTCGCTGCGCTTCCAATTCCTCGTAGATGCGCTTTGCGAACATCTCGGCTCCTTGAGCACGCTTCGCACTCACCACGCCGCTCTTGCCAAAGCTGAACATGAGAGAGTCTCGGTAGCTGCGAAGAGCCATCGTCGAGCCTGGTCTCTGTTGTTGGGGCTCAGTGGAGCGGACTGAAGGAACGGGGGTGAAGTCCTCGTCCCTGAGGTCGTCTCCGGCGACCTGTGGCAACTGAAGGGTCAGGGTCCTCGAACCGTCTCCAACGGTCACTCTGATCAGAGGCTCGAGCACGAAGGCTCTTACCTCGGCCAAACTTGTGTTGCCATCTCGGATTACCGTGGAGTTGGCAAGCAGCCCAAGGAAACCGTCTGCTTCCGCTCTATCCAGCTTGTCGAGGCGAAGGACCTTGGTGCGCGGAGATGCATGGCTTGACACTGCGCCAATGGCGTGAATCAGCTTCTCCATAGTGGCCAGATTGAACAAGTCCTTGTGGCGCACAAAGACGAAGCCATCAGCCTCCTCGACCAAATATCCCTCGATCTTTGCAGATTCCCTCCACTCGGTTGCCGGCGTGGAAAGGAGCGTCTGCTCAAACTCGGTCGGCAAGTCATGCGTTGCCAAGATCACCAAAGGCGCAGTCTGACCAACGGAGACCCAATTGGCGCCGAAGAGAGCGACTCCTAGAATCGCGATAAGCACGTTGTTCATGGCTGCCTCCCTAAAGGCTGCTGCAACGATTCCACATGGAGCTATGTGTTGTCAATGGCTTGCCGAGAGAAAGCGAAAAGCTCCTGGCGTCGCGTTCGAGAGCCGAGAGGTGGAGCCCAGCATCGAGTGAGGCTCGCCATGACCGTGGCCGCGCGGGCGTCTTCGGCGATCCGCCCATGTGCGCACAAGAGTGTAGCGAATGCGTCCCAACCCCCCCTGGGACTAGCCATCGCCCGACCTGCCGAACGACCCTCGGAGAACCAAGAAGTCCTGCAAGTTCACGCTGCCGTCGCCGTTCAGATCGGCGTTGGCGTTCCAGTTGCCCGCGCCCGGCGAGGAGCCGAACGCCACGCGCAACATGAGAAAGTCTGTCGCGTTGACCGAGTTGTCTCCGTTGATATCGCCGTTGACCAACACAAAGTTCGCTCCCGTCGTGAGTTGCTGTCGCCGCGTGTCCACTGCAATTGTCCTACGCAGCCAACGACCATGCTTCACCGTCACGTCGAACTGCCCGATGGGGCCACCCATGATCACGTAGTCGCCGTTCGAAGCAAGTAACACTTGATGCCTTGAGACCAAGCGATCAGTCCCCTGATTGCGATACTCCACTGTAACGCTTGAGGGAATGGGGATGCCACTCGCCAGACCGCTGAATGTGAACCGTCCGCTCAGGTCGTGGGTGGTGACTGCTCCCGAACCCGTTTCGGTGTTGGGTCGGATGTAGGCCAGCCATTGGGCAAACGCCTCGGGGTTGTCGCGTACCCATGTGGGGCACCGAAACGCGTTGGCCAGTTGCTGGTCGGACGCTCCCTTCAGTCCCCATGCATCTTCGTAGCCCAATAGGTTGTGGCCGTTGAGTCCGTAGCGCAAAGCGAATCCGTTGCCCGATTCCTCGGGGTCTTGTGGCGCGCCGAAGTACCACACGTTGCGGCCAAGCCAGTAGTTGTCGGCATCGCGCGTGGGGTCGGTGGGCTTGCGCAGACGAATGCGGGCCAAGCCGGCTTCGCCCATTCCGCCGACGAGCACCGCGCCGCGCCGATCCACGGCCACCACCCAGGGGTAGTGCGGTGGATTGGTCCACGTTCGGCCGCCCCAGCCATCGGGATGCAAGCCGGTGTCGCCTTCGATGACCATGCGCGACGTACCGCCTGCGGAAGGCAACCAGCCGTAAACCTCGTTGAACTGCCCACCGCCGGATTCGCCCGACTGCGGGTTGAGCAGGGAGGTGACCGCAACGCACCAGTAGACTCCATCCCGTGGGCCGCACGCGCCCCATCGGTCCACATCGAGCCAAGACCACCCTCGATAGAACTCGCGATGCGGCGGGTCGATGTAGCCGAGGATCGTGCAGAGCCCGGTCGCAGGGTTCAGTTTGCGGATCGTGCCATAGCCCGTGTCGCTGAACACCACGTTGCCTGCGCTGTCCACGCGAACGGTTTGGGGAACATAGAGGTCGGGACGCTGCCCGGACGTCCATTGGCTGGCCGTGGTGGTCATCCGCGAGGCGCCTCGGCAAGCCGCCTTGTCGTAGATGTCGATGCTTCCGAGCCGACCCGCCATTCCCGGCGAACCGACGACCGTAGTCACGTTGCCGTTCCGGTCCACGCGCCGGATGGCGTCGTTGTCTTGGTCCACCACATACATCACATCGCGCACGGGGTCCCACGCGAGCGAGGTCGGGCCGTTGAACCGGGCTGCATGGCCCGAGCCATTGGTGAAGCCGGCCGAATGGTTCGGATCGCCGGCGAACCCCGAAACCGATGCCGTTCCCCGGCGCGGGGTCGGGCCGAGGTCGACCTTCCACACGCAGTTGTCCTCGTAGCCGACCACGTACCAGATGTTCTCGTTGTTGGGATCGACCGTGACGTCCATCGGTGTTCGGAATCCGCCGTCTTCACCGGGGTACTTGCCGTTCTGCCAGACGCCCCGCAACTGCATGTTCTGCCGGACGGTTGCGAGGGGGAACTCGTACCAGATCGGGTCGCGGGACGGGTTCACGCGCCAACCGGCGATGGTGACGATTTCGCCGTCGGGCTCCAGATATCCCACGCGCCCGCCGGGCTCGGCGAATGCGTACCGTCCGGTGGAGGTGACCATGCCGTTGGCGTAGGAACTCATCCACGCGTGGCCCCGAGGTCCGTCGCGATAGGGGAACTTCTCGTGCTGGTGCACCACGCGGAGTTGCCGATGGTCCTCGTCGTGCTTGGGCTCGAACCCGCGAACAAAGGCCCGGCCCCGCGCCCCGTCGACGGGCGGCTCTTCCCACCACATCTGCAGGGGGTTGAACAGGATCGTGTGCGGCATCATCTCCTCGACGAAGAGGTCGGCTTGATCGGGCGGAACGGTCCAGGGCGTGACCGTGGAATCCGCCGGGTAGCCGAACCAGCGCCGTTGCAGCGGATCGACATAGGCGACGCCGGGCCCGTAGAACGCCTGATTCTCGAACGTTTCCTGGTCTTGGTTCAGGATCGGCACTTCGAGCGAGCGGGGGAATCCTGGGCCGCGCTCAAGGACCAGGAACCCTCGGTTCGGCTTGAACTCGCGGTAGTCGTACCCCGAATTGTTCTGGACCTCCACGGAGACGTCGTGGATGCCGCTGGCCAGACCAGCGAGTCCGGAGTTGGTCGAAGAGAGCGCGAACGGAAACCTGGGCGGGGTGCCCGAGGGCGCGAGCCAACCAGAAACAGGCACTCCGTGAACAAGGTAGCGGAGACGGAACGAAGAAGGCAGGCTGGCCCGCTCTTCATAGTCCGTGGAGATGAAACTGCGCAGTGTGACGGTCTCGCCCGGTCCCAGCCGAATCCAGCGCCGGTCAACCCCTTCGACCCCACTCTCGTTGGCGTTCTCGACGCGGAGGGACCACGGTGCCGTGTAGAGTGGCCATGCCGGATTACGTTGTGCGTGTGCATTGAGGGCAAGCAGTCCGCCGAGGACCAAGAGATACGTCTTCATTGAGCGTCCGTGGATAGACCATCGGAGTCTAGACGGTGTTCCGACAGGCTCTTGCGGTGCAATTCGCCTCGGTTGGTCAATGAACACCGGCTGACAGCGAAGCGTCTTGACGGGATATGGCACTCAAGACCGACCGCGAGAAGACCGCGCACCTGCTCCGACGCTTCGGGCTGGGCGCGAGCGAGGCGGAGGTGGACTATTACAGCGAGGGCGGGGTCAACCGCGCCATCGACCGATTGCTCGATTTCGAGAAGACCGACGAGGGTTTCGACATGGACATCCTGCGGTTCCAGAACCCGAATCCCAACGTTCGATTTCCCAATCTGCCGCTCGTCGAGGCGTGGTGGCTCATGCGCTTGCTCATCACGCAGCGCCCCTTGCAGGAGAAGATGACCATCTTCTGGCACGACCACTTCGCCACGAGCGCCGCCAAGGTCAACTCGCCGCCCGCCATCTACCGCCAGAACGAAACGCTCCGCCGCAACTGCGTTGGCGACTTTCGGGCCTTTCTCATCGAGATGAGCAAGGACCCCGCGATGATCTACTGGCTGGACAACCAGACCAACGTTCAGGGTAAGCCGAACGAGAACTTCGCCCGCGAACTCATGGAGTTGTTCACCGTTGGCATTGGCAACTACACCGAAGAAGAGGTCTACGAGGTGGCGCGATGCTTCACCGGTTGGAGCTATGGCTTGCCCGGATCGCGGCGCGTGCCCGATCGTCAGCCTCTCGCCGAAGTGTTCGTATTGCGGCTGGCGGACAAAGACAATGGTGAAAAGACGTTCCGTGGGAAAACCGGCAATCTAGGCGGAGAAGACGTCATCAATGTCCTTTGCGACGACCCTCAGACGTCCCGCTACCTGACAACCAAACTCTGGGAGTTCTTCGTCTACGAAAAGCCCGAGAAGGACTTGGTGGAGCGCTTCGCCAAAGCCTTTCGCGACTCTGGTCTAAACATCAAGGCCCTGTTGCGGGCGATCATGGAGTCGGACGAGTTCTACTCTTCAAGGGCCGAAAGGAAGATTGTCAAGAACCCGGTGGACTTTGTGGTGCCCACGATGCGCCAACTGGGGGTCGGGGCGGCCATGCGCCGCAATCTGGCGGCACTCGGCGACGAGCCCATCGGTCGCGGGCAACTGGGTCCTGCGTTTGCGACCCAACGCGCCTGCCAGAACATGGGCATGCGTCTGTTCTATCCGCCCGACGTGGCCGGTTGGGAGCACGGGCGGGCGTGGATCACGTCGGCCACCATGGTGCAGCGAATCGCCTGGGGCGATACGTTGTTCGCGCCTCGGCGTCCCAGCGCCCCTGCGGCGCGTGGGCAGTCGCTGGCCATCCCCATTTTCGACGTGGTGGAGGAGCGCACGCCCGAAGGGCTGGCCGACCGGATGGCCTCGCTGTTCGACGCGCCGGTCACCGACGCGCAACGTGAGCAGATGCGCGACGCGGCCAAGTCGGCGGCGCTCTTCGGATTGACGCCAAGAAGCGCCGGTGACGTGGCGGCGACGGTGGCCCGGCTGATGTTCGGGACACCGGAGTTCCAGTTCTCGTAGGCGGGCTCCGGGCGAAGAGTGGTGGGCGAGGTGGGACTCGAACCCACACGTCTTGCGACACTGGAACCTAAATCCAGCGCGTCTGCCAATTCCGCCACTCGCCCGCGGCGGGCCTCATTATGACGCCCGACCCCAAACGCAAGAAGGGCCGCCCCGTGGGGCGGCCGATCTGGGAGATGAGGAGGAGTAGGTTATCGAGGGTTACGACCGGACGACCACGATCTGACCGTCGTTTCGGTAGGAGCCGGGGCCGTGGCCGGGATCGAGCGTCACTTCGCGAGTGAGGTCGAGCCGCAGGAAGCCATCGGTGGCCAGCGCCGGGAAGAGGGGGAACGCCGCTTCCATGAACAGGTTGATGTCCGGTGCGGGAACGAGGCCCGAATCGTACAGCAGACCGTTCGTGGTGCCGTTGAAGCCGGCGGCGCGGACCTTCATGGGAACCGTGTAGGAACCCGTGGTCGTGCCGCTGACCTTCTGCAGGTTGTCCCAGAAGCGGAAGTCCAGAGCCAGCGTCTCGTTGTGGTAGAAGTACAGCTGGTCGATCTTGCCGTCCAGACCGTTGCCCCAGCCTTCGACTTCCCAAGCGGTGCCGAGCGTGCCGTGGATGAACAGATAGGGCTTGACCGAGAGTTCCGTCGGGGTGTCGAGGACGACCGCGCCCATCGAGCTGGCGTCCATGTCCACCGTGGAAGTGACTTCGTAGGTGAAGACGCGACCGCCCATCTGAGCCGAAGCGAACACCGCACCGAGAGCCAAAGCGCCGAGAGAGAGACCGAGTTTGTTGAGACCGTTCATGTTGACCGTTACCTTTCGTTCGAGTCTTGGGGGCTTCGTTGTTGTCGCCCGTCCGACTTGGTGAAATCATGGCGATCCAGGGGGGGTGGGAAAAGTCGCCAAAAGGTGGGTCGGCCAACCTAGGCTAGCCGGATTACCGGGTTCTGAGCCATACCCGACTGGGGATACGTCGAGGGGCCGCCCAGACGGCGGGACTGCGAGCGTGGCTACGCGATTCCGTTGCGGGCGGCGTCCACCATGGCGTCGCGGAAACGCTCGATCTCTTGTCGTGTGGTGTACACGTTGGGTGTCACGCGGATGCCGCGGACCGGCGGCGTGTCGATCGTCGTGACGAAGATGTGGTGCTTCTTGAATAGCCAATCGGCGAGTTCGACGGGTGTGACGCCCGCGATCTCCACCGTGGTCAAGGCGCAAGAGTGCTCTGGGGCCAAGTTGGTGGAAAATCGGACGTTGCGCTCGGCCTGCAATGGTTCCGTCCACAGAGAGCGAAGGTAGCGGAAGCGGTCGGCTTTACGCTGGGCTCCGATCATCTCGTGGAACGTCAAGGCTTCGCCGATGGCGTTGTGATTGGCCGCGGGGTGGGTGCCGATCTCTTCGAACTTGCGGATGTCGTTCGTTTGGGGTTCGTTGGCCGCCATGAGGGGCCACACACCGGCGATTCGCTCGCGCTTGACAAACAGCATGCCGGTGCCCACCGGCGCCATGAGCCACTTGTGCAACGAAACCCCGTAGTACTCGCAAGCCAAATCGCTGTGCTGGAACGGGAACTGGGCAAACGCGTGGGCTCCATCCACGATGACGGGGACGCCACGCCTCGCCCCGACTTCGCAGATCGCTTTGACCGGGAAGATCTGGCCGTTCAAGAACGACACGTGCGAGACCAAGATCATCTTGGTGCGGTCGGTGATGCGCTCTTCGATGGGGCGGACCAACTCGCGGTGGCTTTGGGGGACGGCGGGCATCGGCGCAGAGACCATCCTCACACCTTCGCGTCGCTCGCGTTGCTTGATCGTCGCGATCATGCGCGGGTAGTCCAAGTCGGTGGTTAGAATCTCGTCGCCGCGTCGGAGGTCGATCCCCAACAGGCACGTTTCCAACGATTCGCTGGCGTTTCGCGTGATCGCGATCTCCTCCGGTTCGACACCGAACGTCTTGGCCAGACGGACGCGTACCGATTCGATCTCTGGCTCCAGATGACGCCACATGAAGTAGCTGGGCGCCTGGTTGGCGTATTCGATCTGCCTTCGCAAGGCGTCTTGCACAATGCGCGGCGAGGGTGAGCAGCCGCCATTGTTCAGGTTGACGATGTTGCGGTCGAGGGCGAACGCTTGCTGGACCTGGGACCAGAAGTCCTCGTCCTGAGCCGCAGGCGACGATCTCGCGATCAGGTTGGCCACAAGGTCCAGCGTCTCGTTGCGGAAAGCGACGGTTCCAAGACCGGCGACTATGAACTCGCGACGCGTCATGCCGCCATTATAGGTCTGCTGGCGAGTCGACGTCGCGAAGAAACACATCGCGGGGGGTCCGCACCTCGCTGATCCGGTCCGCGTTGCGCTCCAACACCTCGCGTGCGCCTCGATCGCCCGTCAAAACGGTCAATTCGGGGACGGTGTCGGCCGGGAACAGTACAGGATGCCCGCGCCTACCGTCGGTGACCGGGACCACGATGTCCCTTCGTTCGGCGAAGTCGAACGCCGCGACGAGGAGTTCCAGGTCGGCAGTCGTCAACCACGGCATGTCGGCGAGCACGACCATCAATCCGGCCTCCGGGTGGTTCGTTGCCGCCCAGGAGGCGCCGATGGCTAACGATGGGCCCATGCCTTTGTCGGGGTCTGGATTCTGCAACAACCGATCGGGAGAGAGGTGGTCTTCGAACGGCTCCGGATCGCGAACCACGACCCGCCAATCGGTCAATTGCGCGCCAGCGACGGCATCGACCACGCGCAATACGATGGGTCGATCCTCGACGGCGAGCCACAACTTGTCGGTTCCCATTCGGCTGGACGATCCGGCCGCAAGCACTATGGCCACGAGACTCACAGGGCACCTCGGCGCACCGCAATCAATTCGGCCAAGATGCTGACGGCGATTTCTTCGGGAGTCTTGGCTCCGATGGGAAGACCAACGGGACCTCGGATACGCTCCGCTTCGACGACCAGCCCCTCTTGTTCGAGATAGCGGCGCTTTAGCCCTTGGGTGCTTCGGCTGCCCAAGGCCCCCACGTAGCGGGCTCCGGCCCGCAGCGCGATGGCCAACGCTGGATCGTCCAACTTGGGATCGTGCGAAAGGGTCACCAGCGAATCGGCGGGGCCGATCGCTAGCCGGTCGAGCGCTGGGGCCGGCCATTCGGGGACGACCTCGTCGGCAACGCCGAACAACCTCTCTTGTCCCAGAAACGCTCTCCTGGGGTCCACCAGGATCACCTCGAACCCGACCGTCCGCGCCAGCTTTCCCAGCGCGAGCGCGATGTGCGACGCACCAATCAGGATCAAGCGTTCTCGCTCGCCCAGGACCGCCTCGAACCATCCCTCAGGGAGTGCGGCGGTCAGAGCGGCGGGTGGCGTCCATTCACAGGTCGGTACGTCGGAGTCCAGCTTGAGCCTGATGCGGCGCGCGTGACCCTCGGCGACCTCTCGCCATCCGTTGCCGTCCCTGACGGGCATGACCCAAACGTGCAGGGTTCCACCGCAGGAGAGGCCGACCGCCCATGCATCTTCGTCACGAATGGACTCAAAGACGAGAAGGCGGCACCGTTCTGTCGCGATACATCCCAAGGCGGCTTCGATGACCGCGTTTTCGACACAGCCGCCGCTCACCGAACCGACGACGCAACCATCGTCGCGAACGACCATGACCGAGCCCACCGGCCGAGGCGACGAGCCCCATGTGTGGACGACGATGGCGCACGCCACCCCGCGACCCTCATCCAGCCATTGGCAAAGCGGCGCGGCGATGTCCCGCATCACTCGGGAAGTTCGTTCATCGGGAGCGTGCGGAGTCGGTGTCCAGTCGCCGCGAAAATCGCGTTCGCGACGGCCGCCGGCGATGGCGGATACGACACCTCGCCCATGCCTCCGGGCGATTCGCGACTCTCCACAACCTCGATGGTGAACTTGGGCGCCTCGCTCATGCGCAACCACTCGAAGTCGAAGTAGCTGGATTGTTCGACTGCGCCGCCCTTGATGGTGATCGCGGATTTGAGAGCCGTCGCGATGCCGTCGTTCACCCCGCCAAAGACTTGGGCTTCGACCCCTAGCGGGTTGATCGCGATGCCGCAATCCACGACCGCGTACACGTGGTTCACCACAATGCCTAGGTCGGGGTCATGCGTGACGTCGACGATCATCGAGTAGTACGACCCATAGCCGATGAAGCAACCGACGCCTCGTCCCTTGCCCTTGGCGGGCTTGGGCCCTTTCCAGTCCGCGAGTTTCGCCACGCGGTCCAGAGTGTGCATCAGCCGGGCATCGGTGATCAGGCTGCGGCGGTACTCGAGGGGATCGGCGCCTGCCGCGTAGGCCAACTCGTCCACGAAGCTCTCGATGGCGAACCCGGTGTTCGAGTGGGACACCGAGCGCCACGCACCCGTGGGAACAGGCGTTCTTGCGCCGCCGGTCATGCGTTGCGCGGTCGGAATGCCGTACCAGATTTCCTCCCGACCCCAACTCGGAGCTCCGCGACCCGCTTGGGCTTGCATGAATTGGTGCTGCCAGAGGATCGGTTTGCCATCCGATCCAAGCACAGCGCGCAGGCGGTTGCGGCTCGCGGGACGGTAGAAGTCGTGCTTCATGTCGTCGTCGCGGCTCCACACCACCTGAACCGGCTTGCCAGCGGCCATGGCGATCTGCACGGCTTCATCGACGAAGTCGGTCTGGAAGCGGCGTCCGAACCCGCCACCGGTCAGCGTGGTGTGCACCTCGACGGCCGATCGGTCGAGGCCGGTTCTCTGGGCCGCCGACCGCTGAATGGCGTCTGGAGCTTGGTTGGGTGCATAGATCACGCACTTGCCGTCGGCGATATGGACCGTGCAATTCATGGGCTCCATCGGTGCGTGCGCCAGGTAGGGCACGGCATACTCGGCTTCGACCACCTTGCCTTCGGGGGCGTCGCCGAAAGGCTGGAAGGACTCGCCGAGCTGCTTGAAGATGGAATCCGAATCGATTGCGGCGTTTGGGCCGGGGTCCTGCTTGACGGCCAGCGCTTCGCGCCCGGCCATCGCCGCATACGTGTTGTCGGCCAACACGGCGATGCCGCTCGGCACCTTGAGGACTTCCCGGACGCCGGGCACCTTGCGCGCGGCGGCCTCGTCGTAGCTGGCGATGCCGCCCCCGAAGGCCTCGGGACGCGCGACGACGGCCATCAACATGCCTGGAATCCGCACGTCCATGCCGTATCGGGCCTTGCCGGTGACCACGTCGTGGTTGTCCACCCGGGGCAGCCGCTTGCCAACGATGGTGAAGTCCTTGGGGTCTTTGAGCGCGACGCCTGTCGGCACGGGCATGCTGGCCGCTTCGATAGCCAATTCGCCGAACGTGGCACTGCCGGCACCGTTCAGGACGACGCCGTTTTCGGTGCGGCACGAACCGGGTTCGACGCCCCACCTCTTGGCGGCGGCCGCAAGCAACATGGCCCGAGCGGTCGCGCCAGCTTCGCGCAACGGCCTCCACGAGCCCCGCACGCTTCCGCTGCCGCCGACCATCATCGACCCGTACTTGGCATCGGCCACGGCCTGCTCGACCTTGACCGATTCCCAGGCCACTCCTAGTTCTTCTGCGACGACCATCGCCAACGATGTGCGGACACCCGTGCCGATATCGGGTTTGGCCACCACGATGGTGACCTCTCCAGAAGGCGCGATCCGGAGCCAAGCGTTGGGTGCGAACGGGTCTGCGGCTCCAGGCGGGGTCGCTGCGACCGACTCGCGGATGCGGCAACCCAGAATCAAACCGGCGGTGGCTGCGACGCCGACCTTGATGACGCTGCGGCGAGAGAGTTCGGGGTTCATCGTTCTTCAACCTCTTCCGCCACGGCGCGGCGGATCGCTTCGCGGATGCGCGGATAGGTACCGCATCGGCAGATGTTGGTGGACAGATACTCGTCGACGTCGGCGTCCGTGGGCTTCGGCTTGGCCTTGAGCAATGCGGCGGCGGCCATGATCTGGCCCGTTTGGCAGTAGCCGCACTGCGGGACGTCCGTCTCGACCCACGCCTTCTGAAGGGGATGCGAACCGTCCGACGACAGGCCCTCGATCGTGGTGATCGGCTTACCCTCGACCTCGTCGGCGGAAATCAGGCACGACTTGACCGCTTCATCGCCGAGCAGAACCGTGCACGCTCCGCAAGACCCGACCCCGCAACCATACTTCGCACCCGTCAGTCCAACCAGGTCGCGGAGAATCCACAGGAGCGGCATATCCGGCGGGACATCCACCGTCTTCTTCGCACCATTGATCGTAAAAGTGAACTGAGCCATCGTTTGCCTCGCAACCCCATTCTAGACGCACAGCGTGATCGCTTACCCTTGGCAACGCGAACGTTGTGCACAGAGTTTCGCGGAATGCCGTCGGTCTGCCTATCGACCGGCGACAAACACCTGCAGGGTCCCGACCTGCGCGTAGCCCAGTTGCGGATACAGCAAGGAGCCGACTTTGCTCGCGGCCAGCACCGACCAACGGATGCCGCGGGAGGCATCTTCGTCGAGCATGGTGCGCATCAGCGCCCGGCCCAAGCCTTTCCGACGATGCGATTCGCGGACCCACAGGTCGGCGACCCAAGAGCGGTCGTGTGCCGTCGGTACACTGCGCACCCAGCCGACCACCTCGTCGCCGTCTCGGGCAAGGTAGAGCCTCATCTGCTCGGTCGCAAAGTGCTCGTCGGTCATCTTGCGCGTGCCCGCCGCGGCGCGCATGGCCTGCAGGTCGGCGGTGGTCCTCGCTCGAGTCACCCTCGGATCGTGGAACGCCTCGTCGCCCAACTCCTCCACGAAAAACGCCTCGCGCACGATGAGGCGGTAGCCCAGGTCGCGGTAGCGCCTATAGACCAACGGGTCGCCTTCGGGGTCCGGGTCGAGTGCGCACACAAACGTCCTGCCGGGCACGTCCCGCATCAGTCGGTGCACTTCGTCGGGTGAGACGCTTGGGGCCAACAACTCGTTCTTGCGGGGGCCGCGGCTCTTGCGCGTGCCCGGCACATCGCGCAACAACCAGCAGGGACCGAGTCGCACAGCCTCGTACGGCGTCGGCAGCGACTTGCACTTGCTGAACGCCTTGGCGAACACTTCGATGGCGTCGGGCAGGCTCAGCACGCGCTAGACCCCCTCGATGCCGAAGTGCTCCGCATAGCGCCGGAACAAGTTGTGGGCGGCGGGGTAGCACGAGTGCGGCGACACGAAGTGGGGAAACTCGAACGTGATGATCTTCTCGGCCACGCGCGAAGCCGCCTCGATCTTGAACCGCAGGTACCGCCAATCGGCGGGCGGGAATTTGATCGGCATGTCGCGGTCGAACGTCTCCAGATTGGACCAGATGGTCACCCCGTGCCGCTTGCCCAACTCGCCGATGCCCTCGATGAACGCGGGCAGTTCCTGGTAGTGCACCTGCCCATCTTGGAACGCGCAGATGTCGAACGCGCCCTTGGTCTCTTCGAAGATGCGGTTCCAGTGGTCGAACGATTCGTCGAGCGTGAACCCTGCCTCGCCCAACTGCTTCGCGCCCTGCGGGTAGGGCGAGATGAGGACGGGGAGGTCCTTGAGCGACTTGCAGAACCGGCCGATGTGGTTGAACAACTCCACGATGTGCATGTCGTTCTTGCCCGTCTCGTGGCACAGGTACCAGCCCTTGAACGACGGGTGGTGGCCGTAGCGTTCCACGACCTCTTCAAGGAAGGGCTTGTTGACCTCGACCTCCTTCCACCACGTGCGGCGCACCCAGTGGCGGCCCGAATCGTAGGTGCCGAAGTAGAGGTTCAGCCCATGCTGGTCGGCGAGGTCGAAGAACGTCTCGGCGAGGTCCTCATACACCGGAAGCAGGTCGGGGATCGTGTTGGAAGGGACGATGCACTTGTTGCGGTAGCCGGCCCGGATGATGATGACCGTGTCCAGCCCGATCTTCTTGTAGAGGGCGAACTCCCGGTCCCATTCGGCGCGGCCCCAGTTCTGCGAGGGAATGTCGTGGGTGATTTCGTCGAGGAACGTGCCGGTGATCCGCAAGGATTGCATGAATGGGGAATCTTACCGGAGCCCGGTCATGCGTCCTGATTCAGCTCCCTTTCTGCCTCGCGGAGCGTTTTGAGTTCGCCCAGGGCCGCGTCAAGGGCAATGTCGGATTCCATGCGTCCCGCAAAGCTTGGCTTGACCTCCTGGGTGGATCGTTCGACCTCGGCGGCGACTTGGACCAGTTTGTCGGCCAATTGCCTCGCGCGCTCCATCTCCGGGGTCCACTCGGTCGGGGTGGGGTGAAGAGTCTGGGCGACGTCGTCGACGAAGTCCTGCAACGCGTTGGTGTTGGCTAGGGGCCTCACCGAAGCCGCCGCGATGAGGCAGAGGTCTTCCATGGCCGCGTCCATCGCTTGGGACAAGTGTCCGCTGAGGCTGCTCCAGTGGCCTCCGGATTGAGCGTTCCAGAGCGGAGATTCGAGACGTTGTTTGGCGTCTCGGTAGGCGCGGGCGCCGCTTTCGAGCACTTCCATGAGGGCGGGTTCGAGCGCGCGGTGCAACTTTCGGTCGAGGAGCAGTTGGTGCAGTTGCTCAATGGCGTCGCGCCGCAGAGCGGCTTCGCGCTGGTCGCGCATGCGGGCCAACTCGGGGTAGGCATACAGCCCTAAAATGCCCAAGACGATCATCAGGAAGGCCAATTGCGGCATACGGACGGCCATCAGCAACA
>JBDHZD010000056.1:0-23062 GCA_039811705.1 Fimbriimonadaceae bacterium | reverse complement strand
ACGATCCGGCTCGCCAGTTCGAGAGAGACGCCTCTCAACACGGGTGCCGGGACGTAGGGGCGCCATGCCTCGGCGTTGACTTTCTCCTCGAGTTGAGCACGTTCGACGCCCAGGATCAGGGCGAGACGGTCCAGAATGGTCGGATCTTCGCGCACGGCGATCGGCCTTACGGTGACCACCAGTTCGCTTCGCACTCCAGCCAAGAGCGTCCCTTCCCGATCGTAGACCAAGCCACGGGGAGCGGGACTGCTGATCTTCATGTAGGTGTGGCTTGCCCGCTCGACCAGGTCGTCGGCAATGACTACCTGGAGGTACCACAGGCGCAGCACAATGACCAGCAAGCCAGCCAGCAACACGAGGGGCACGGCCAGTTCGCGAATCGTGAGGTCGGGCTTACGCTGAGCGTGGATCAACGGTCATCCTCCAGAGCGGCCCGGACCGTGGATGCGGCACACGGTGGTTGGAGCTTCGCTTGCCAAAAACCTCTTGCGCAGCGTGGGCGAACAGTAGAATCCTGCCTGTCGGCCCGACTCCGCACAGACTTCGACGTACACATAGTCGCTTTCGTTGCGCGTTTCGACGGGTGGCTTGGTCTCGCTGGTCGCCGGAGGAGTCAAGGGGGGCGTAATGGGAGGTTGCACCAATTCGTCGTCGCGGAGCGGAGGTTCCTCGACCGGCGGTTCCACGACGTCGTCCTCCGGTGGCCTGGTGTGGGCGGGCTCGTCGTCCCAGCCGCCCGACCAGCGTGGCGTCTCGAACTCGCGTGCCTCCTCGCCCAGCAATTTTTGGCAAGCGGCCATGATCGGCGCCCACATCTTGACGGTGACTGTGCCGCCAAACGCCTTCGGGTGCATTGGTGGATAGATCCAGCGTTCACCCTCTCTTTGTTCATTGGCGACCCAGCCGATGCCGAGCAGTTCGTCTGTGTAGCCGCAGAACCAGGCGTCGCGGTTATCGGACGTCGTTCCGGTCTTGCCGCGTGCGTTGGCGACGCCCTTCGCCGCCGTACCGGTGCCGCTCGTCACCACTGAACGCATCAGATAGTCCATCTGCTCGGCGACTGCCGCGCTGAGGACGTTGCGCGTGTACTCGGGCTGGAAACTGCGCAGAATCTCTTTGTCCGGACCGATAACGCGTGTGATCAAGCGGGGCTCGACCCGGTCGCCGCCCAACATGAACACGCTGTAGCCCCTCGCCATTTCGAGCGGCGACACCGCGGTCGCGCCGAGGGCCAGCGGGAGCACGGGATCCAGTTTGCTTTGGAACCCGAAGTTGGTGGCGGCGAAACTCGCCACACGTGCGGCTCCTGTGGCTTCCATCACACGCACGGCGCACACGTTGTAGCTGAATGCGAAGGCGGTCCGGATCGAGACATGCCCTCCGTACTTTTCGTTCGAGTTGTGGACGGTCCACGGCTTTGCACCGGGGAAAGCGGGCGGGTAGGTCAGCCGAGCGTTCGAGACGCTTTGGGTTGGCGACCAAGCGCCCGTTTCGAACGCGGTCGCATAGACGAACGGTTTGAACGATGAACCCGGCTGACGTCGCCCTTGCGTCGTCATGTTGTACTGATTGCGTTCGTAATCCACGCCGCCGACCATGGCCAGAATCTCGCCTCGTCGGTTCATGAGGACGAACGCGCCCGTGGCCACCCGCAGGTTTTTGTTGGCCTTCACCGTTTCGACAACCTGCTTTTCAGCGATGGCCTGCATCTTCGGATTAAGGGCGGTTTCGACGCGGTAGCCGCCCTCCGAGATGTCGATGCCTTCCTTCGCGAGTTCGTCGAGGACCGCATCGACGAAATAGGGTGCCGCCAGCCGTCGGGCACCGGACCCAAAGGCCCGCTTCTTGAGCGTGATGGTCTCGCGCAGCGCCTCTTCGTACTGGTCGCGCGTGATCATGTCTTCCTCGAGCATGATGGCCAAGACCAGGTCGCGATTCTCCCTCGCCTTGTCCTCGTTGACGAATGGGTTCTCGCGACTTGGCCGCCGAACGCACCTGGCCAGCAGTGCGGCCTCGCCCAAAGTCAGCTGGTCGAGGGTCTTGCCAAAATACACGTCGGCGGCCGCCTGAATGCCATATGCTCCCTCCCCGTAGTAAACCTGGTTCAGATAGAGTTCCAGAATCTGCCACTTCGCCAGTTGGCGCTCAATGACCACGGCAAGCGCCATGTCCTGCACCTTGCGGTCCATGGACTTGACGGGGCTTGTGTACACGCGCTTGGCGATCTGCATGGTCAGTGTGCTGGCGCCGCGCGTCACCCGACCCTCACCCGCGGACTCCAACAGCATGCCCGCCAGCGACATGTAGTCGATGCCCGAGTGCTGGAAGAAACGTTTGTCCTCTGCCGCTAGCGTCGCATCGATGACCAACTGCGGGATGTTGTCGTATTCGACCGGTTTTCGGTACTCGTTGGTCACTCGGTACAACTCGGTGCCGTCCGCAGCGACGATGACCGAGGGCTGGAGGCTGAGTTCCTCCATCACGGCCGGGAGCGTGGGGATCATGGCGTTGGCCTCGCGGAGCTTGCCCGCAAAGTACACGCCACCTGCTGTGGCTGCCACGAGGCCGAGCAGGAACCCATAGGCAACGACAAGCTTGAGGACGCGGAAGCGCCTCTGCTTGACGTTCGGTTTGCGACCGGATGCGGCCTTGGCGGTTGCCACTACAGTAGAGTATAACGTCGGTCGCCCGGCTTAGGATTCAGAGCGTCGGTCGAAAACCCTGCGCGAGAGTTCCTCGAGTTTGCTCTTGGGCAGTTCGGCAACCAGAGCATAGGATCGTCCGTTGAAGGTCCATGAGTGAACGGCGACGTTCCTTCCCCGCCCAAGGCGCGACGTGTCCAAATTCTTCTCGACCTGGAACAAGGTGACCCGCTTGCCCGCGTACTCGTAGACCTGGACAAACACGTCCTTGCCCATGAACTGTCGCATCTCCGCGAACTCAAGCTTTGCCTGTCCCTCGTTCAGGAGAGCGGGTGCGAAGCCTTTCTCCTTCGCAAGGCGCTCGGCATACTGCTCGATCGTGACGTAGGTGGCCCCGCGGCGACGGATGCGGAACGCGTCACGGGGAATGCGGGGCTCGAAATCGATTGAAACGAACTCGAACTGCCCGACGAGCGTTCCGACGGGATCGAACATCGTTCGCTTGAGCACCATGGGCTTTTGCTCGTCCACCCAGAGCTCCTGCAATTTGTTGCCCTTCGTGTCCGAAACCGTGATCATTTGGGTGGTTCGCCCTGCGACGCGCCCTCCGCTCGTCACATCGAACTTGAATCGGGACCGTTCATCCACGAAGAACTTCAGGCGTTCGACGGCATCTTGCCGTCTGGGTGGAAGGATCCGGATCTCGTTGGTGTCTGGGAAGTAGTGTTCACGCCGATCTGGCACTTCGACGATGACTTGGCCCGAGAGCGAGGAGCCTTGCGGAAAATCAATGCGCGTTCGCCCAGCGGATCGCAAGACCAGTTCGGTGTGCGCTTTCATGTCAGGGCCGACCTTGAACTCGATGACGCGCTTGCCGCTGTAATCGACTTGGCTGCTGCCATCGACGACACGCTTGAGCAAGTCGAAGGCTCGCGTCGATGCGTCCTGAGCGAATGCCAAGGCGCCCAAACCAAGAACGACCGTGAGGGAGGCCAGAGTGCGAGACATCACAAGAGATCGAGGTCAACAGCGGACCAATGGAGCTCCTCCTCGATGGGAGCCGGTCGAGCCGAGGCCACCTCGTGCGGCACCAAACCGGTCCCGGCCAAGTCCAAGGCGGCAGCGGAATCGAGGTGAATGCGAATCAGCTCGTTTTCGAGACTCTCGGCATGCCCCGGAGACGCCGGACCGGCCCGCAACAACGCGACAGACAGCACCGACGCCGCCAAACCCGTCGCCAGCACGGGGCGCCATGCCGCCGCCCACCAGGGCTTTCGCTTGGTTGGCTGGAGTTCGAGCAACCGCTCGTTCAGCGCACTCCGCCAAGCGAGACTGAGTTCGTCTTCTTCAAGCTGGCCGACCGCCTGCGCAACGAGGCGCTGATCGCCCCGGACGAGCTGTGCGTCCAGCATGCGTTCGACTTCTGGAGTGAGCGGTGTTTCATCCCACGCTGCAGCCAGAATTGTGGTGTCGAGGTCCCTCTGATTCTTCATCGTTTTGCCTCCAAATACTCGGAGAGCACTTGCTTGAGATGTGCGCGGGCCAAAAAAAGCCTGCTCTTGACGGTCCCGATGGGCACATCGAGCACTTCCGCGATCTCGTCGTACTGCAAATCTTCTCGGTCATGCAACAGGAGCACGGACCGCAACTTCTCGCTCATGGACGCAATGCCGTTCTCGACCAATTGCATCAGTTCTTCGTCGAGAACCATGGTCTCGGGGTTCCACCGATCGTCCATGACGTCGATGGGCTCTTCCCCTTCGACGTTGCCATCGATGCGATACTCCACGGGTTGACGATCGACGCGACGCGCTTTGTCGACGCAAAGGTTGTAGGCGATGCGGAACAGCCACGTGCGCAATGGAGCGCGGGCATCGAACCGTTCGAAATTCTGAAAAGCTCGGACGAACACTTCCTGAGTGATGTCGGCGGCTTCTTCACGGTCCTTGACGAACCGTTTGGCGAACCCGAAAACCCGGTGTTGATAAGCGTCCACCAATCGACCAAAGGCATCGAAATCGCGCCGTCGCGCGCGTTCAATCAGCGCGAGTTCGTCGGCTCGATCGAGCGATCTCATGGTCGTCACAGACAGGGACGCTGCAGCCATAACCAGCATGGCACAACGCCCTCCGCTCCCGATTGTTCACCCTGTCTGTCAGACAAGAACAAGGCGCGGGCCCTTTGGTCGGAATCCCGCGCCCTGTGATTCGTGGTCGACGCCTTAGAGGCGGATGCCGACGGAGATGGCGAAGCCGCTGACCTCGTCTTTGGCGTTGCCCATCCAGCGGCCTTCGATGAACAGCGGATTGCCGCCTCGCTGGAAGTCCTTGCCGACGCCGATCTGGTAGGCGAACCGCGTCTGGTTGCCTTCCGAGGGGGTCTTCACGAAGCCGAAGCCCGCACCGGCGAAGTAGTACATCTCGTTGCGGCGGACGACATAGTTGGCCAACACGGGAGTGTGGCGGAAGTCGCCCTTCGACACGTAATCGGCCGAAAGCACGAGCGACGTGTTCATGCCGTCCGGGCCGTCGCCGAACTTGAGGTCCTTGAGCTTGTAATCGATGCCCAACGTGAACCAGTTCGCACCCTGATCGCGGGCCGATTTCTTGCTGGGGAAGAAGAGACCACCCTTCACGGACATGCCGAGGGGCTTGACGTCTTGGGCGAGAGCGGGGACGGTGAGCGCCGCCACACCGAGGAGCAAAGCGAATCTTTTCATTGGTGTCCTGATGGTCACCGCATCCGGGCACGGCGCGGCTTACCGTAATGACGAATGGGCAACGCCATCTGCACCGACAATCTCAGGCTTCTGTCACAACCCGTTCGCGGATGAACAGCGCACCCACGATGGCAGTGATCGAAGCGACCGCCATCGGATACCAGAGACCTGCGTAGATGTTCCCTGTCGCGCTGACAGCAGCCGTGCCGATCATGGGCACCAAGCCCCCGAACACGCCGTTGCCGATATGGTAGGGCACGGACATGGACGTGTAGCGGATCCGCGTCGGGAACAACTCGACCAGAAACGCGGCGATCGGTCCGTAGACCATCGTCACGAACAGCACCTGAACGAACACCAGGAGACTGAGCAACACCACGTTCGGATTCACCGAGGCGCTCCCGTTCCAGCCTGCGGCTTGGGTCATGGCCATGTAGATCGGGTAGTAAAGGGCGACGGCCAACACCATCCCGGCGAGCATGATGCCCTTGCGCCCGATCTTGTCCGAGAGCGCGCCGAACACGATGAAAAAGGGCGTACCCAATAGGAGTGCGATGGCGATGATCTGCGTTGCCACGACCTTGTCGATGAGCAGCGTGGTCTGCAGGAAGTACAGGGCGTAGAACTGGCCCGTGTACCAAACGACGCCCTGCCCCATCGTCGCGCCAAACAACGCGATCAGCACCATGCGGCGGTTTTCCGCGTTGGCGAAAGACTCCCGCAACGGGTTTGTGGAGGTCTTGCCGGACGCCTTGAGCTTGGCGAAGAGGGGCGACTCCGACATACGCGTGCGGATGTGGTAGCTGACGCCGATCAGCACGATCGAGATGAGGAATGGGATACGCCAGCCCCAATCCCCAAAGGCCTCTTTGCTCATCGACTGACTGACCGCAAGGATGACACCGAGAGATACGAACAGGCCGAGCGTTGCCGTGGTCTGAATGAACGACGTGTAGAAGCCGCGCTTGCCCAACGGCGCGTGCTCGGCGACGTATGTGGCCGCGCCGCCGTACTCTCCGCCCAAAGCCAGGCCCTGGATCAGACGCAGCAACAGAAGCAACGCCGGGGCCGCGAATCCGATCTGGGCGTATGTCGGCAAGAGACCGATCGCGAACGTGGAGCCGCCCATGAGAAGGAGGGTCAGCAAGAACGTCGTCTTCCGTCCGACGAGGTCGCCCAGCCGACCGAACACGATCGCGCCAAACGGGCGCACAATGAAACCGGTGGCGAACGTTGCCAGCGTGCTGATCAGCGCCAGCGTTTCATTGCCCTTGGGGTAGAACGCGGGCGCCAAGGTCGTGGCCAGGCTCCCAAAGATGTAAAAGTCGTACCACTCGATGAGCGTGCCCGCCGAACTGGCGCCGATCACCTTCCAAATCGTGGACGTGTTTTCCGCTGGAGTCGTTTCAGCCATGGGGCCTCGCTACTTCCGCGCAGTATGCCCTATGGCTAGGCCGATTCGGCTTCGGCCAGCTCCTTTTCAAAGCGGAAAACGGTGTCCTCGTCGTATCGATCCAGGTCTCCTAGAGTTGCCCGAGCCTCGGATGCCTCGACCAACTGTCCATCCCGCTCGAGCAACAATGCCAACGCCGCCTGGTGCGACGCGTTGTCCGGAGCAAGATCGGTCGCCAGCCGCAGGGCACGGATCGCTTCGGAACGCTTGCGTGCCCCCCAAAAGGCGATCGCGGCCCGCACGAAGAAGTGGTCGTCGCCGGGCGAGAGTTCGATGGCGGCCTGAAGCGAGCCCAAGGCGTCTTCGTATCGGCGCAACCTGATGAGCAGGTTGCCCATCCAGAAGTGGTAGAAGGCGTTGGTCGGTTCGACAGCGATGGCCCCTTGGATCGCCGCCAGCGCGTGCGTGGGGTGACCGCTTTGGTCGAGCGCCTCGGCCAGTTTGAAGTGGCAGTAGGCGTCGTCGGGCGTCGTTTCGACCGCTCGCTGGAGGTTCTGGATGGACTGCTTGAATCGCCCGTGGCGGCGATAGAGGTCGGCGAGGGCGAGGTAGGGGTTTCGGTCCGACGCGTGCGCGCGCTGCGCCTCGAGAAACTGCCTAAGCGCCTGCGGGGCGTGGCCCATGGCTTCGAGGGCCTCGCCCAGCGAGATCTTGGCCTCGGTCGAGTCCGACCCGTCTTGCTCCACCGCCCGTTTGAAGTGCTCGACGGCCTCTTCGTACCGCCCAGCGATCATCGCACCAAACCCCATGTCGCGGCTCTCCTGCCCCGTTTGGCCGATGCGGCGGCGCAGGCTGAGGATGTCGTCCTCGGGCGGTTGCGCGGCCTCGTCCGGAATGGGCAGGCCGAAGAGGTCGGCGATTTGGCGGTAACTCGGCTTCACTGATGGAAAGTATGGCTTGGTCGGTCGGAGAGCCTCGGCGCGACGGCAGGCTTGGAAACCTAGTTTAGCGACCCCAGGAATGCTTCGACCGACATCGCGCCGAGGTCGCCCCGCTCTCGCGAGCGGACACCGACCGTGCCTTCTTCAATGTCCCGGTCGCCCAGAATCAGCATGTACGGCACCTTTTGGCCTTGGTTGTCGCGAATCTTCTTGCCCAAGGTCTCGCGGCGTGCATCGACCTGCACGCGCAGAGGGCGGGAGTCGAACAGCGTGTCTTTGAGCCGTTGCGACAACGCTTCTGCCGCCTCGACGTGGCGGTCAGCGATGGGGAGGATCGCGATTTGCACGGGCGAGAGCCAGAACGGGAAGGCACCCGCGTACTGCTCGGTGAGCAGGCCGATCATGCGCTCCAGCGACCCGAACGGGGCGCGGTGGATCATGATCGGTCGATGGGGCTTGCTGTCTTCCCCGATGTATTCGAGGTCGAACCTTTCGGGAAGGTTGTAATCCACTTGCACGGTGCCCATCTGCCAATCGCGGCCCAGGGCGTCTTTGATGATGAGGTCGAGCTTGGGACCGTAGAACGCCGCGTCTCCGGGCGACACGAAGTAGTCGAGCCCCATGGCGTCGCATGCCTTGGTGATCGCTTCCGTGGCGGCGACCCAGTTGTCGTCATGGCCGACGTACTTGCTAGAGGCAGGATCCTTGGTGCCCACGCGGGCGCGGAAGTCCGTGAGGCCGAGCTTTCGCAAGACCGTCTGCATCAGTTCGACCACGCCGATGAACTCGTCCTGAAGTTGGTCGGGCGTGACGAACAGGTGGGCGTCGTCTTGCGTGAACCCTCTGGCGCGCAGGATGCCCGTGACTTCCCCGCTTTGCTCGTAGCGGTGGACCGTGCCGAACTCGGCGTAGCGGATCGGCAGGTCGCGGTAGCTCCGCATCTGGGATTGATAGATCTCGATGTGGAACGGGCAGTTCATGGGCTTGAGGATGTAGGTTTCCTTCTCCTCGTCCTCCATGAACGGGAACAGCTTGTCCTTGAACGTCAGAATGTGCCCCGACTTTTCGTAGAGCTTGATGCTGGCGATCTGCGGCGTAATGACGGGGTCGTAGCCGCGCTTGAGCTGTTCCTTGCGCAGGAAGTCCGTCATCGTTTCGCGCAACACCGCGCCCTTGGGGAGCCACAGCGCAAGACCGGGACCGACACGCGGACTGAACATGAACAGGCCCAACTCGCGCCCCAGCAACCTGTGGTCGCGCTTCTTGGCTTCCTCCAGCATGTGGAGGTGGGCGTCGAGCTCTTCCTGCGTCTCGAAGGCCGTGCCGTAGATACGCGTGAGCTGCTTGTTTTTGACGTCGCCACGCCAGTAGGCCCCGGCGATGGACATCAGCTTGAAATGCTTGATGTCCTTGGTCGTCTCGATGTGCGGGCCTCGGCAAAGGTCGATGAAGCGGCGCAACTTGCCGTTCGTGAACCGCTGCTGGTCGTAAAAGCTGACTTCCTCGCCTTCAGGGATGGCATCGAGAAGCTGCAGCTTGTACAGGGCCGTCTCTTCACCTTGACCGAGGGTCGTCTCCTCTAGAATGATGCGTCGTGCCTCGTCGCGGTTCGCGGCGACCTTGCGTTCGATGCGCATATCGAGCTTGGCGAGTTCTTTCATGCGCTTCTCGATGCGGGGGAGGTCCTCCTCGCGGATGGGCTCGGGGGGATCGACGTCGTAGTAGAAGCCGTTCTCGATGGGTGGGCCGATGGCCAGTTTGACGCCCGGATAGAGCTCGGTGAGAGCCTGCGCCATGAGGTGTGCGGCGCTGTGGCGGAGACGGTAGAGATGAGACTGTTCGTAGGCTTCCATGGCGTGCTTCCCCGACCAAGGGATTGGGTTGTCGGGGGACATTATGACTTGCACGAGCGGTTTCGCTTGTACAATCGCCCCATGACGCAGCCTCATTGCGACGAATGCGGCAGTACTTTCGACGCTGAGGCGTCCGCGATGGAGTCCTTGTGCGCCGAGTGCGCGCATCGCATCTACGGCTACCCGCCATGCGACCACGAGTTCTTGGAGGGGCGGTGCGGCAAGTGTGGGTGGGACGGCTCAACGACTCCTTTCACGCGCTCCGCTCAGGACAAGGCGTGAGGACCCACGCGGGACCTACGCTCCACACTCGATCCAGCCCATAATTCCAATCACATGAGCCTATCGCACTCAAGTCGCTTTACATCAAGTCAAACAGGCGGCTCGCGATGGGGTACAAGAGGAACGCACACATGGGCAAAACAGTAGGCATCGATCTCGGCACCACCAACTCCGTCGTCGCGGTGATGGAAGGCGGCGAACCCGTCGTCATCAGCACCGCCGAGGGCTCGCGCACGCTCCCCAGCGTCGTCGCATTCAAGACCAATGGCGAGCGTCTCGTCGGCGTCACGGCCAAGCGGCAGGCCGTCGTGAACCCTGAGAACACGATCTCCAGCATCAAGCGCTTCATGGGCCACAAGCTCAGCGAAGTCCGCAGCGAGGCCGAGCGAGTCAGCTACAAGGTCAAAGCGGATTCCAAGGGCAACGTGGTCGCGCACATTCCGGCTGCCGGCAAAGACTTTACGCCCGAAGAGATCAGCGCCATGATCCTCCAGAAACTCAAGAAGGACGCCGAGGCGTATCTGGGCGAAACGGTGGATCAGGCCGTCATCACGGTTCCCGCATACTTCAACGATTCGCAGCGCACGGCTACGAAGAACGCGGGCGAGATCGCAGGCCTGAAGGTTCTCCGCATCATCAACGAGCCGACCGCGGCTTCCCTTGCCTACGGGCTCGATCGCAAGGCGAACGAAACGATCCTCGTGTTCGACTTGGGCGGCGGCACGTTCGATGTCAGCGTGCTTGACGTAGGCGAGGGTGTGTTCGAGGTCAAGTCCACCAGCGGCGACAGCCACCTCGGCGGCGACGACTTCGACCAGAAGATCGTGGAGTGGCTCGTGTCCGAGTTCAAAAAGGATCAGGGTGTGGACCTGACCAAGGACCGCGCCGCCATGCAGCGGCTTCGCGAGGTCGCCGAGCGCGCCAAGATCGAACTCAGCTCGCAAACCACGGCGCAGATCAACGTGCCCTACATCACGGCGGTCGACAACGAGCCGAAGCACATGGATTACAGCCTGACCAAGGCCCGGTTCGAGGAGCTTTGCTCCGACCTGATGGAGCGCGTCAAGAAACCGTTCTTCCAGGCGCTGGAAGATGCGGGCCTCAAGGCCAGCCAGATCGACGAGATCATTCTCGTTGGCGGTTCCACTCGTATGCCGATGGTTCAGGATCTGGTCAAGCAGATGACGGGCAAGGAGCCCAACCGATCGGTCAACCCGGACGAAGTCGTGGCTGTCGGCGCGGCGATTCAGGCGGGCGTTCTGGGTGGCGAAGTCAAGGATATCGTCTTGCTCGACGTCACGCCACTCTCGCTCGGCGTTGAGACCCAAGGCGGCATCGCGGACAAGCTCATCGAGCGCAACACGACGATCCCGACCAAGAAGAGCCGCGTTTACACCACGGCTCAGGACAACCAACCCGAAGTCGAGATCCACATCTTGCAGGGCGAGCGGCCGTTGGCGCGCGACAACAAGAGCCTGGGCAGGTTCCACTTGAGCGGTATCCCGCCAGCGCCGGCTCGAGTGCCGCAGATCGAGGTTACATTCGATATCGACGCGAACGGCATTCTGCACGTCTCGGCGCAAGACAAGGCGACCGGCACCAAGCAGAGCATCACGATCACGGGTTCGGGCAACCTTCAGCGGAGCGAGATCGACAAGATGGTCGCGGAAGCCGAGGCCAATGCCGAAGCCGATCGCATGGCCCAGGAGTTCGCGGAGCTGAAGAACCGGGCCGACCAACTGGCCTACAGCACCGAGAAGGCGCTCCGCGAAGCGGGCGACAAAGTGGACGAGGCCGAACGGACACGGATCACCGAGAAGATCGGCGCACTGCGCAAGGAGATTCACGGCGACGACCGCGACGCCCTTCAGCAGGCCTTCTCCGACCTGGAAGGCGAATCTCACGAGTTGGCGCGGCGCATGTACGAAGCGTCGCAGGCGCAGGAGGCCAACCAGGAGGCGGGCGTCGGCGCGGCCACTGGTGGTGACGACGTGATCGACGCGGAGTTCAAGGAAGACAAGTAAGGGTCTTCGCGCTTCGTTGCGTAACGTCCGGGTCGTCGTCCATGGCGACCCGGACGCGCCTATCTTGGAGTCAGCGCGGAAACTCGCCGGTCATCAGGATCTGGTTTAAGTCCATGCCGATGATGTTCCTAGGTTTGAACTCGAAATTGATATGAAAATCAAAACTTCCAACAACGATCACCGCCTCGTTCGGGTTGTCTAACTGACCCACAGCCGTGTTCTTCAGGAAGTATCGTTTGGTTGCTTCGGGCAGATCGTTCACCTTGCACTGGCCTTGCTCCAAGCCTTTGAACCCGGGTTGTTTTCCCAACCATTCCGAAGCTTTGGCATCGATGATCTCGCGATAACCGCGTCGCATCTCGGCAAGCCGGTCCCGTAGAATCGTCCAGAGTTCCGCCGCCCAGATCGCCCGACGCTCTTCCACCAACGACCGTGAAGCAAATAGCACTGGCTCTTGGGAACTTCCATGTGCGCGAGACTTGGGCGTATAGTCGACGTTGATCGTTGTCCTTGCTCGTTCAGCGACATAGCCATCCGATTCGGGATGCAGTCTTGGGCGTTGGTATGCAGGCGCGAACACTCTGATCGGTACGACCGTGAGCTGCCGAGTCGCTGTGTCCGTCTTGAACGATAACCGCGGAAACGGTTCAGCCGCGAACCTAGGAAGAACCTCGGGTTTCGAGCCAGCCATGTACTCGTATGCCTTCAGCAACTTAGCCTGCAACCGGTCGCGAATCGGTGGCGGAAAGTCGCCAATGTCAAGCGGTTGGCCGATCTCGTATCCCTTCATCAGATGGGCTACATCGAGAGCAAAGGCAACGTCTCCGTTCGAAAGATAATCACGGTGAACCAAGTAGACTGGACCATCCGCCTTGAGGACGTCGTACCCTTGTTGGTCTGCGAGCTCCAAGAGCCGCGAACGGGGACCGACTTCGACAAGCATTCGTGCAACTTCCGCTTGATCGGCCGCCGCGAGGACAAGTGTTTGAACCTGTTCCTGAACCTGCAGACCTAGCGAAGGACTCAGCAGGCATGCTCCGGCAAGGAACGCGACCAGGTTCACGAATCACCTCCAGGGTCTTGTTGTCCGGTCCAGAGTCGCCGTTCGTCGACAAGGATCCGAGCGCTACTCGTGCGTTTGATCCTGACCAAGGGCGAGTTGTTCCGCATAATCTTCCATTGAATCGGGTATTGAGAGTACTCGATCCAATGCTTGTGCGTTCCTCCAGCCCCCAGAGACAGTGCTGATCCATCACCCTGAGGACCGATGTATGCGAAAGGACTCTTGTTGTCGCCGAGCGGACTATAAGGGCTGCTCCAAGCAGGACCGTTCGAGCCAGGGTCTGAGCCCTGGAGCAAATCCTCGGTCACGTGGTTTCCATACTCCAAAGACGTTTGGCCCGAGTACGGCGCGATGCTCATCGGATGCTGCGCCACGATGTCTCGGATGATCTCCTCGTCCGCTTCCGGGAAGGGCACGCCTGTCTGATCCTCTACAACCCAGTTCCACGTCAACCCCACGAGTAACATGACTGCGAACATGCCCGTTCTTACCCCCCCCCCCGCCTCGGAAGTCAAGTCCGATCGCAAGATTCCCTGAATCGACGCTGAGGCCCGAATGAGGAGCAGCTCTAGAGCATGATTACCGAGCGGATGACGTTGCCCGTCTCCATCTCGTGGAAAGCGTCCTCGACGTCTTCGAGACCAATCCGGCGGGTCACCATCGCGTCTAGGTTCAGTCGCCCATCGAGATAGAGCTGAGCCATCAAAGGAAAGTCGTGCGAAGGGAGCGCGTCGCCGCAGTGGCACACGTTCAAGCCGGCTTTGTTCCAGTAAACGCCCGTGGCCATGTCGCCGAGGTTGAGGTTGACCGCATCGGTCTGCGCCGGGAAACCGATGGTGGTGGCGCGGCCACCGTAGGCGAGCATCTTGATCGCTTGTTCGGTACACATCGGGATACCTGTGGCTTCGAACGCGTACTCGACGCCTCCATCCCAACCGTCGTCGGTCAGCTTCCGCACCTCGGCAACGGGGTCGCACTCGGCAGCGTTCACCGTGTGGGTCGCTCCGAAGTCTCTTGCCCATTGGAGTTTGACCGGGTTGACGTCTACTGCGATGATCTGGCTGGCATGCTGGAGCCTCGCGCCCTGGATGACGCTCAGGCCGACTCCGCCACACCCGATGACCGCCACGCGGGAACCTGCGAAGACCGGCGTCGTGTTCATGGCGGCCCCTACGCCCGTCATGACGCCGCACGCGATGAGGCAAGCCCGGTCGAGCGGCATGTCGGCGGGCATCTTGATGGCGGCTTTGGCGTGAACCACCGTGTGCGTGGCGAACGTACCGCAGCGCAACACCTGGGAGCATTGCGCTCCGTCCGAGGCGCGACGTATGCGCGGCTTCGGACGCAGCGCCACATAACAACGTCGCGGGTCGCCTCGGCGGCAGGCCGGGCATTGCTCGCATGGGGCGCGGTAGGCGATGACGACAGGGTCGCCAACGGCCAAGTGCGTCACGCCCTCGCCGACCTGCTCGACGATTCCTGCGCCCTCGTGGCCCAGGACGATGGGGAAAGGCATCCCGTTGCCGTGCAGGTTCTTCACGGTGAGGTCGGTGTGGCAGACGCCGCTGGCGACGAGCCGAACCAAGACCTCGTTTGGTCCGGGCGGATCGATCAGAACGTCGCGGAGCACGGCGGGTTCGCCGGGGACTTCGAGCAACACTGCGCGGGCTTGGAGGGCCATGCGGAAACTCTACCTCCCAACATTCGAAGAATTGGCACGTAACGACTTCTGAAAGTCCCCACGAATGGGGACACTTCCTTCTACAAAACCTGCTAGAATTCCTGTGATCGCCAAGGAAGGCGTGCGAGCGGCTATTGGTCGTATCGGTCGGTAGACGGAGTTTCTCAAGGTGTTGTCGATGTCGAAGTGGAATAAAGCGAAAATCGGGTTTGGGCTTGGGAGATTGCCCTGGGTGCGTTCTGCCCTTGTCGTGGCAGGAGTTCTGGGTGCAGGAGCGGCGATCATCGGTTCGTGGCGCGCTCCAGCGGCTCCCATTCTGGATCCGATTGGGCCCCAGTCGGGCGATGAGTTGACGCTCATCACCTTCACCGCGACGGCGATGGACCCCGACCTCGACACGTTCACGTTTTCCCTCTCGGGCGAACCGGCCGGCGCGAGCATCAATCCGGCGACCGGCGAGTTCACCTGGGTCCCGACCGAGGGCCAGGACGGCGTCTTTATGTTCGACGTCGTCGTCACGGACGTCAACCTTGAGACCGACAGTGAGACGATCACGGTCACGGTGAACGAGGTCAACACCCCTCCCACGCTGGATCCGATCGGCCCACAGGCCGGCAATGAGCAGACGCTTTTCAATTTCATTGCGACCGCGAGCGATACAGACACCGTCAATCCCGGCGCAGTCCCGAACTCCCTGACCTACTCGCTTTCGGGCGAGCCTTCTGGGGCGACAATCAACCCGGTCACCGGCGCATTCACTTGGACGCCGAGCGAGTTTCAGGACGGCGTGTTCATGTTCGACATCGTGGTCACCGACAACGGCACAGGGCTGCTTTTCGACAGCGAGACGGTGACCTTCACCGTCGCCGAGGTCAACGAACCACCAGTCCTCGATCCGATCTCGGACTTGGTCGTCTTCGAGTCCAACGCTCAGGGCATGGTTCCCGTCACGGCGATGTTCACCGCGACCGCGTCGGACCCTGACTTCGTCAATCCCGGCGCGACGCCCAATACATTGACCTTCTCGCTTGATGCGACGTCGCTCGGCAAGGGCATGACGATCAACCCGGTAACTGGTGCGTTCTCGTGGAGTCCCTCGGAGATGCAGGACGGATCGCATTCCGTAACCGTGACCGTTACGGACGACGGCGCGCCAAACCTGTTCGACAGCCAGACGTTCACGATCACTGTGAACGAGGTGAACGAGCCCCCGGTCGTCACGTATACGTTGAACATCCCGTTCATGGCTTGGGGCCAAGCGGCTTGGGCCACGGTGAACGTGTCTGACCCGGACTTCGTGCTGGGCGTCCCCAACACCATCACGCTTTCGCTGCTCCCGAACCCGGATGCCAAACTGACGCAGACGTCGAACACCGAGGGCTACTTGGTCATCGCGCCCAAGATGTCGGACGGCGTTGGTGGCCGCGGCGTCTCCGTCACCGCAACCGACGACGGCGCGCCCCCCCTGTTCGACACCGAGTTGCAGGTCTATACAGTCGTCGAAAGCAAGGGCGGAAGCAACTGGGGCGGACACGCGGGCAAGATCACCGGGATCGATCTTCACCCGTTCACCCCGAACGCCTTGGTGACGGGCTCGCGCGACAGCACGGCCAAGTCGTGGAAACCCTTCTCCACCGAGCACCTGATGTCCAAGACCCTTTTGGGTCACAACGGCCCCCTCACGGGGGTTGCTCACTTCGGCTCCCTGGTGGCCACGGGCAGCGAAGACGGCGCGATCCACTATTACGATCCGACGACGGGCGCCTTGCTCGGCACGGCACCCGGGCACGCCGGGGGCGTCAACGCGATGTCTCGCAACGCTCCTGCGTCGTTTGGATTTGCGACAGGAGGCCAGGACTGGTCGGTGAAGACCTGGATTCCGTTGGCATCAGCACCGACCCACATCTACTTGGGCCATACCGACCGTGTGACGGCCGTGGCCATGTCCCTGAACAGGGTTTTCTCCGGTTCGCGGGACAAGACGGTGCGCATTTGGGAAGGCGGCGTGTTGCTGCAAACCATCACCGACCACACAGGTGAGATCCTTGCCGTTGCCTCGACCACCAATGGTTTGGGCGATTTCTGGCACGCGAGTTCAAGCCGCGACCGCACCTGCAAGCTGTACAAGAACGGCGTTCTCATGGGCTCTGTCGGGACCGGGGGCCGTTTGGTGACCGCGTTGGCGTACCACCAGTCCGGCCTCAGCCCGCTCTTGGCAGTTGGTTATGAGGACGGAACGCTCGAGCTCGTTGACCGCGAGACGGGCGTGGTTGGTTCGACCTTCGCAGACGCGGTGGGTCCGATCAGCGCAATGAGCTGGACGGACCCGTTCCTGTACACGGCGGACTCCAAGAACGATCTTCGCCGGTATGTCGATCTAGGCGGCTGGGCGCTCTTCGGGCTTGTTTCGGCCCACGGCGACTACGTCACCAACGCCCATTCCACACTCGTCGTACCCGGGTTCTTCACCACGGGATCGTGGGACGGTAAAGCCAAGTTGCGGGACTCCGTGTCGCACATGACCATTGAAACGGTGGATCATGGCGGACCGCTTGTCAACGCACACTTCAACACAAGCTTCGGCTCGCCGTTCCAGACCGTCGGTCGCGACAACGTGATCAAGTTCTGGGATGGATTCCCCTTGACCATGAGTGGTACCTCGACCAGCGCGACGCCAATCTGGAGTTCGGGTTCGTTTGCTTCGACAGTCCTTGTGGGCGGGCAAGACGGCACGATCAAAGCCCATGTCGCAGGTGGCCCCCCGGTGTCCACGTGGGTTCATGGAGTTCCGGTGACCGCGGTTGAAGCGGGCTGGATCACCCATCCCTTCCGCTTCGCCTCGGGCGGTTCGGATGGGACGGTCAAGGTTTGGGATGCGGGTCCTGTGCCAACGCACTCCTTTACCGGTCACTTCACTTCGGCCGTCGGTCTGTCGTTTAGCCGCAACAACCGGCGACTCGCCGTCGCGGCTGGAGGAGTCTACGTCTACGATCTCGACGCGAACTCCTTGCTCATGTCGGCCATCGGTGCGACGGGCATCACCAGAGTCGCGATGAACCCCAACGGGGAGACCGTGGCGGTCATCGCACACCCCGGCTACCTGAGGGTGTACCGAGTCTTCGATGGTGCCATCGTGTACGACCACATGCTGAGCGACCCGGCTTTCCAGGACAAGTGGCCCTTGCTCACCGACATCGAGTGGACCGCTGACGGCACCGCCTTGATCGTCACTCGCCAAGACGGTTCCATCTCCTCGGTGGAGTTCGGGTACGTCCAACCGCCTGCCCCGGTGTCGATGTTCTCTGCGCCCGTCGTCTTCCGCGACACCGTGGGCGCGACCCCCGAGTCGGTCGAGGTGACGGTGCTAAACGCCGAGACGGGCCGAATGGTCACAAGCGAATCGGTCGTGCTGGACAACAACAAACGCGCCCGGATGCAGTGGGAAGGCCGTGGCGTGTTCGACGCCTACGTCCGACGCGCCGGCTACTTGACCCGCAAGGTCCGATTCGACCTGACCAAGCACAACGAGAGCACGCTGGTCTTCGATTTGACCAACGGCGATTCGAACGGGGACGACTCGGTCAACCTCGCGGACTTCCTCATCGTACGACGCGCGTTTGGCTCCTCGCAGGGCCAGGCCGCATTCGACGCCCGCGCCGATCTCAACAAGGACGGTCGTGTGGACGTCAAGGACTTCGTCATCCTTCGCCGAGCGTTTGGACGGCAAGGCGACCGCTAACAGCAAACGGAACCATCACCATGAAACGCATCGCTACGCTCTTGGGAATCACGGCCTTTGCCGCCGTGGGCCTGGCCCAACCGCTGGGTGGCCGCGTGTTCACCTACACGGTGGACAGCGACTACGCCGGCAACTATCACGGCTTGGTCAACATCATCTACTTCGGCATGCCGACGACCACCTATGTGAATCCCTACCTCTATGTGAACGGATTCATGTCGGCCGTCTTCACCGTGGATGGCTGGGGCTCCGGGTGGCATCAGGGCTCGACGGAGATCATGATCTACCACAACGAGCAACTGGGCATCGACTTCCAGAATTTCGGCGACCTCACCAAGGTGCCGGGATCCGGACCCAGTGGCCCGTTGACCAACCTCACCATTCCTGCCCTGTATCGCGCCATCGCCTACGATTACGCGAATCTGCCCATGGCTTTGGGTCTGCCGTTGTTCGCAAACGGCGTGACCTTCAACAACGCCTGGAGCAACTTCACTTGGGCGTGGCCCTTGTACACGGGTGGCAAGATGAAGATCGTCCTCGACCGTCGGATCGACGTGGCGCCCGACCACGGCCCCGGCACGTATGTCAATCCGGGCGAGTTGATCCTGATTCGCTTCTGAGTCTGCATCTCGAGAGCGAGTGATCCGAGCGGGGGCTTCATGCCCCCGCTCGATTTTTGTCTATACATTCCCGAGTCTCATCCGTTATGATAGTGGTGTCCGAGGCTTTCACATGAAACGTGGCTTTACTCTCATCGAACTCCTTGTCGTGATCGCGATCATCGCGATCTTGGCCGCCATGCTCTTCCCGGTGTATGCGCAGGCCAAAGCAGCTGCGCAAAAAACCACCGTCATCTCCAACACGAAGCAGGCGGGCACCGCCATGCTGATGTATCTCTCCGACAACGACGACTCCTTCCCTTCGATGCACGCGATCGACCCAATTACAGGCACGGTCGTCAGCGGCCCCGTGTCCGCAAGTGGTCTCGGGCCGTACCGGCTTTGGTCGGTTCCTGCCGGCTGGGGAGTCAACGCCGCCGCGAAGCAGGCGGACGAAGTGGCCTTCCACAACGCCATTTTTCCTTACACCAAGAGTCACGATATCTATGGCGGAGCCGGTTTGAACCTGTACACGTCCGGGTTCAACTATGCCACCGCGCCCGCCAACCTTCCGATCGTGGCCCTGTCCGGCAACGGCTTGCTCCACCTTTGGAACGCAGGCGCCATCGCGACGCCGAGCAAGTTGCCCATGATGTGGTTCGGCAATGGCAAGGAGGCGTACCGTGGATATGGATACACGTCGCCTTATCTTCGCTGCACGTTCGTCGGCACTGCGGCCAACCAAGCGCCTCCATGCCGATTCAACCCCTCGGGAGCAGTCCAGACCGGATTGACCGCCAGGGCCCGCGAAGACACGTATGAGTTCACTTTCGTTCCCGCCAACGATACGGTGCGGTCGTTCCAGAACGGCAACATTTACGTATCGGCGGACTCGTCCGCCCGATTCAAGCGGATGGGTACGGACACCTCGACGCCTGCGGGATCGTTCGTGACCGCGATCGATGAACCCGGTTACACCTATGGCGGACCTCCCGCCGAACCGGGCTACCCGGCAGGGCATGTGATCTCGCCCATGCGATGCGTCAGCGCCCCCGGTATGCCGGCCTACATGAGCATGTTCCGACCCGACTCGACCTTCGCCTATCAATACGGCACAACGGGGACCAACGCGCTATGCTTCCCTTGAGGCTGATCCTTCTCAGTGTGCTGGCGGCGGGCCTGATCGGTTGCGGCAACAGCGGCGGCAATGCCGCTGGGCCTGAAGCCGATTCAGGCAAAACCTACACGGTCGAAGACGCCAATTCGGCCCAACCGAAGCGCGGCGCGGCGATCAACGAAGACGACTCGCGATAACCAGTTGGCAAGCGGCGTCGGAAGCCTATGGGCATCCGACGCCCTGTGCCATGCTAGGACGGCGTGCGAACTCGTGTAGACCTTCAGACGGCCTTGACTGCAGCAGGCGGGGTCTTCCTCTTGTTGGCTCTGTTCCGTCTGCACCCCGTGTTCCCATACCTCTCCATTGCGGCGGGATCGATGTTCGCCGTCAAGACCGCGTGGGCCTCGATTCGCGAGCGAAGCCTTGACGTGAACCTCCTGATGGTGCTTGCGGCGATCGGGGCGATCGCCGTAGGGCAGCCCACGGACGCCGCCGTTCTATTGTTCCTTTTCAGCCTGTCCAGCACCCTCGAGTCGCTCGCCATGGCTCGAACGAAGTCTGCCATCGAAGCGCTCGTCAAGCTGCGCCCTTTGGAGGCCACGGTCGTTAGGGATGGCGAGGATATGCGCGTAGCCGTCGAGACCGTGGCTCTTGGCGAGCATGTGCGGATCAGGCCCTTCGAAGCGGTTCCGCTGGACGGCATTGTCATCGAAGGAACCACATCGGTCAACGAGGCAACCTTGACGGGCGAGAGCATTCCGGTCGCCAAGGGTCCGGGTGACAAGGTTCTGTCGGGCACGACAAACGTCGAGGGACTGATGCTGATCGAGGTCACAGGAAGAGTGGGCGACAGCACGCTGGACCGCATCGTGGCGCTCGTCGCTGAAGCCCAAGAGAACAAGGCCAGCGGCGAGCGGGTCAGCCAGTGGTTCGGACAACGCTACACCTTCTTCGTGGTGTTCGCTTCCCTTGCGTCGTTGCTCGTGAGGGGCGCCTTCGGCTCACCATGGCCCGAGGCGTTTTACCAAGCACTGACGCTGCTTGTCGCTCTAAGCCCTTGCGCTTTGGTGATCTCATCGCCCGCTTCGACGCTTTCGGCGCTGGCATGGGCGGCGCGAAACGGGATCCTGATCCGGGGAGGCGCGCACATCGAAACCGCCGGAACTATCGATGCGGCTGCGATCGACAAGACGGGCACCCTCACTTCGGGACGCCCCGAACTGGTGGAGATCTGTGTATGCCATCGGGTTTCCGACACCTACCACAGGTGCGACGCATCTTCCGGTTGCTGGACCGGCGCGGGTCCCTTGTCGGCGGAAGCCGCCGGGTTGCTGCGCCTGGCTGCGGGTGCGGAGCAATACAGCGACCACCCGATTGCCGACGCGATCGTGCGCGCAGCATCGGCCCAAGGGGTCGAGATTCCAGCGGCAGCGTCTACGGAGGTCGTCCCCGGGTTGGGCGTCGCCGCGACGATCGATGGCGCCCGAGTCGAAATCGGCCAGCCACGATACTTCGACTGGGACAGCTTGCCTGACGCATTCAGGGAGGATGTCGCTGCTCTGCAAGCCAAGGGCATGACCGTCGCCCTGATGCGGGCTGGCGACCGGTTGGCGGGATTCGGCCTCGCGGACACCGTGCGACCGGAAGCAAAGGACGCGCTGGAAGCCCTGCGCGCAACCGGAGTCGGCCACATCGTCATGCTGACCGGAGACAATCCGAATACGGCCCGAACGGTCGCGGACCAACTCGGAATCGCCGACTTTCGAGCCGGAATGATGCCAGAGGACAAGGCTACAGCCATTCGCGAGTTGATCGCTCAGGGCAGGCGGGTGATGATGGTGGGCGACGGCGTGAACGATGCACCTGTCCTCAAAGGAGCGCACCTTGGCGTCGCCATGGGAGGCTTGGGCAGCGATGTGGCTCTGCAAGCGGCCGACGTCGTCTTGATGCGGGATCGGTTGACAGCCCTGCCCGAGCTGATCCGATTGGGGCGGCGGGCCAGAGCCGTCATCACGTTCAACCTCGCCTTTGCGGGAGGAGTGATCGCGGTGCTGACTCTGGCTTCGCTCTTCGGGAAGTTGCCGCTGCCAATCGCCGTGATCGGTCACGAGGGCTCAACCGTGATCGTCATCCTCAACGGGTTGCGGTTGCTTGGCGGGCCCGGTCGAGCAGCAACGGGCTGACCTCCCGCTACATCCAGTGCATCGCGTCGTCTCCGTTGAGCAACTGGACAAAGTTCACTTGACCGCTGTGGTAAGCCATGTGCGCCGAAGCATGCAACAGCAGGTCGGCCAGGGTCATGGTCATTCCCCAAGGCGCCGTCACTTCTTTGAGCATGTCGTCCTCGGAAGCGGCATCGATCCAGGAAGCCAGATTCGCTGCAGAGGCAGACACAGCGGCACGTACGGCATCTGTATCGGGGCAGGAGGCTTCGTAGCTGGACGTCTTCGCTGCAAAGAAGCCCTCCATATCGACGCTCTCTCCCTTTGCCAAAGCCAGGAGCAGATCGTTGAACACCGCGGTCTCGATGGCGACGGAACGAGGCGAACGCGTCTTGCCGCCGGGTGAGTCGGTGGCCATCGCGCCGGGAACATGCTGAAGATCTTTGTCGAGAAGGTAGCCCCAGGTTCGAACCTGTCCGGCCACGTGGGTCTTTAGTGACATAGCACCGATAGTATACATATGTCCACTTCGTTTGTGGGCGCTCTCAGGAAGATTCTTTTAGAATCGCTCGGTACGCCACGATGCCCGCACACATCGCTACGTTCATGGACCGGCCTTTGCCGAACATGGGAACATAGACGGCGGCTGAGCATTGCCGCAGCAACGAACCATAGACTCCTGCGCCCTCGTTGCCGAGGACCAGACAAACCCGATGCGGAAACTCGAAGTCCAGATACGGGATGGCACCCTCGGTGACTTCGACGGCGACAAGCGTCCAGCCCTCTGCTCGAAGCGCGCTGCCCGCGTCTTCGTGGTTGGCAACATGTCGAAACGGAATCCTGCGGT
>JBDHZD010000055.1:0-23355 GCA_039811705.1 Fimbriimonadaceae bacterium | reverse complement strand
AGGAATCCCCAAAGCGTCGGCAAGACGTTTGCCGAAGTCGGGCACCAATTCGGGGTGGCGGAGGCTGGGAATCCAAGTCAACCACTCCGGCACGACTGACATGGACCTGATCGCTGCGACGGCGGGCTCCAGCAACTCGTCGGAGTAGCGGCCAGCGTGGTACTTGCCCTGCCGGACCAGTTTGCCCCATCCCGCGTCGCCATAAACGCCCAGAGCGAGCCCTTGTTCGAGTACGTCTGAGTCTGGGATCTTCTTCTTTCCCTCAGCGAAAACACCGGCCGGGAACATCTTCTTCGGCTCGATCACTTGCACATGGCGTCTTAGGAAGCGCATGGCGCGGAGTGTCGTCGTATGATCGATGGACGGCTCGACGGTCGGTCGGCAACGATCGCACGTTCCGCACCGGGCAGCCGTCGGATCGTCCAGCGCGCGAGCCAGAAACTCCATGCGGCAACCCGTCGTGTCCGAGTACTCGCGCATCTGTGCGAGTTCGAGTTTCCTTGCCGCCACCACTTCCTCCGAACGCAGCTCGCCAAACTGCCATTGATCGTTCGCCAGCTTGTAACGTCGGTCCTCGCGCCGGATCGCGCCAGCGACTTCCATGAGCCGAACGGCCTTCTCGACTTGGCCGAAGGTGAAGTTGGCTTCTGAGACCAAGGCATCGATCGAGCCGACAGAACCCTGGCTCAGACGTGCTTGGATCGATTCAAACACAGCCCGGTTTGGGAAGGCGCTTTCGATGAAGTGCAGGTTGATCTCGTCGTCCTCCCACCCTTCCAGGAGCACGACCTCGGCGAGTTTGAGCGTGCGACCCGCACGCCCGATCTGTTGGTAGTACGCAATGATAGAACCGGGGCGCTGGAAGTGGATGACGAAGGACACGTCGCCCTTGTCGTAGCCCATCCCCAAAGCCGTCGTAGCGCAAAGCACCTTGATTTCGTTGCGTTGGAATTGGTCTTCGAGCGACTCGCGGACATTGGACTCCAGATCGGCATGGTAGGCGGCTGCGTGGATGCCTTCGGCGCACAACCACTCGGCGATGCGTTTCACGTCGGCAACGGTCAGGGCATAGACGATTCCGGTACCTGGCAGCTTGGGGGTGTACTTCGCCAGAAAGGCGAGCCGCTCGGCTTGGTCGCCCAGACGCACAACGCGCAATCGGAGCGACTCTCTCATCAACGGGCCTCTCATGACTTGCAGAGAGCCCAGCTGGTTGGCCACGTCGGCAATCACTCGGTCGTTCGCCGTCGCAGTGGTCCCGAGGATCGAGGCGTCGGGCGAGAGGCGTCCGACGGTGCTCAGAATGCGGCGGTAGTCCGGACGGAAGTCGTGGCCCCAATCGCTGATGCAATGGGCTTCATCCACGACAAGCAATCCGCAGTGTCGCTCGATCCAAGGTAGTAAGCGCTCGGCGAACGCGGGATTGCCCAACCTCTCCGGCGATACGAGCAGCAGGTCGACTTCGTTGGCAAGGACGGAGCGTTCCAACTCCGCCCACATGTTTCGATTGGTGCTGTTGATGCTGGCCGAGCGGACGCCAACGCGTAAGGCCATGTCTTGTTGGTTCCGCATCAGTGAAAGAAGCGGGCTGACCAACAGTGTGGGTCCCTTGCCTGCTTGGCGCAACAGTTGGGTAGCTATGAAATAGACGAGGCTCTTGCCCCAACCCGTCCTCTGAACAACCAGCGTTCGCGAGCCGGGTGTGACCGCAGCTTGGATCGCCTCCAACTGGCCCTCGCGAAACACGGCCTCCGCTCCCAACGCGCGGCGCAAAATCCTCAGTGCCGAGGCCTGCAAATCGGACTGCACGGTCCCAGTATAAGCGATACTTCGCGAAACGCTGTTCAGGCGTTTATTCGTCCACGCGGCTGAAGTAGATCACCGTCACCAAGTGGTCGGGGGTGATGAAGTCGCCGTAGATCCGCGAGAGCATGGCGATCACGTCGTCTTCGCCGCGGAACTCGGGATGTTCGCGCTCGATGTCACGAGGCGAAAGGTCGCGGATCGTCTTGACCTCCACCCGGTCCAGAATCGCCGTGTACAGCTTCTGCCGCCGCGAAAACCGGGGACCGACCGTGACCCAGACCAGCATGCCGGTCTTGTACTTGTCCGTCTTGTCCCCCATGCGGATCGTGACCGTCTTGCGCGAGTTGCGCAGGACGTCGCCGTAGAGGTCCGAGTAGAAGTTGAGCGCGTACATGCGGGTCCGTTCGATTCTACACCGAGCCGGCGTCTTCGAACCGCACCGTGGCCCCCAGCCCGTGCATGGGGAAGCCCTCCAGATCGCCGAACGCCTCGATGGTCGGGCGCAGGGCCGTAAGATCCGCGTGGCTGAGGCGGCTGAGCGACTGCACCTTCAGGAAGTCCAGCACGCTCAACGGGCTGCCAAATCGCGCCGCGCGCGCCGTCGGCAACGTGTGGCTGGGCCCGGAGCAGAAGTCGCCCGCGCTCTGCGGCGTGTGTTCGCCCACGAGGATGCATCCTGCGTTGGCGACTCTCGCGATCCACCACTCGGGGTCGGCAACCATGAGCGTGAGGTGCTCGGGAGCGACCAGATTGACATAGCGAAGCACGATGTTGCGGTTGGCGAACAAGGCGACGCCTCGGTCCTTGAGTGCGCGGCGTATGACAAAGGCGCGAGGGGCCCCGTCCAGCAGCCTCTCGGCTTCGCGGAGCACTTCGTCCAGCTTGGCCTCGTTGGTCGAGAAAAGATAGCCTTCGTTGTCCTCGGCGTGTTCCACCTGGGTCAGCCAGTCGACGGCGGCGGCGCGCGCGTCCGCGGTCTCGTCCACCACTACGGCCACCTCGCTCGGTCCCGCATACGCGTCCAGACCCACCGCGCCCCACAGTTGACGCTTGGCCTCGTTCACAAACCTGTTCCCGGGGCCCACCACCTTGTCCACGCCGGGTGGGAGGCCCTGCAACCGGTAAGCGGGGTGGTCTAATGCCGCCAACGCCATGAACGCCACGGCGGATGCGCCTCCTACCTTGTAGATCGTGTCGATGCCCAAAGACCGCGCCGCAAACAGGACCGCCGGACTCAACGTGCCGTCCTTGCGCGGTGGGCAACACATGACGAGTCGCTCCACCCCCGCCACGAGCGCCGGGACAGCGGTCATGATCACCGAGCTGGCATAGTCGGCCTGCCCACCCGGAATGTAAAGGCCTACCGACCCGAGGGGCCGCATGAGTTGCCCTTCGTAGCCCGTGTCGAGTTCGTAGGGACGGGCGGGAGTCGTCCATCGCCACAACGGGGCGCCTTGGGCGTCCGAGCCAGGGGTCCAGCCTTGGGTGATGGCTTGCAGTTGGTGCTCGTGGAAGGCGCGCACGCGCTCGATGCTGTGCTGGATCGCCCGAGCGTGCGCGGGTTCGACTTCGGCATCCCAAAGCTCGTTCTCCGAGACTTCGAACTGGGAGAACTTGAGCTCGGGAGCGTCGAACTTGCGGGCCGCGCGCCAAGCCGCCTTGGCTCCGCCGCGCCGCACGTCCTCGATCAGCTTGTTCACAACGGTTTGGAGCTTCGGATCGCGCGAAGGGCCGCGTTGCCCCAGTTCGTCCTGCCAAGCCATGTAGCGGTCGTGCCAATCAGGCAAGACGTAGGTGCCGGGCTCCGGCCCTTCTTGCAGGTGGATTCCGGGCCGGAAGACTCGACACAGCCCGTTGCGCGGTTCGTTCGCCATCGCTCAGATGATGCACTAACCGAGTGCGGGCCGGATGTGCCCCTGCTTCTCCAGATGTTGGCGCAACACTTGGAGCACGGCATCGCGCGCAGTTGGGTCGGCGACGCGGACTTGAAACGTCTGCAGAGTCCCTTTGACGCCCTTGTCGTAGCATCTGCCATCGATCAAATGGGGCGTCTTCGACGCCTGGATGCGCACGTGGGGCTTGGCGGGAGGCGAATTCGAGTTTGAAAACGGACCGAGCACGATCTCGGTGATGCCGTCAACGCAGCGGATGGCGTCGAAAATCGCCCGCGCCCCGTCTCCGACGCCCTTCTTGCCCCAGATCGTCGAGTGACCGCCGATCGTATGCACCTTCACCTTGAGGGGCGTGGTATGCACCTGAGGCAATGCGAGCGTGAGTTGTTGGCCAGGAGCGGTGAGCGGCGCGGCGATCGGCTTGCCGTGACGCTCCCATGCTTGCCGCACAGCGTCGTAGTCGGTCTCGTGCAATGGGTCGGCCGCCAACTCGGCCATGGCTTGCCAAACGGCGCCTTCAATGTCCTCCGATGACACGGAGCGCTCCTCGTAGACATTGTCGAGGAGCAAACCGAGCGTTCGCGAGACGATGGCTCGCGTCGGCACGATGTCGTCGGCCTTGGCGTCGATGCAAGCATGCCGAATCGCCTTGCTGAGCTTTGAGCGACTGAAGGGCTCGGTGCGTCCGTCGCGTTTCACCACTTCGCGGATGAGCCTCTCGGAGCGAAGAAACGTCCGGATGGCGTTCAGCGACGCGGGAAGCGACTGCTCCACGGCGTCGGCATAGAACGCCAGCATGCGGCTGCGGATGAGGTTGGGATCGTTGACGACGACGATCTTGCCGTTCAGATGGGCATGCAAGACGCCAAAGCTCGTGCCCACCGATTCGCGCCACATGTTCGCTAATACGGCGTCAGCGTTGCGGATGGCCTGCACGTCGGCCTGAACGACTTCGTGATGCGAGCCGCCAGCCCGGATCAGGCTGTCTGTGGGGTCGATGAAATCGAACTCATCGCCGAAGCCACGGCGCACATCGCGCCTCCAGACGCGCATCTGGTCGTCGTTGCACCCGGAAATCGGCCCGGCGAGATAGACCTTGGGGCGACTCACAGGTTAGAGTTAGCCTGATAGGAGGTCGGTTCCTGCCGAATACGTCAGCCGGCGAACTTCTTCAGAAAGGGGATCACTTTAGCCGGATCGTGCGAGTTGCCCGTCTCGAGTTCGCCCGTATCTTGCGAATGGATCAGCTTGCCCGACTTGTCGAGTACAAACAAGTGAGGGTAGCCCTTGATCGCGGGGTAGCGCGACAGCACGGCCTTGTTCTCGTTCTCGGGGCTGAAGTTGATCTTGACCACGATGTAGCGGTCCTTGAGGATCTTGGCGGCCTCCTTGTTGGTCGCGAAAAACTCGTCGAGCTTGTGGCACCAGCCGCACCACTCGCCGCCCACGTCGAGCAGGATGCGCTTGTTCTCCTTGGTCGCCTTGGCCACAGCGGCTTCGATGTCCTTGGCCGCGTCGCGCTTGGGGTCGAACTTGACGCGTTCGGTCGGGGCCGTTTGGGCGTTCTGGGCTTGGACGGGCATGCCGAGTAGGCCGATGGCGACGAGGCAGAGCAACGTGGCGAGGATGCGCATGGTTGTGTTATAGCACGGTCCGCGTGAAATCAGAGGGTGCGCTGCGCGGCCTCACCACTCGACGATCTGACCGAGTCCCAATTCGGAAGCCCTGTCGTAGACCAATCCGCCGACGACCGCATCTTGGATCGCCAATCCCACCGACTTGAAAACGGTGACTTCCTTCTCGCTCATCCGGCCCGCGTTGCGACCCATGACCAAGTCTCCCAGCTCACCCGAGAGGAGGCTCCAATCGAATTCGCCATTGAGCACGGGGGTCATCAGGTCGCCGGCGCCCCGCATGACCGATTCCTTATGGTCCACAAACACGCGGCTGGCGCAAATGGTCAGCGAATCCAGCTCGCGCATCTCCTGCCGAAACGAGCCAATCGCATTGATGTGCGTGCCTGGGCGGATGCTGGAACCGTCGAACAGGGGATCCAACGAATTGGTGGCGGTGCAGATGATGTCTGCAAAGGTGACGGCCGACTCCCCGTCGGGGGTGAACGCCACGGGAAAGTGAAACTGCTCTGTCGCTTCGTCCGCGAATCTGCGGCCGCGCTCTGCCGAACGCGACACCACGAAAGCCCGCTCCACGCGCCGCACCTGGGCCACTCCCGCCAGCTGTTGCCACGCTTGCGCGCCCGACCCGAAGATCGTCACGACGTGCGCATCCCGGCGCGCGAGGTATTCGGTCGCCAATGCCGATGCAGCCCCGGTCCGTACCGCTGTGAGCAACTCGGCGTCCATGATGCACACGACGCGCCCCGTTTCGGGATCGTGGACGAGCAATTGGCCCTGAATCGTGGGCTCGCCGCGGTCGTGGTTGTTGGGAAACACCGTAACCACCTTGCAGACCAGCCGGTTCGGCAGTCCCGGGAGGTAGCAGGGCATGGACAGGTGAGTGGCGTCCTGATCGGGGATGCTGGTCGCAATGCGTCGGGGCATGGACACCCGTTGCGAGGCGAGCATGCCGAACGCGGCGCGCGTCGCTTCGATCGCGGATGGCATGTCCAGGACAGTCGCGACGTCGTATTTGCTCAGAAGCAGCATTGCGGCGAGGAGGCGTGGGACTGCGACGCTGCGAGCGCCCGCGCGAACCCACGTTGTACCCGTTGCGGCGTCGCCCGGGCTTGTTCAGCCATCGCCGAGCATGGCGCGCGCCTTCGCCACAACGGTCGGATTGGGGCTGGCAAGGAACCCGGCCATCGCGTCGCGCTCGAAACGGGCGCCCTTTTGGGCGATCAGGTCGAGGACGGCCTCTTGGACTCGCCCATTGCGTTCGGAAAGCAGACGGGCCATATCGGCCGACTCGGGACGGTAGGCATCGTCCTGAAGAGCCTTGAGCGCCCCGATACGCACCTCTGGAACCGAGTCGCCCGCGGCCAACAACAACCATCGCGTGTGGTCGGCGTGGGGTTTGAGGCGCAACGCATCCACGATGGCCATGCGCGTTCCTCTGGAATCGTCCCGCAGCCCTTTGTAGCCCTCTTGCGCCAGTTCAGCGTTGCCCGACTCGATCATGCGGATACAACAGGCCGCCCGAACGGCATCCGAGGGATCGTTCACGGCATAGAAACGCAGCCTCTGTCGAACAAGCGCCGCGCGCACGTCGGCAAGCTGGGCGGTTCGAGCGCGCACCCACGGGTCGGGGTCGATGAGCATCGCCATGTGGACCGTGGGCGCGACGTCGCCTTCCAGTGCGCCAAGCGCCTCCGTTGCGGCCAGTCGCGAACGCCAGCCCAGGGCGGAAAGGAGCATGATCGGGCCCGCGTAGATCGAGTTCTTGGTGGTCGCGAGCAGCTTCGCCGCCACGGCGCGGGACCGGTCATACGGCGATCCATCGAGCGTCTTCCGCACGAGAAGCCACGACGAGGGACGGTTCATCCTGGCCAAAGCGCGCAACGCAAACTCGGCGGTCACCACATCCGAACTCAGAGACAGATCACCCAATCGCGCCTCCCCATCGGCCGAGTCCAACTGGGCCATGGCTCGCGCCGCGTTGAGGACGACGTTCTCGTTGGGATCGTTCAAGAGAGGGACAAGCGTTGACGCTTCCTTGGCCGCGACGGCTACCAGGCACCGCTCGTACCAGCTCTCGGAAGCCGCGCTCGGAGTCCAAGAGGGAGACTGTGGTTTGGAGACTGTGCCCTCGGTGACGTCGCTGGGCCATTCGATGGGCCACAAGCGGAGCCGCATCAGGGGCAGACTCGCGCGCTGAAAGAGGTCGCTGTTCGGTTCGGACACCAAGCGGACCCGATATGGACCCCGGTCGGGCAGTTCCAAGGCATCGAGGGGAATCTCGACCGTCGTCGGCGACCCGGGCTGGCTCAGGGTTTGCACCAACCACGGCGCTGGAAATGCGGCTCCGCTCGCATGGGCAATGCTGCCAACGAGGTGGACGTACCGCTCCTGCCCGCCCCGTTCGATCGCCAAGCCGAACGAGTCGGTCACGCTGTACTCGAATCGAAGGCGAAGCGACTTGGCGGTCGGTGGTCCGTCCGGCAGGGCGATGGCGAAAGCTCCAGGCCCTGTGCGGAACGCTTCAAAGACCTCTTCGGACTCGATGGACGTCAAACCGCGTAGGACTTGGAAGTTTGGCTTGGGTGCGCCAGGCCCTTCGCGCCTTTCCAGACCGGCGGTCAGGTCCCCCGGATCGGCGCCGTCGGGCAATGCGAACGTCCATGTGGGCGAGCCGAGCGCCGCCACTTGACCGAGACCTTTGCGCTGAAAGAGTTCGATGAGTTCAAGGCGGAAGGGGCCCGCTTCACTCGTCCTCGCCACATCCGTCAGCGGCCGGGCCGAGGTGCCCCAGTCGGTCGGGGTTCGAGCCGAGAGCCGCCATGGGCCGGGCGCGAATCGGTCGTCGCACATCTCTTTCCAATCGTCGGCACGCATCAACGTACCCAGGCTCGCCAACGGTTCGTCGACCGCGCCACGCTGATCGAGGAGGCGGACGTCGAGGCCCACACGGTCCGATTGGCGCTCCACGTCGCGCAGGAACGAACGGATGAAGTCTGCAGCGTTGAGTTGGAAGCCGTCCGGTCCGTCGCCCGAGGCGAACCGAATCGGGCTGGGCCAGTCCCCGGCCTGATGCTGAAGCACCGGCGTGTGGACGACCCATAGGCTTTGGTAGGGCCCGCGGAACACTTTGTCCTCGGCGACAAACTCGCCCGTCGACACTTTGGCGCGCACGGGCTCGGCGATCAGAGACTCGAAGTCGTCGCCGTCATCGACAAGGAACACGGGCTCGCCATCGACCTCGACATCGAACCGTAAGCGAACCAATCCATAAGCGTATGCCTCGATGGCGACTTTGGCCTGGGCGAGACCGCGGTAGACGTCCGCGAGTTCTTCGTCCATGATGGTGCCTCGCCTCAGCGTGGCCACGTTCTGTCGATCGACGTTGAGGACGGTTTGTCGCGATGCGATGACCACCTTGACCCGCCATTCTGGCGATTGCTCCAATCGCACCTTGTGTTTCTTGTACAAAGCCGCGATCTCGGACCAGCCTCCGCCTTCCATGAACCGGCGTTCCGGTTTGCCTTCGCCATTCAGGGCGTAGCGCCACTCGCCAAGTTCGACGAATGAGGCGGGCAACGGAAGCGCTTGGCTTGGCCGATACGACACTGCGACGTCGCGAGAGCCGACCCGCACTTGCCCCACCACCTCCTGACCCGCCCCGCCAGAGACGAGCATCGCGGCCAGAGCGGCGAGGGTGGCGATCATGACTTAGAACACGTCGAACTGGCGGATATCGTTCGACTCGGGCGCGCGCCCATCGCCGCGCGAATAGCGCAACGTGTTCGGGTCGACGAGCGCGTCAAGATCGGCGGGCATCGAGGCGACGAGATCCAGCACAACGCTGCGGATGCGCGCAGAGTTCTTCTGGAAGACCTCGATGACGCTGTGGGCGGTGACAGCCTCGGTGTCGGCTACGATGCCGCTGTCGTAGTCCGTGATCAGCGAGATGTTCACGACAGCCATGCCCATCTCGCGGCACAGATAGGCCTCGGGGTACTGCGTCATGTTGATGACCTCCCAGCCCATGTCCGTGAACCATTTGCTCTCGGCTTTGGTCGAGAAGCGCGGACCCTGGATGACGACGATCGTCCCGCGTTCGTGGACCGGAATGCCGTTCTTCTTGATCGCTTCGATGGCGAGCTTGCGGAGTTCGGGCGAGTAGGTCTCGGCGGGGCTGACATGAGTGACGATGGGTCCATCGAAGAACGTGTCTTCGCGGCCCTTGGTGCGATCCACAAACTGGTCGCAGACCACGAAATCGCCCGGGGCGACGTGCTTCTGCAACGAACCCGATGCGCAGGGGCTGATGATCGCCTTGACTCCGAGGGCCTTCATGGCCCACACATTGGCCCGGAAGTTGATCTTGTGGGGCGGGATGGTGTGGTGGCGACCGTGTCGGGGAAGGAACGCGACGCGCCGCCCGGCATGGGTCGCCAGCATGACCATGTCGCTGGGCGGGCCGTAGGGTGTGTCGATCTTGACCTCTTCGACGCGTTCGAGCAGCTGGTAGAAGCCCGATCCCCCGAAGATGCCGATCTCGGCTTGACCGCTCATCGCTCCACCGCCACGATGGTCGCCGCCGTCGCCTTGATGAGGTCGTTGACTCGCGCGCCGCGTCGAAGCAGGACGTCCGAGGCCACACCGGCCACGGCGCCCTTCTGAACGGCCTTGATGGACTGGAGTTGGGGATCGGCGAGGATGGCGCGCGCTTCGCTGCCGTCATTGGTGCGCTTGTCCCACTTGGGTGGCGGTTGGTCGGAGGGCGTGGCGACCATCGCCTCGTAGGCCGCACCGCCTGCGACCATGATCAAGTCGGGATTGAGCGCGATCAGGGACTCGACATTGGCTGGCTGGAACTGGTTGCCTTCTGGTCCAACCAATTCTCCGCCACAAATCTTGATCACATCGCCCAAAAAACCGGACGTGCCGCTGATGTAATAGGAGCCAGGACCGCCCATCAGGATGACCACCTTGGGCGTCCCCGGGCGGCGGTCGGCTTTGGCGCTCTCGACGGCGGCCAAGATGTCGTCGGCGTACTTCGAGACATTGGTTTCGCCGCCCACCAGCGAACCGAACTTGTAGAGCTGTTCGATGAACTGATCCACGGTCTGCGCCGTGATGGCGAACGCCTCCTTGGCGCCCAACCCTTTGATCCGCTCGATGTCGGCCTCGTTGTACAGGGACTCGTCGTACAGCACGAGGTCGGGCGCGATGCCGGCGATCTTCTCGAAGTCGGGCTTGGTTTGGGCCACGACGGGCACAGGCTCGATGAACGTCGGGAAGTCGCAGGCAGCCGTTCGGCCTTTCAGGAGTCTCCAGTTGCCGAACCGACCCACCAATTCGGTCGTGCTCGGGCTCAGGCTCACAAGACTCGTGTACCGCGGCCCATCGGTGCCCCCAATGATCACGCCCTCGGACTTGCATCCGACCGCAACCAGAATGGGTAGGAGACCGAGGAGAAGACGAACGCTCGTTCGGCGCATGGACGCTATTATGGCGAAAGAGTCCAGATCGGTCGCCGTCTAGAGACCGTGTCGGAAGGGGTCGGCAGGATCGAAGACCAAGCGCGATTCGGCGGTGACAAAGGCGCGGCCGCGGATATGCGGCACCAACGCGTCGCCACGCACCTCGATGAAGCCCTCGAACAGCCCGCCGACGATGCTCTCCTGCCGCCAGACTTGGCCCGGCTGCAGTTTGCCGCGCTCGACCATCGAAGCCATTTTCGCGCTGGTGCCTGTTCCGCAAGGCGAGCGGTCGTAAGCGTTGCCGGGACACAGCACGAAGTTGCGCGAATGGGCGTCGGGCCGAGTCGTCGGGCTGAACAATTCGACGTGGTCGATCAGCGCGCCGTCCGCGCCCGTGATGCCTTGCTCGATCAGCGAACGCCGGATGCGCTTGGTGATGTCCATCAGTGCGTCCAGGTTGCGCAAGTCGAGGACGAACTCGGGTAGTTCGGTGAGGAAGAACCAGTTGCCGCCGTACGCGATATCGCCGACCACGGGGCCGTAGCCCGCCACCTCGACCATTGCGTCCTCGGCGTACAGGTACGAGGGCACGTTGGTCACCGCCACGCTGCCATCCGCGAGAAGGGCCGCTTCGACCGTGCCCACGGGTGTGTCGATCCGCAGCATCCCTTGGCCGACCCGGCCCAAGTGGTGGAGCGTGCGGACGACGCCGATCAGTCCGTGTCCGCACATGCCCAGGTAGCCCACATCGTTGAAGAACACGACACCGGCGGCAGAGTCCAGCGCGACAGGCGGGGTGAGCAGGGCGCCGACCACGGCATCGTGCCCGCGAGGTTCCTTCACAACCCCTGTCCGCAGGTGATCCTGATGCCGCTTCATATTGTCGCGGCGTTCGGCCATCGTGGCGCCGGGCGGTTGCGGCCAGCCGTCCACGACGACGCGGGTCGGCTCACCCTCGGTGTGCGAATCGACGACTTGAATCCAGTCCATGGTCTTCTTCAGATTCTGACCAACACTTCTTCGCGTTCGAACAGCTTGATCGCGGTGATCACGCCGATCGCGCCGAGCACCAGACTGATGCCGATGGTGACCAGAGCGCTTTCGGCGTCAAGACGCCCCAGCAGCGCCGAGCGGATGGCGTCCGAGGAGTTGAGGATCGGCACCAGCTTGATCCACCACGCCCGGCCCGCTTCCGTGAACCCGATGAACTGGCTGGAGATCGCAGGGATGAGCACGACGAAGCTGAGCAGCGTCAGGTGGGTCTGCGCCTCGCGCGTGTTCTTGGCGAACGCGCTGATGGCCAGCATCAGGCCCGCGAAGAACGCGACGAGCGGGATCAGGATCGCCAGAATCGCCAGCAACGCGAGGGGCGTCAGGTGGATTCCTTCCGGGAAGAGCGCCTTCGCATGCGAAGTGCCCGAGACCCCGATGATCAGCACGGTGACCAGCGATGACAGCGACGAGATCAGACAGACACATCCGAGCGCGAGGAACTTGCCCATCGCGACTTGAGTCCGGCTGACCGGCGTGATGAGCAGCGTTTCCAGCGTGGACCGCTCCTTCTCGCCAGCGACCAGATCGGAGACCACGCTGAACCCGCCATAGAACGCCCAGATGACGATGAGGTACGGGAGCAGCCCGATCAACGCTGAACTGCCCATGGCCTTCTGGTCCTTGGGGACTTCGACTTCCTTGAGGCGGATCGGCTCGACGGCTTCCTTGGCGATGCCTGCCTGGGCGAGCGTCTGGTCGAGTTGCGCGCGATTGGCTGCGGTCACCATGGCCCCGAACGTGCGGAGCGCAATGGCCGACAGGGCCTCGTCCGGGTCGTAGACGGCTTGGATTTCGCCGGTCGCGTCGGCGAAGTCGGGCGCGAACTCGAGCAACACCCGGGCTTCGCCTTTCTTGACCATCTCAACACCTCGCTCGCGGTTCTCGACGCGGACGATTTGGACCTCCGGGTTTTGCTCGAGGGCAGTGAGAAACGCGTTGGGCCGAGCCGGCGCGACCACGTGGATCTTGGGCGCCTTGCTCTTGCCCAGCGATTGCGCGATCACGCCGAACGTGAACACGAAGACCAGCATGAGCACCACGGGACCAACCAGCGCGCCGGAGACGACGCGCTTGTCCCGCAGGAACTCCCGAACCTCCTTGCGGAAGACCAACCCGATCATCGCCCCACCTCCTGCAACTCGCCGACGAACTTGAGAAAGGCGCGCTCCAGCGTCGGCTCGCCCGATTGGGCCACCAACTCGGGCGGCGTTCCCGTCCCGCGGATGCGTCCGTCGTGGATGATGGCGACGCGGTCGCAGAGGCGTTCCACTTCGCTCATGATGTGCGTGCAGAACACCACGGTCTTGCCGTCCCTGCGCTCTTGTTCGATGAAGTTCATGACGATCTGGCTGGTCACCACGTCCAATCCCGAGGTCGGCTCGTCGAAGAAGAGCACGGGCGGGTTGTGCAGGATGGTTCTCGCGATGGAGACCCTTTGCTTTTGGCCGGTCGAAAACTTGTCGCATAGGCCGTCGGCGAACGGGCCGATGTTGAGCTGTTCGATCACGGCGTCCACGCGCGACCGGAGTCCCTGCCCCTTCAGCCCATAGAGTCCGCCGAAGTACTCCAGCACCTCGCGGGCGGTGAGTCTGCCGTAGAGGGCCGTCGAGGTGGACATGAAGCCGATGCTGGCACGCACGTGGTCGGGGTCGCGCACCACGTCGAATCCCGCGACCTCGGCGACTCCTTTGCTGGGCCTCAAGACGGTGGAGAGGATGCGGAGCAGCGTGGTCTTGCCCGCCCCGTTTACGCCGAGCAGTCCGAAGATTTCGCCGGGGCGCGCTTCCATCGAGACGTCCACCACAGCTTCGATGGTGCCTCGCTTGGCGTCGTGGAACGACTTGCTGATGGATTCGGTGCGAACCATAGGCTTGTCGGGCCATTGTAGCGTTCGCCCCTCGTGGGACATAGGACTGTTGCGAAGGGAAAGGAGCGCATCTTCAATCGGCCCCGATCCGTACCTTGTGATGCGAGGCAATCATGGCGATCGTTGTTCTGGGCATCATTCTTCTCGTCAGCGGAGTCGTTGTGTCGGGGTTGAACAAGCGGACCAGCGAGAGGACCAACCTGCGGCCCACGGCGTGGATCATGAACGTGGTCGGCGTGATCATGATCGTCGGCGGATTGCTCTCGAGCACCGTGATCATCGTTCCGGCGGGGCACAGCGCCGTTCTGATGCGGTTCGGTGCGGTGAAGGGCCAACTGGACGAGGGGTTCCACTTCATCATCCCCGGCATCAACAGCACGGAGTTGATGGAGGTCCGTACGCAAAAGGAAGAGAGCACGGGTTCGGCGGCCAGCCGCGACCTTCAGGTGGTGACTACGACGGTCGCCCTCAACTTCCGGGTGGACCGCTCGAACGTGGGCGAACTGTATCAGAACGTGGGCCGCGAGTACAAAGCGCGCATCATCGACCCGGCGGTTCAGGAGTCGATCAAGACGGTTACGGCCAAGTACACCGCCGAAGACCTGATTCGCAGCCGCCCGGCGGTCAAGAACGAGGTCGAAGAGGAGATCACGGCGCGGCTCAAGGTCTACAACCTGCTCGTAGAGCCCAACGGCGTCTCGATTACGAACTTCGACTTCTCGCCCGAGTTCAACAAGGCGATCGAGGCCAAGCAGGTCGCTCAGCAGGAAGCCGAGAAGCAGAAGTACGTGCTGCAACGAGCCGAAACCGAGCGTCAGACCATGGTCGCCAAGGCCAAAGGCGAAGCCGAATCCGCCAAACTGAAGGCCGAAGCGCTGAAGGTGCAGGGCGCGGAACTCGTGGTCGCCCGCGAGTGGATCGAGAAGTGGGACGGCAAGCTGCCTCAGGTCTCCAGCTCCGGGGGGATGATCTTCGACGTGAAGTCGTTGATGGAGAAAGCGGGACAGTGACTCAGGCCGCCTAGGGAACCGCTCCGGGCGTCTGGTCCGTAACGAACATCATGGTCGCCGCACTCGCCTTAGCCGTTGTCGTTCAGAGCCGTCCCGAGCCAGACTGGCTTCCGGTGCTCGACGCGCCGAAGAATCTGACTCACGAACTCGCCATCGCGCCGCCGAAGCACCCGGGACCGAAACTGGAGGTGAGGGGCACCCTGACACGGTCCGACGGCAAGACCCCCGCTGCGGGCGTGATCCTATACGTCCATCACACGGACGCGCGGGGTCTCTACCCTGCGGGCGAGTCGGCCACGGGCTGGACGCGGTGGCACGGGACGCTCCGTGGCTGGCTCAAGACGAATGCGCAGGGCCACTATGTGTTGAAGACGACGCGCCCCGCACCCTACCCGGGAGGCACGGAACCCGCCCATATCCACGTCTACGGCGTCGAGGAAGGATCGCGGTCCGGCATCATGTTTCCAGACATTCTCTTTGCGGGCGACCGCTTGATCAATCAAGCCTACTGGGACCGGGTCGGTCGCTTTGGAACACGACCGTACGCAGGGATGCAACTGCGCGAGCGTGCGGACGGAGTCTTGGTCGGGCGTTGGGATCTGAAGATGCCGCGATGAGCAGGACGCGCAGGCGTCCAGGGAACCTGTTTCAAGGGACTTTGGGGGTCCAGGGGACCCAAGTTTGCGCCAGACCGTTGACAGAGCCTTGAACCCGTGGTATAGTGCCCCCTGCGTCACGGGTGACCGTGGGTCAGGTTCGGTTTCTCCACTCGGAGGAAACCGGCAGCGTCTGAGAGCGCTGTGCGTCGGGCAAACGTCTCTGGATTTCGATCCAAAGGTGCCGAAGACCTGAACTCGATCCCGACACGCATTAGTTCGGGTTCTCGGAGCCGGTTCGCCGGTCGAGAGACTTACGGTCATTAGTGAGGTTCGTTTGATTGTCGACACAAGTCATCGTTTGTAGCGCTGCGATCGCCTTCTGTGCGATTGCCATCCCCCATGGGCGCAACGGCATGCGCCGCCTCTTCGATTTCCTGCGCGGGATGCTCTCTCCCAGAGCTTCGGTCGCAGAGCCCAAGGCCCTTCGCGAGAACGGTTGGGCGCTCATCCAGTGCGACGACGTCGCCTCGTTCGAGGAGTGGCTTGGCAAGGATTCCAGCGGCTTGCCTCATGGCAACGAGGAAGAGCCGTCGCTTGGCTCCCACCTGCTCATCGAACTGTTCGGATGCGAACAGAAACTGCTCGAGCAGGAAGTGAGCGTCGCGACCACGATGATCCAAGCTGCCCGCGAAAGCGAAGCCACCATCGTCGAGGAGTCGTTCCACGAATTCAAGCCCTATGGCGTGAGCGGTGCAGTCATCATCCAAGAGTCGCACTACACGATTCACACGTGGCCCGAGCATGGCTACGCCGCCGTGGACCTGTTCTATTGCGGCGGCACGGTCAAGGTGCATCGCGCGGTCGAGACCCTTCGCCAGCGCTTCCGCCCGCAACGCATCAAGTTCTTGATCGTGAGGCGCGGCATCGAGAGTGAAGTGCGCCGCTGAGTGCCCGGTTCACACGATCAACCCCTCCCCGACCTTCTCCATGATTGGGGAGGGAGAGTCCTTTGCGGAACCCTGAACCCTGAACCCTGAACACTGAACACTGAACACTGAACACTGAACACTGAACACTGAACACTGAACACTGAACCCTGAACACTGAACACTGAACACTGAACCCTGAACACTGAACACTGAACACTGAACACTGAACACTGAAACCATGTCCTTCATGACCCAAAACACCGGAATGTTCGTGTGCGAGACGCACACCGAGGCCGCCGTCTGGCAATACACCGTGGACAAGTTCCTGGTCGCGGGCAAGACGCCCTATCAGGAGTACCAAATCTGCGAGGTGCCGCGATTCGGCAAGACGCTCTTCCTCGACTACCACATCCAGTCGTCGATCATGGACGAGTACGTGTTCCACGAGTGCATGAGCCAGCCCGCCATGATGCTCCACCCCAACCCCAAGAAGGTCATGGTGGCCGGGGGCGGCGAGGGCGCGACGCTCCGCGAAGCGCTGCGGCACCCGACCGTCGAGCAGGCCGTCATGGTGGATATCGACGAGGAACTGGTCAACATGGTCAAGGAGCACATGCCCGAGTGGCACCAAGGCGCTTTCGAAGACCCGCGCACCACCCTCCTGCACACCGATGCGCGCAAGTACCTCGCCGAGAACAAGGGCGCGAACTTCGACGTGATCCTCAGCGACCTGCCCAATCCCATCGACGGCGGTCCGGCGGTGTATTTGTTCACGAAGGAGTACTTCCAAATCTGCGCCGACGCGATGAGCGAGGACGGCGTGTTCGCCATGCAGGCGGGGTGCGCCAACGAGAACTACCCGCAGTGCTTCGCGTGCTGCCATGCCACGCTCGAAGCGATGAAGGACGTCTTTCCCCACGTTGCGGGTTACTATGGAATCGTCACGACGTTCTTCATGCCGTGGGGCTTCATCCTCGCCAGCAAGAAGCACGACCCGCTTGCGTTCACGTTGGATCAGTTGGAGAAGCGGTTCAAGGAGCGGAACGTGGTCAACCGGTACTACACGCCCAGGTTCCACCACGCGATGTTCACGTTGCCCGAGTACATGCACAGAGCCATCGAAGAGCACGGGCGCGTCTTGACGGACGCCGAGCCGTATGTCTGGACGGCGTGAGTGCCGGGCTCAGTTGTCTCGACGCGATCGGGTGCCCCGATCGCGTCGAGACATCCGATCAGACTTGACTCGACAAGGCCCCAGTCCAGACCTGGGCCTTGTCACGCGATGACCCGCGCAACGGCCCACCCCTCTCTGGGCCGGTCGGCAAAGTCCCTCCTCGCCACGATATCGTAGCGCGCACCTTGGCTGCAAGGCCGTCTACGCCGCGCGGTCGAGCCACATTTGGTCGCGGCCGTTGTTCTTCGCGATGTACAAGTTGCGATCCGCGCTGGCCAGCAGCGCATCGATCGTTACGTCCCCCGTCGCCATCGTGGCCCCCACGCTGCATCGGACCTTGGGAATCGGCCATGAATGGCCCCTCGCGGCTTCGACGACGGCTCTTGCCGCCGCCGACACCCCCACCTCGTGGACGCCGCTGAGGAAGACACCGAACTCCTCGCCCCCGAGCCGACCGATCAGCGCCGTCGGAGGTTGGGTCTCGCGGAGCATCGTTGCGAACGCGCGCAGGACGTCGTCGCCGATGGCATGTCCGTAGTGGTCGTTGATGCGCTTGAAGTGGTCCAGATCCATGAGGAGCAACCCCACGGGGTCGTCGTCCTTCCTGGATTGGATCCGGAAGGCGGCCTCGCGGCGAAAGGCTCTGTGGTTCAACAACTCCGTCAGTCCGTCGTGGTCGGCGGCAAACACGAGTTGTTCGTTGAGTTCGCGCAGGTGCTCCACCACCCGCCGCAGTTGCTGCTCGCGTTCTTCGAGCACCTCCGCCATCTCCCGCTCCAGCGAGACGTCCATGGAGATGCCGGCGATGCGCGTGGCTTTGCCCTCCGGGTCACGCTCGACCACCCTGCCCGAGGCCATCACCCACAAGTAGGAACCGTCCTTGCATCGCATGCGATGCTCCACGCGAAAGGCGGGGACGAATCCATTCAGGTGGCTGAGTACGGCGGCTCGGACCGACTTGACGTCCTCGGGATGGACCCGATCTTTCCAGGTCGCGTGTTTGGGCGGCAGCTCGTCGGCAGCGTAGCCGAGCATCTCCGCCCACCGATCGCTGTACGAGAACTGGTTCGAGGCGACGTCCCAGTCCCACGTGCCGATTCGCGCCCCGTCCACGGCCATCGCCAGTCGGTCGCGGCTGGCGCGCAACTGCTCGACGGTCTCTTGCCCTGCCGCCTCCGATCCGACCCATTCCGACGATGAACCCATGCTGAACCGAGAGAATTATCGGCCCGCTCGGGCAATCCTCTTAACAGGCAATTATCCTTGTGTGCCGCGCAACATGGTGGAGCGGGCGTGTTCGTCGGGCCAGGTGTGGATGTGGGCGACCTCCTCCTTGGACAGACTCTTGGGCGTGAGCCCCGTTGCCAATGCTCGGCACCACACGCTCGCTGCCTTCTCTGCCATGCGGGTGGCGGCCTCGGCTTCGGAAGCGGTTTCGCCCAGCGTGATCAGGCCGTGGTTCTCGAGCCAGATCGTCTTGGGACGCTCGAGCCACCGTTCGTGGTAAGCCGTCACAGCGTCCGCGATCGCCCAAGCCAATTCCAGTCCCGGCTTGCGATAGGGGACCCAACACGACTCAGGCCCACACAGCACAATCTCGTCCGGGAACAGACGGCGCTTGGCGAGGGCCTCGGACCCCTCGGTCGAGAGAAGGGCCAGAAGACTGACCGGGTGCGTGTGCGCGACGAATCGAACGCCCTCCAAGCCCAAGAGCCACGCGTGCATGAGCGTCTCGGTGGAGGGCGAGGGTCCCGGCGCGACGCGCGCGCCGTTCAGCGTTTCGCGAATCGCGCGGTCGTCGGGACGATGACCCCGGTCATCGACAAGCGAAAGGATAGAGGCGAACGCGACCAGCGAGAAGTCCTCGGTGTTGGCGCGTTCCATCACCTTCCCGCTTCCCTTTACCCAGAACGAGCGGTCGTCCCGGCGCGCGCTCACGTTGCCCTCCGCCAGGATGGCCATGGCCGCAGAGGGCTCGCCGAGCCGGCGCGCAAGGTTCACCAACTCGGCGAGAGCATCCACGTTACTTCGCTTCTTTGACGTACTTGTCGAGCCAGGCCACCCATCGCGCCCACTGGTCGAGGATGGTCTCGCGCGTCACCTGCCCGTGGTCCTCGTAGGGATACACGTAGAGGGCCGAGTTCTTGTTGAGGCTGTTCAAGGCGTGGAACATGCGTTCAGAGTTGATGAGGGCAGTACCCACGTTCTGGTCGTCGCCGCCGTGGTACATGAGCATCGCGCCAGTCATCTGCTCGGCCCAGAGAAGGGGCGACATGGTCGTATAGACCTCGCGCGCCTCCCATAGGGTCCGCTGTTCGGACTGAAAGCCGTTAGGCGTGAGCAGCCGGTTGTAGTTGCCGTCGCCCGCGATGCCCGCCTTGAAGAACGGCGTATGGATCATGGCGTTGGCCGTACCGAACGCGCCGTAACTATGCCCACCCAACGCCAGCCGGTCGCGGTCGGCGTAGTTTGCGCGGACGACGGCGTTGATCGCGGCGTACAGATTGGCGCGCAGGTCGTGGACGTACTTGTCGTTCTTTCTTTCGGTCGGGCCGACGATCGGACAGTCAGGCTCGATGACGGCATAGCCCATCAGGCCGAGAAGGTCCTTGTTCGTGCCTCGGATGACTCGGAACGTGTTCTTGTTGTAGGTTCGCGTTCCGTTGTTGTAGGTGGCCTGATCGACCACTTCGCGGGGATAGAACCAGAAGAACGCAGGCGGCTTGGTCTGCCCGTCCCATCCTTGCGGCAGGGTCACGTTCACCCAGAACTCGAAGCCATCGGCCCGCTTGACCTTGATGCGCTCGCGTCGAAGGTCGGTGGCAGCGGCGGCGTAATCCTTGTTGGTGGTCAGCCGCTTTTCGTCCGTGCCTGTGCGCAGGAAGAAGTCTCCGATCTGGTACTTGGATTCCCGCGAGACGACGTACACATTGAAGTCCGGATCGAGGACGTCGGTCACCCGCTCCCATTTGTCGTCGGCGCACTCGAAGATGCGCTCGGGTTTGGCGGGTTCCGTCGCTGAGCCAGAGGCCCACTCGACGCGATCCACGAACGTTTTGGGCGCCTTCTCTTCAGGGTTCTGGAAGTACTGGGTACCCGAGAGGTACACGTACTTGCCGTCGCTGGAGGTCATCACGACGCGCCCGCCCGACGGCGTGTTGGTCGTCATGAGCGTGCCGGGGTTCTGGTAGAAGTCGGCCGTGCGGTTCTTGCTGATCGCCTTGCGGTCGGCCGGGTTGGCGATCGGAACGGCGTAGGTTGTCGCGACGCCTCCTTCGGTCTCGGTCGTGAACAGGGTCTTGAAGTCTGGGCTGAACTGGAACGAGCCGATCACCTTGTCCGATTCGAAGATGACCTCGACATTGTCCGCGCCGTAAGGTTCCACCCAGCGCATGATGCGGTCGACGCCCTTGGAGTTGGGGTCGTCGCGGCGAGCGGGCTGGCCCTGCTGGAAGATCATGCCCCGGCCATCGGGATGCCAAGCGAAGTTGCGCTTCCGGTCGGAGAACTGCGGTTGAGCCGTAGAGCCCGCCGCTCCACCTGGTCCGCCGGGTCGGCCTTGGCCTTGACCTCGCCCCTGACCTGCCTGCTCCTCGTCCAGCCAGACGTCGAAGTCGTCTTGGGGCGCGGCGAGTCCATCGGGATCGGGCGGTCCGCCGGCCCCAAGTTGAAGCGCACGCTTCGCGAACTCGTGGACCGATTCTCCCTTTTCGTTCCAGAGTTCCTCGACATAGCCGAAGCTGGATACCGGGACGATGTACGAGAACGGCTTCGTGACCGTGGACACGCGTACGAAGTTGGCGTTGGGGCCAACGTCGACCGAGCGCAGCATCGCAGGCTTGCCGATCTCCTTGGTCTGACCCGAGTCGGCATCGATCGCGACCAATTGACCCGTGATCATGTACTCGTAGAGCGCCATGTCGTAAGGGGTGGCGAGCAAGCTCGCGTAGGTGCGTGTGCGGTTGTTGCCGGAGGCGGACACGCGGACGATGGGCTCCGAAGGCACGTAGGTGCGCACCGGCTCGGGTGCGCGCTTGGCGGGCAGGAGGATGGTCACGACCTGTTTGCCGTCGCCGGTCCAGTCGAGCACAGTGGTTTGCGTCGCCAGAACGGGACGGCGCGAGATGCGCTTGGAACGACCGTTGGCGACGGTGGCAACGTAGGCGTGGGTCTCTTTGTCGAAGTGCGCCAGAAAGGCGACATGCTTGCCGTCGGGCGACCACGATGCGTTGCTCACCTTCGCGTCGCGCGGCGTCTGAATGTCCCACGTCTTGCCTGTTTTAGGGTCGAAGCACGTGTAGCCGATCGCCGTGCCGACCGTCAGGCTGCGAGCGCGATTGGCGGCGAGGTCGAGTGCCAATCCGCCCAGGCGCGTGTAGGGCTTCGAATAGTCCGCCAGCGACGGCATCCCCGATGACTTCGTCAGCAGATAGACCGACTTGTCCGGGCTCAGGTTGGACAGCGACACGTTCTCGTGCCATGGGGCCGTAACGATGTCTTTGATCGTCGCGGCAGGCTCCAGATAAGCCTCTTGGGACAGCGGATCGGTCTGGGCCCACACGGAAGAGGCAAGGGCCAACGCCAGCCAGAAGAGCGCGCGCGGTCTCATGACCATGCACGTTCGGCAACAAAGCGGACGTTTCCTTCCCGGATTGTCAAGATTCTGGCCCTATGCGCCTTGACCTCGCCGGGCCCCACGGTCTACCCTGAATCCAGATGTTCAAGCGCCTGATGCAACATGTAGACCGCCTGCTCGGGCGCGGCGTGATCGACGACGAGTTCTACGACGAACTCGAAGAAGCCCTGCTTCAGGCCGACACGCACATCCAGACCGCCGGCGAAATCCTCGAGGAACTCAAGCAGGCCGTCCGTGAGGAGAAGATCACCGACGCAGCGGGCATCAAGGCGCGGCTCGAAAAGGCCATTGCCGACCGGTTTCGGCAGGAAGGGCCCGCCGGGCTGAGCGTCTCCGACGAAGACCCGACCGTGTACCTGTTCGTCGGCGTGAACGGCGTGGGCAAGACGACCACCATCGCCAAAGTCGCGCACCTGCTCAAGCGCAAGGGTTTCTCGGTGCTGGTCGCCGCGGGCGACACGTTCCGCGCGGCGGCCATCGAACAGTTGGAGATATGGGCGCAGCGCACGGGCGTGGACATCGTCCGCAGCCAACCGGGAGCGGACAGTGCCGCCGTGTTGTTCGACGCGATCCAAGCGGCCAAGGCGCGCGGCGTCGAGTTCGTCTTGGCCGATACCGCAGGCCGCCAACACAGCAAAGGCAACCTGATGCAGGAACTCTCCAAAGTCTCCAAGGTGGCCGAGAAGGCGCTTGGTCGCGCGCCGGACGAGGTGTTGCTGGTGCTGGATGCCAACACGGGGCAGAACGCCATCCGACAAGCCGAGGAGTTCATCAAGACGGCGGGGGTGACGGGCTTGGTGTTGACCAAACTGGACGGGACGGCGCGCGGCGGGGCGTTGATCGGGGTCTACGACCGGTTCAAGGTGCCGATCAAGCTGATCGGCGTAGGCGAGAAGGTGGAAGACCTGCGCGACTTCAAGCCCGCCGAATTCGCGGCGAGCCTGTTCGAGTGAGTCGCAAGGGTACGAGCGGCAGTTTGTCACTTCCCGTTTGGCAAGTCGGTCTCGCTCGGGGTGCCACAGTCTGTGCGGGTCGGGGCCTTCCGAATCCCGTCGGCCTCTCGTCCCCGCCAGACCGTGATGCCATCGCGGAGCCCAAGACACGGCCTGGAGGGCAGAAAAGCATCCAAGGAATCGACGTCGCCAGGGTCCGTTCAGGCCGTGTCGACCCCGTTTGGCAAGTCGGCTTCGCTCGGGGTGCCACGGTCTGCGCGGGTCGGGGCCTTCCGAATCCCGTCGGCCTCTCGTCCCCGCCAGACCGTGATGCCATCGCGGAGCCCAAGACACG
>JBDHZD010000054.1:0-23703 GCA_039811705.1 Fimbriimonadaceae bacterium | reverse complement strand
GCAACGAGCGATGCTGGCGTCAATGCGGTCGCCGACGTCTCGGTCACGGTCAACGGATCTGCGGCGACGGTCACGTTCAACCAGGGATCCGGCTTGAACCTGAAGGATCAGTACGGCAACACGATCACCCTGACCGAGAACGGCAACCTGACCTCGGGTGCCCTCACCGTAGCCCAGCTCAACGTCGGTCGCACCCAGTTCCAGATTGGGGCCAACGCGGGCCAAACGGCGGGTCTCAATATCGCGAACTTCGCCGCAAGCGAACTCGGGAAGGGTGTGGTGTCCGGCCTGACTCTGGCCAACCTCGACATCACGGGCGGCACCTCGGCGACGCAGGCGATGCAGGTCATCGACAAGGCGATCGAGGAGGTCTCTGCGGCCCGGGGCAACATCGGCAACTTCATCCGCAACACGCTGGAATCGCAGGTCCGTAACCTCGGCGTGGCCAAGGAAAACCTGACGGCCAGCGAATCCGCGGTCCGCGACGCCGACATCGCCGACGAGATGACCAACTTCACGAAACTGCAGATCCTGCAGCAGAGCGGTATGGCGATGCTCGCGCAAGCGAACTCGGCTCCGAACGCTGTGCTCTCCCTGCTCCGTGGCTAGTAAAGCTCAACACTCGTCCAAACAAGGGCCCGGCTTTGCCGGGCTCTTTGGCGTTTCGGCGGGGGCGAACGGGCTGAAGTTTCGCGTCCACATCGTACGAGGCTTCGCCCTGTGAGGGACCATGAGCCACAGGGCCGGAAACGCGGTGGTGGGCCCGGTGGGGTTCGAACCCACGACCAAGCGGTTATGAGCCGCACGCTCTAACCTCTGAGCTACAGGCCCTACCATGGCCATGCTACCCGTTCGGACCTAAGTCCCGGTGCGATCGGGACCTCACAGATTCCTCATGCCCCTGTCCCACATTACGCACGTAAGCGCCGCAAAGGAAGACCGGAGCGGCACGGAGCAGACCATGAAGATCGAACGAATGAACAAGGTGCTCGCGATGGCTCTGGCCGTCGCGATGACCGTCTCGACGTTTGCACAGGCTGGACCGCCCCAGGGGCGCGGTCAGGGCGGACCGCCTCAGGGCATGGGACAGCGTGGACCGGGAATGATGCAGTTCCGCTTCGGAGTTCCGCCCTTCCTCATGCAGGAGAAGGTGCAGAAGGAACTGAAGCTGACCGACGCCCAGATCGAGAAGCTGGAAGACCTGCGTCCCCCGATGGGTGGCCCCGAAGCCGGACCGCGAGGCCAGGGTCGAGGACAAGGTCAAGGCCAGGGCCGACAGCAACGTGGTCAGGGTGGCCCCCCCATGATGGGCGGTCCCGGTGGGCCCGGTGGCCCGAACCGCGAGGCCATGGAAGCGCCGATCAAGGAGATCCTGAACGCTAACCAATTCAAGCGGTACCAAGAACTCTCGCTGCAATGGGAAGGCCCCATCGCCATCGGCCGAGAGGACGTCGCCGAGAAGATCGGCCTCACGCGCGAAAAGCTCGAAGAGGTCCGACAACTAATCGGCGAAAGCATGGGCCGGCCCGGTGGTCCCGGAGGACCCGGCGGACCGCCCGACCAGATGCGCGGCCAACGACAGGGTCAAGGTCAGGGCCAACCGCCGGTCCGGGGACAGGGCCAGGGCCAGCCACCCGTTCGGGGTCAGGGCCAGGGTGGTCCCGGGTTTGGCGATCCCGGCCAGATGATGGCTCGGCGCGAGGAGGTCGGGAAGAAAGTGCTCGCCCTGCTCACGAACGAGCAGAAGCGGAAGTGGGAGGGGCTGCTCGGACGCAAGTTCGAGTTCGAGGCTCCTCGCTGATCCGTCGGCAGGCATAACCAAGGGCGGCTCCCCCAACGGGGGCCGCCCGCCTCAGCGTGGGCGGCCCAGGACTCGGAAGGAGATGCGCTCAGGGTGTGGAACGCGTTTCCATGTCCTCGATTCGCATCGTCGGCCCGAACCTGCCCAACATCCCCTGGGAACCCAAGCCCGACCGCGCGCTCCAAGGTCCCATGTGGCGCTACTCGAAGAACCCGATCATCCCGCGCGACCTGATCCCCACCAGCAACTCTATCTTCAACAGCGCAGCGGTGCCCTTCGAAGGCAAGTTTGCGGGTGTGTTCCGGTGCGACAACATCCGCCGCGAGATGGTCCTCCATGCAGGCAAGAGCGAGGACGGCATCGCTTGGAACATCGCCCCCGGCCCCATCCAGTGGATCCGCGACGACCAAGAAGTCGAGCCTCCCGGTTACGCCTACGACCCGCGTGTCTGCCATCTCGACGGCAAGTACTGGGTCACGTGGTGCAACGGATTCCATGGCCCGACGATCGGGTTGGGCTACACCGAGGACTTCGAAACGTTCCACATGGTGGAGAACGCCCTCCTTCCCTACAACCGCAACGGCGTCCTGTTTCCGCGCAAGGTGAACGGGCGCTACCTGCTCCTGAGCCGCCCCAGCGACACGGGGCATACCGCTTTCGGCGACATCTATCTGAGCCAAAGCGAAGATCTGATCTATTGGGGTCGGCACCGCTACGTCATGGGTCCGCGCGAGCCGTGGGAATCCACCAAGATCGGAGCTGGACCTGTCCCGATCGAGACCACGGAGGGATGGCTACTGTTCCACCACGGGGTGCTGACCAGCTGCAACGGCTACGTCTACAGCTTCGGCGCGGTGCTTCTGGACCTCGAAAAGCCTTGGATCGTGCGGACGCGTTGCCGCGCGTACCTGATCAACCCGCGCGAACTGTACGAGTTGGCGGGCGACGTGCCCAACGTGACGTTCCCGTGTGCCGCACTGGCCGATGCCGCCACCGGCAGGATCACGATCTACTACGGCTGCGCAGACACCGTGACTGGTTTGGCGTTCTGCGAGATCGGGGAGCTTTACGAGTATATGAAGGCGAACAGCGTGTAGGCGATCCTCGTCTTGGGTTGCACAACCCGGTCCGCTTCGACACCTTGAACGACTGCGTCGCCCAAGGGCTCAGCGTGACGGGAAAAGGCTACAACTCGGATGAACTCGCTTGGGTTCGTTCGCCGCGTCAGACCTCGATCTCGCCGGAGAACACGTGCTGGGCTGGACCAGTCATCCACACGCGACGATCTGGAGAGAGCTCTATCTCGAGGTCGCCGCCTGGCAACGTGATGCGGACGCAGGCGTCGCTACGTCCCGTAAGGTGCCCCGCCACAGCCGAGGCGCACGCCCCCGTGCCGCACGCCAACGTGGCGCCCGCCCCGCGTTCCCACGTACGCTGGATCAGATGATCGCGACGTAGCGCTTGCACAAAGTGGACGTTCACGCGGTTGGGGAACTCCGGGTGCCGCTCCAGCCTAGGGCCCCAGTCTGCCAAGGGCACGGACGCGACATCTTCGACGAAGATGGCCATATGCGGGTTGCCCATCGAGACCGCCGTAGCCGTCAGGACGTGTCCGTCCACCTCGACTGGTTGCTCGATCCAAGATTCATCGGGAGCACCGTTCATGCCGATCTCGCCCCGTGTCAGACGAGCCAGACCCATATCTACTCGGACGCGGCCATCGGGCAGCGAGTCCAGGTTCAGAAGGCCTGCACCGGTTTCGACTGCGATCGAGTGAGCGTCGGTCAGCCCCTCGGTGCGCGCGAAGGCGGCAAAGCAGCGTACGCCATTCCCGCACATTTCGCTCTCGCTGCCGTCGGGGTTGAACATCCGCATGCGAAAGGGAGCTTCGTCGCCTGGAAGGGCCAGAATGAGCCCGTCGCCGCCGATGCCGAACCGCCGGTCGTTGGCCGCTCGGGCCAAGTCGGGCAGAGCGAGATTCGAAAGGTTCTGACGGATGGCGTCTACCATCACGAAATCGTTGCCGATCCCGTGCATTTTGGAGAAGCGGAGCCTCAATCCTCGCTCGGCCCTTCGTCGCCGTCGCCCACGGCTCGATACGTGCTGATGGGCTTGCTGGGCACCACGCTCGTGACGGAGTGCTTGTAAACGAGCTGAATCGGTTTGCCGGGCGAATCGAGGAGAATCGTGAAGGCGTCGAACCCCTTCACATTGCCACGGAGCTGAACGCCTCCGATCAGATAGATCGTCACGCCGATGTTTTCTTTGCGCACCTGATTCAGGAACATGTCCTGCAGGTTGATTGCCTTTGCCATATTGTCTTTCGCGTCCTCAGTTCAAATCAATCCATTGCATTGCATCTTCGACCCGATCTTGGGTCGAGGAACGCTCAATCCAGTTCAGCCGGGGTTCGGATCTTAACCACGTGCGTTGCCGCTTGGCGTACGCCATGGTTTGTTGCACGATGCGTTGGACCGCTTCCTCGCGCGTTGTCCGACCCTCGATCACGTCCCAGATCGTCCGGTAGCCGATCGCCCTCATGCCCGGGTCGCCGACGCTCACGCCAGCACCCCGAAGCCGTTCGACTTCCGCGACCCATCCATTGTGCATCATCGCCAGTGTCCGTGACTCAACGATCTTTGCCAAAACAAGCGGTTCGATCGACAGGCCGACCTTGACGACCCGACAGTCGGGGAGAGCAACGCTCAACTTCGCCGAAGGTGTCGCCAGGCGCTCCAGAACTCTCCTGACGCGTACCGGATTGCGGACGTCCGTCCGGGCCGCAAGGTCTGGGTCCTTGTTCCTAAGCTCGGCCACCAGCTCCTCCAGCGGGATGGCCGCCAGCCGATTCCGCAACTCGGGATCGGGGGCGCGCACCAGGTCGGAGTAGCCCTCCGTGAGCGCACGGACATACAAACCGGTTCCTCCCACCAAGATCGCAGGCCGACCCGAATCAAAGGTGCGCGCAACCGCGGCGACCGCATCCTCGACGAACTGCCCGACACCGTACGCTTCCCAGGGGTCGAGCAAGTCCATCAGGGCGTACTCGGCCTTCCGCAAGCTCTTCCCCGTGCCGATGTCCATCCCACGATAGACCTGAAAGGCGTCGCTGTTGATCAGCCTGCCCCCGAGACAGTCTGCAAGTGCTTCGGCAAGGTCCGACTTGCCACTCCCCGTCGGTCCCATGATCGCGACGAGGAGCGGCTTCACTTCAGGATTCTGCGCCATCTGTTGACACGCTCTTCGACATCGCTTTGCGTGAATCGGTCATGCTCGTGGGCCTTGTCCGGTTTCCGGCCCCGCGAGCGCTTGAACGATCTGGCCAGAATCCGGGCCGTCAGGCTGGGCCTGACCGACCATGGAATCGCTGCAGCAGCCTTATCGTTGGCCGCTTCGGCGAGGAAACCCGCCATTCCCGCGATCGGGTCCCCATGAGCCAGCATGGTCTCGCATGCCCATCGCTCCAATTCCTGAGAGGAGCCGGTCGGGTCAGAGACCCAGCGTCGAAACTCCTCCGAAGTCGAATGCTGAGGCACCAGTTCGTACCATGGATGCTTGACGAACTCGGGCAGGGGTAGCGGCGTCATCATGGCGATCGGCTTCCCCGCCACCGCGGACTCGATCAGCGTCGTCGAGTACGAAGAACAGACGGCATCGGCGGCCAAGACCCACTCTCTCACGGACCCGTCTTGAATCATCCTTAGCCCCGGCGGGAGTTCTCCGATTGCTTCGATCACCCTCTTCTTGAGACGCTCCAGCGGCGTATAGGGTCGTGGACGCAAAATGATCTCCAGATCGTCGCGACAAGCGTCCTGGAGCCACTCGGCCATCTTCGCCAACGAGGCCGAGGCGAAGTCGCGAAACGCGTACGACTCGTCGCGAGAGGCGCCGCGCGCCACCATCACCTTCAGGTGATCGTCCGCATAGAACGCCGCCCCGTAGTTCTCGGCCACGAGGAGCCAGCGTTTGTTTGGGTCGAGCCCGTGCTTCGCGGCCAAGGCTTCCCGGCTCGGGAAGAACTCGCGATAGGGCGGGCGATAGAGCCCGTAGCTCGGATTTCCGACCACCGTGACCAGCTTCGGATCGACGCCGTATCGGACCAAGAGCTCCTTGTAGAACTCGCCCCATGCGAAGTGGCGGACCACGGTCCGTGCGAGATCGCCATGAGGCGTCTTCACGGCCTGATTGATGTTCTGCAGCACCTGCTCGTAGGCAAGGTTCACTAGGCCCACACCCGGCCAATGCTCGCGCACGCGCCGAATCGGACCATCGTCGTCTTCATAAAACCATGGAAACGCAGCGACCTTGGCCTTGCCGATGCGCGAGACGCTTTCCAGGAGGTCGAACTTCGTTGAAACCACCTCGGCTCGCACCCCGTGCGTGCACTCGAGATGCACCACGACGGCGGCAGCGATATCCAGTTCGCGCGCGATGTGTTCGACAAAGATGACGACGTCGCAGGGAGGCTTCAACGCGCGGCAGGATACCTGCGCACCGCATCGCGAACCCATTGGGGTGGCCATGGAGGACCTGAACCGCCGTATCATCGACTGCCAACGATGCCCCCGCTTGGTGGAGTGGCGCGAGCGCATCGCCGTGGAGAAACGAAAGTCGTACTTGGAATGGGACTACTGGGGCCGGCCTGTGCCCAACTTCGGCGACCCATCGGCGACACGGCTCATCGTTGGTCTTGCTCCCGCTGCGCACGGGGCCAATCGGACGGGGCGCATGTTCACCGGCGACCGCAGCGGCGACTGGCTCTATCGGGCTCTGCACCGCGCGGGCCTCGCCAACCAGCCGACCTCGGAGAGCCGCGACGACGGGCTCGCGATAACCGGCGTTTTGATCACGGCCGTATGCCACTGCGCCCCGCCCGACAACAAGCCCACGCCAACCGAGATCGAGGCATGCTCGCCCTACCTTGCCGAGTTGTTGGCGTCTCGTTCTTGGACTTCGATCCTGTGTTTGGGCGGGCTGGCATGGGACAGGCTGTTTCGGCACCTCGGGACGAAACCGCCGAAGTTCGCCCACGGATGCGAGGTCACCCACGAGGGGATGAGAATCCTCGCCAGCTATCACCCCAGCCAGCAGAACACGTTCACCGGTCGGCTGACCGCGCCGATGCTGGACGATGTGGTGGCGCGGTTCGCCTCAAACTAACCGGCATGGAGTGCAACCACCGACTGGGTCGGGAGGTTGAGGGCGAGGCGGCCGTTGGCGTCGGTTCTCAGGTCGAGCGTCATCGGGGGCTGATTGGCTTGGTGCAACGACCCCGTGACCTTGGCGTTCTTGGGCAGGCCGCTCAACTCGACGCGTCCCTTGCCGATGGTGTTCACCACCAGCAACGAGACGCGTCCCTCGTTCGGGCCCAGCGTCCCGCACACGACCAAGTCTCGGCTGCTCGACAGCGCTTCGACCACGCGCGAACCCTTCGCGAACACACCATCCATCAGCCGCATGATCTCGAACACCGGATAAGTCGTCTGCCCGTCTTGAGTCGCCAGGGGATAGTTGTCCTGATACGTCCAGTAGTCCATCAGCGTAGCCCCGGACAGACGAATCGTTCTGGCGTAGGCTTGGGCCGTACGGAGGGCGTTGTCCCATTTCGACCAGGGCGAATCGGCTTGCCACAGCTGCGGATCGTGGCCCGCCTCTAGACACCACACTTCCTTGTTGAACCGCTTGCCTAGGTCCGCGATGCCTTTGTAGACCGAATCCGGCGCACTCAGGGCATCCCAACTGTGGAAGCTGATCGGGCCGAGATACTTTGCGATCCGGCGGTCTTCCAGCAACGGGGTCGCATGAGCCACCAGATTCGCGCCATTGGCTGAATCCGAGACCAGGAACTTGGTCTTCAGACCCAACGCCTCGAATCGAGGCCCAGCGATGGCGATGAAGTCCGCGAGTTCCTGCCCAGAGAATTTGAAGTTGACGCCGTAGTCGGGTTCGTTGAACGAGAAGTATTCGACCTCTGCGCCATACGCATCGCGGGCCTTCACCAAGAACTGTGCAATGGCTTCTGCACATTCGGCGTAGCGCTCCTTGGGCATGACTTTTCCGCTCTGCTCGCGCGCGCCCGGAAGCAGCCACGTCGGCCCCTCCCATACCGAGGCGACCGTGGGGATGCCCCGCTTGGCGAACAACTCGAGCTGCTGGAGCGCGGCCCGCGCTGGACCCTCCTCGTAATACACGCCTGGGGATGGGGCCCAAATCTCCAAAGGTACTCCGATGCGCGCGTGCACCACGTTCAACCGGTCGAGCGTCAGTCGGCCCACAGCATCCAAGGGCTCGCTATGGCCATACCTGGGCTGACAAAAATTGCCCCCAAGGCCCCGCATCGTCTGAAACGTCTTGCTCGTGTCCACCACGACACGAACATCACCAAAGGGCATGGACTCGACCGCTTGTCGTTGCACTTCATCCAAAGAGCGGGTCTTGCCAAAGTTGACCACACTCACTCCGGCCAGTTCGACCGTCTGACGCCCGAATGCCAATCGGATCGAGGCCATGGCCTCGCCAGGGGTGTAGGTTTCGGCGCTTTGGAAGGCGATGACGCTCTTGCGGAACTGCGTCGGATCGGCGTGGGCTTCGAGGCTGGAGCCAACGGACTTCGTCCACGGCGATTCGCTCCGCTCGAAAAGGAACATCGCGACCGCCGGCCCTCCCGAACCCGACCGGCCGCGGAGATACAGCTCGGCCACCAGAACGTCGCCCTTCTCGATGCGAGTCGCATTGCGCATCGTGAGCTGCGTGGCGTTCGAGTCGGAAGCCTCGCCACCGATGGTGACCCGCAATGCACGGTCGAACCCGGGGCCCTTCGCGTCGATTACTTCGGATTGCGACTGGGTGGCCTCAAGGCCCCAAACGGGAGTGGTCAGGTGGGAGTCCTTGGCCAACACGCTCGCACCATTGGCCCCTTGTTGAGTGCATCCAACGGACCCGGCCAGAATCGTCACAGTACAGGCGGCAAGGAATGCTGTCACGCCTTCTATTCTTGCACTTGCACAGAGGCGACCAGCCGGGCCACATGAGCCATCACCTCATCTCCCGCATCAATGATCGAAAGGCGCGTTGTATCGAGCGTGTTCGTCGCGATCCCCGAAGCCGAACGGAGGTCATGAAGCACTTCATTCAGGGCTCGCGAGGCACGCAACTGTTGCCAATCGGACTCCGAGAACGCTGGTCTCCCACGAGACACGTTCCTCTCGCCGATGACGGCCTCGTCGGCGACGAGATGGATGTCCAACTCGAAGATCGGGACTCGACTGACAATCCGTCTTGCCAGCCCCAACGACGCCGAGTAGAGTTCGAGCAACGACTTAGCCGCATCCGCGGGTTCGATCGCCAACTCGTCAGCGATTCGCACGGCTTGGATGCCGATGTGCCCAGGAAATCCACGGTCGGCGACCAACACCGATGGACCCTCAACTCGACCGAGCGCAACCTCAAGCGAAAACGTGCAATCGGCAAGGATCGCCATGGTGTCCGCGATTCGGCTCACGGCATCGCCGCTCAGGCGCAGACCCAGATTCGTGCCGTGGATCGACTCGACAAGACCTTGTCCGACGAAACAGTTCGAAAACTCGTCCAGGCGGTCGAGGGCGAACACCCGACCGTCGATGCGGCATGACCGACGCTCGGCCAGGTGAGTCGAAAGGGTGCTCTTCCCTGTCGCGTCCACGCCCAAGACGTTGACGAGCACGATCACGTCGTTCAAAGCGCGATGTCCTTACGGTATTGCATGCCTTCGAACGAAACGCTGCCTGCCGCGCGATACGCCTCGGACCGCGCTTCGGACACGCTTCGACCAACTCCGGTCGCAGCCAAGACGCGTCCGCCCTGGGTGACCAGTCCCATGCCGTCCGATCCCACTCCGGCAAAGAAGAACCGCGCGTCCCCTTCCATGGCAGGAAGCCGAATGGGATCCCCCTTGCGGTAGTCGCCCGGATAGCCGGCGCTAGCCAACACCACGCTCACCGCACACCGTTCGAGCGGTGGGGCTGGCGGCAGAGGTTCGCCGCGCGCGGCACACATCAAGAGTTCCGCGAAGCCACCTCCGATCGCTGCGACGATGCTTTGGATTTCAGGGTCGCCAAAGCGCACGTTGTACTCGATGCAATACGGTTCGCCAGCGACGGCCATCGCTCCCGTAAATAGAGTGCCTCGGTAGTGGATCCCCTCGTCGCGCATCGCGCGCAGGATCGGAGCGACGAGTTTCTCTTCGGTCGCGGAAATCAATTCGGGCGTGACCCACTCCGCTGGACAGACGCTACCCATGCCACCCGTATTCGGCCCCATGTCTCCATCGCCCACGCGCTTGTAGTCTTGCGCGACCGGCAGACTGACGAAATCAGTGCCGCAGCAAACGCTCATCAAGCTGAACTCGCGTCCCATCAGGCGCTCCTCCAGCACAACGGTTTCTCCGGCTTCGCCCAGGAGTCTGCGAACCATGAGGTCGTCGATGGTTTCGAGCACTCCTTGCAGGTCGGGCGGGAGGATGGCCCCCTTCCCCATGGCTGCGCCGCTGGCTTTGACGACCAATGACTTGCCCTCGCCATACCGTTCTTCGGCGAAATGTTTGGCTTCTGTGGCGTCATGAAACGTGCGAAATTCGGCGGTAGGCACCCCCGCTTGTCGCATCAGGGCCTTTGAAAACGCCTTGGAGCCTTCGTGCCGCGCTCCGTCGGCTCCAGGTCCGTACACGGCGAGACCCTTCCCCCGCAAGCGGTCGGCAAGGCCCTCGATCAACGGGGCCTCGGGTCCGACAACCACCAGATCGGGTCTGAACCGATCGCACAAGGCGTCGAGATCGCTTTCGCAATCGAACTCGCGGGCGATGCCCGGATTTCCGCGAGAGACCACCACCTCTGCTTCTTGCGAGAGCTTCCAAGCAAGGGCGTGTTCCCTGCCTCCGGACCCGACCACCACGATGCGCATCCCAACGAGGGTACCGCCCGTCAGTGCCCGCGCGCCGAGACCAAGAAGAAGCCCATGCACAGCGCGAACATCACCCACACGCCAGAATTCAGCTCTCTCTTGCGGCCGGCAGCGAGCATCGTGACTGGATACAACACAAACCCAGCCGCCATTCCGATACCGATGTTGTAGGTGAACGAGATCAGGGCAACGACAGCGAATGCGGGGACGAGTTCTTCGGTCTTGTCAAAGGGCAGATGCTTGGCCGCAGAGGCCATGAAGACGCCCACCAGAACCAGCGCCGGCGCGTAAGCTTGGGGTGGTATGGCCGTCAGAACGGGGGCGAAGACCATCGCCAACAGGAAGAGCAGACCCGTGGTGACAGCCGTCAGGCCGGTCCGCCCCCCGGATTCGATACCTGAGGCGCTCTCGATGTACGCGCCGCTCACGGTGGTGCCGACCAATGGAGCGAGGGTCGTCGCGCTGGCATCGACGAGCAACGGCTTCTGAACGTCGGGCAGGTTGCCGTGTTCGTCGAGCATATTGGCGCGTTGCGCCAGACCCAGCAGCGTGCCCATCGTGTCGAGGAACGCCATGACGAACACGACGAGCACGACCTGCAAGAAGGCCACCGAAGCCCAATTCGAGAAGTCGAGTTTCATCATGATCGGCGCAGGCGAGGGTGGCGGCGCAGCGAACTGCGTCGGCGGTACTGCCCACCCCAATCCGAACATCGCCGTCGCCAACCCCAGAATGACGATCAGGATGCCACCCGTCACACGACGCTGCACCACGATCGCCATCGAGATGAATCCAACCAAACTCAAGATCGTCGGCGCCTGCGAAAGATCGCCCAGTTTGAGCAGCGCGCCGCCCGGTTGACCCAGCGCCACCACTCCCATCTGGCTCAAGCCGATGAGGCTGAGAAAGAGGCCGATACCCACCGCGAAAGCGGCCTTCAGCGAGTTTGGCAACGCGTCGGCGAGCCAGCGCCGCACTTGCGTCACGGTGAGAAGCAGGAACAACACGCCGGCGACGAATGTGGCCGCCATGGCCTGGCCCCATGCCAAACCCATCGAACCGACGACCGTGAAGGCGATGAACGCGTTTTCGCCCATGTACGGCGCGACCGCGAAGGGGCGATTGGCGACCAGACCCATCATGAGCGTGCCAAACACGGCCACGATGGCTGTGGCCGTGAAGCTCGGCCCCTTGGGCACGCCGGCGGCTTCGAGAATGGCGGGGTTGACCACCAGGATGTAGGCCATCGTCACGAAGGTGGTCACCCCGGCGAGGACCTCGTTCCGCACCGTCGAACCTGCTCGCGCCACTCCGAATAACCGTTCGATCACATCCTACGGACGGACATGCGCGGGCCAATGGTGCCGAGCGGTACGATGACAAGCGAGGAGCCGCCATGAACGAACCCTATGTCACCCTGACCATCTCTGCCGCCGAACGCGAACGGGGCCGATTCGACCCCGAAACCGTCGTGCGCGGGCGCGAGGCCATCCTGCGAGACGGGATGGTCGCGATCGAGGATGCCGTGGACACCGCGCACGTCGCCAAGATCCGCGACCGGATGTTCGAGGACCTGCCCGTCATCTTGTCGCGCACGGATACGCCGTTCAACTTCACACGGAGCAACGTGCAGCAGGACCCACCCCCCATGGCCGAGTACCTGTTCCGCGACGTGCTGGTCAACGAGTACGTCGTTCAGCTCACCTCCTCGGTCATGGGCAAGGGCATGAAGAACGCGTTCTACAGCGGTAACACAGCGCTGGCGCACGGCACCCAGCGGCAACCCGTCCACGCCGATATGGGCCACCTGTGGCCGAACACCGAACATGCCACGCCGCCGTATGCGCTCATCGTCAACATGCCCATGGTGGACATGGATGCCCGCAACGGCAGCATCGAGTTGTGGCCGGGCACGCATCTGGACACTTCGGTCGCCATGCAGGATGGCGACATCAAGGTTTCACCCGAACGCCTCGAGGCCCAGCGGGCGGTGTGCCCACCGGTTCAGCCGAAGATGCGGGCCGGCAGCGTGATCATCCGAGACATGCGGATGTGGCACGCCGGGATGCCCAACCACACCGACCATCCGCGCCCGATGATCGCGATGATCCACTGGGTGTCGTGGTGGCCCCTGCACGAGAAGCTGACCTTCCCCAAGGGAACGGAGGCGCTGTTCGAGCACCCCGACCTCGAGACCGTCGCGGACTTCGTGGACACGCCGATCCCCTATCTGGGGCGGCACACATCGTACGATCTGCAACCGACCAACTGACGTGTTGGTCATCTTCGCAGGCTTGCCGGGCGTTGGAAAGACGACCATCGCGCGGATGCTTGCCTCGCGTCTGGGCGCGGTCTACCTTCGCGCGGACACGATTGAGCAAGCGATGCGCGACTCGGGGATGCCAGACACCGCCATCGGCGGCACGGGGTACTTGGTGGCCCAGCGCATCGCAACCAAGAATCTGAAGCTGGGGCGCACCGTGGTGGCGGATACGGTCAACCCCTGGAATCTGACACGGAATTTGTGGCGCGACGCGGGCTCGCCATACCTCGAGGTCGAGGTCGTGTGTTCCGATCCTAAGGAGCACCGTCGTCGGGTCGAGTGCCGTGGGGCCGACATCACTGGACACCGCAGCCCCACTTGGCAGGAAGTCGTCGACCGCGACGACCAGCCCTGGACGATGCCCCGATTGGTCGTGGATACGGCTGCATTGTCGCCCGATGCAGCGGTCGAGGCGATCCTGAGGCACATCGACAGCGTGGGGTAAACCGTGAAACGATGGAATACCGTTCGCTGGGCCGCACCGGCATGCAGGTCTCGGTCGCCTGTTTGGGCACGATGACGTTTGGCTGGGAGCCCGACGATTGGGGTTCCAGCGAGGACAAGTCGCGCGAGGTGTTCGATGCCGCTCTCGACCTCGGCATCAACTTCTTCGACACCGCCGACGTCTACGCGCGGGGCGTTTCCGAGGAGATTCTGGGGCGGCTCATGAAGGGTCGCCGCGATCGCTTGGTCATCGCCACCAAATGCCACGGCAAGATGGACGACAACGACCCCAACGCCTGGGGCAACACGCGCCGCCACATCATCGAGGCCTGCGACGCCTCGCTGCGACGGTTGGGAACGGACTGGATCGACCTGTATCAGATCCACCGCCCGCAGCCCACGGTGCCGATCGACGAGACGATTCGAGGCTTGGAAGATTTGGTTCGGGCCGGAAAGGTACGGTATCTCGGGTGCTCCACGTTCGCCGCATGGCAGGTGTGCGAGGCGCACTATGTGTCCAAGGCGCTTGGCGCGAGCGGTTTCGTATGCGAACAGCCCCCCTACAACCTGTTGGACCGGCGCATCGAGCGGGAGCTGCTTCCCTTCTGCCGGACCTACGACTATGGCCTCATCCCGTGGTCGCCCCTTGCGGGCGGGCAGCTCTCGGGCAAGTACCTAGGCGGCAAACCGGATGAGGGACGCTACGCCAAGTCCGACCCCATGAACCGCGTGAACGAGCAGACCGCCGACGCCGTGGCCCGTCTGAAGGGCGTGGCCGACGAGGCTGGCATGAGCCTGGCCGCGATGAGTCTGGCCTGGGTGGCTTCTCAGCCAGGGGTCACCTCGCCGATCATCGGCGCACGCAGCGCAGCCCAACTTCAGGAAAGCGCTGCAGCCTGCCAAGTGCGTTTGGATGCGACGCTGCTGGCCAAGATCGATGAGATCGTTCCGCCGGGAAGCCACATCGCGAACTACTACAACGCCAATTTCGGCCCGAACGCACGACCCAATGTGTGAATGCAGCACCAGGCGACGGGACTGGTATTCTGATGTCGATGGCCCGGCGACGCTTCGAGGTCCGTGTATTCCAGTCTCTTCAAGAGGCCGAAATCGCTGAACGCGAGTATTACAGGTCGCTGACGCCCGAGGAGCGCGTCGCCATCCTCTTCGAACTGCGACGGCAGGTCCACGGCGATGAGCAAAGACTGGAAAGAGTTGCTACAGTCGTTCAACGAACACGGAGTTGAGTACTGCATCGTCGGCTCGGTCGCATTGGCTTGGCACGGCTTCCCTCGATACACTGGCGACATGGACGTGCTCGTTGCCCCGACAGCGACCAACGCCCAGCGAGTTCTGAAAGCGCTCGATCAGTTCGGTATGTCCAGTCTCGCTCTTGCGGCAGAGGACTTCGTCACCCCCGACCGTGTGATCCAATTGGATTACCCTCCCTCGCGAATCGACCTTCTGACCTTTGTGTCCGGTGTCCCGGTCGAAACCGTCCTCGCCAGAGCGGTGGATGCCGTGTTCGAAGGCCAGCCAACACGGGTGATCTGTCGGGAACATCTGCTCCTCAACAAGCGTGCGACCGGAAGGATGCAGGACTTGGCCGATGCGGAGAGACTCGAGGGTGGCCCGCTTGCGTAGACTATGGCGGACCCGCCCATGGCCTACAACGACTTCCAGCACTTCCTCGACGTGCTCGCCCAGAAGGGCGAGCTGAAGCGCATCGCCGAACCTGTCAGCCCGTATCTGGAAATCACCGAGATCGCCGATCGCGTGATGAAGGCCGACGGCCCTGCGCTCCTGTTCGAAAATGTCGTCGGACCTCCTCACCGACTCGGAACACCCGACCCGCGTAGCGCGGTTCTCAATCAACCCAGCATCGATCCCACATCACGGCCCATCGGCGAGAAGCGGTACGCCATGCCCGTGGCCATCAACACGATGGGCTCTCGACGCAGGATGTCGCTCGCCCTCAGTTGCGAGGACTTCGAGGAGCACGCCGACCGACTGCGGGAACTGCTCAAACCCGAATTCCCCAAGGGGCCGATCGAGGCGCTCAAGAAGTTGCCACACCTGCTGGGCGAAGTCAAGACCGTCCCGCCGAAGCGCACCAAGGACGGGATCTGTCAGGAAGTCGTGATGCAAGGCGACGACGTGGACCTGACGCAACTGCCCATCCTCACGTGCTGGCCCGAAGATGGAGGTCCCTTCGTGACCCTGCCGCTTGTGTTCACGCACGACCCCAACACGGGCAAGCGCAACGTGGGCATGTACCGCGTGCAACTCTACGACAAGAACACGTGCGGCATGCACTGGCAAATGCACAAGCAGGGCATGCGCCAGATGGAAGACGCCGACGAAGCGGGGCGCAAGCGTTTCGAGGTCTGCGTGGCGCTGGGCGGCGACCCCGTCTACGCGTTCTCGGCGATCTCGCCGCTGCCGCCAGGCATCGACGAAATGCTGTTCGCGGGCTTCCTGCGACGCGAGAACGTGCGGCTCGTCAAAGCCAAAACCGTGGACATCATGGTGCCCGCCGATGCCGAAATCGTCATCGAGGGATACGTGGACCCTGCCGAGCGGCGACTAGAAGGTCCGTTCGGCGACCATACGGGCTATTACTCTCTGGCGGGCGACTTCCCTGTGCTCCACGTGACGTGCGTCACCATGCGCTCGAAGCCCGTGTACCCTGCGACCATCGTTGGCGTGCCGCCGATGGAGGATGGCTGGATGGGCAAGGCGGTCGAGCGCATCTTCATGCCCTTGATCCATCTCACGGTGCCCGAGATCGTGGACATGAACCTACCCGTCGACGCGTGTTTCCACAACGTGGCGTTCGTCGCGATGAAGAAGAAGTTCCCCGGGCATGCCTACAAGGTGATGAACGCCGTATGGGGCCTGGGGCAGCTGTCGTTCACCAAGTTCGTGTTCGTGTTCGACGAGGACTGCAACGTGCAGGATATCGGCGAGGTGCTGTTCCGCATCGGGGCGAACTGCGACCCGGCTCGGGACGTGCTGATGTCGCGTGGCCCGGTGGATCAACTCGACCACGCGTCTTTGTCGGAGGGGTTTGGCGGCAAAATGGGATTCGACTGCACCCACAAGTGGCCGGGCGAGAACGGGTTCTCGAGGGACTACCCCAAGCTCATCCGTATGGCGGACGATGTGAAGGCGAAGGTGGACGCCATGTGGGGCCGCCTGGGACTCTAGGTGCCGCGTCCAGTCAAGCCAAGTTGATGGCTGACGAGAAAGGTCGCTGGTCGGGGCGACACGATTCGAACGTGCGACCTCTTCCACCCCATGGAAGCGCGCTACCAAACTGCGCCACGCCCCGACGCGAAGGCAGAGTATACCCAACGAGGGGTAGCATCGGGTCATGCTGGGCCAGTGGATGGAAGCCGAAATGCGCGAACAGCCTTGCGCGCTCGCCGAGAACGCAGACCGCTACCACAACGTCCTGACCCGAGCGCTCGGCGGGCAGGCGTTCGAGATGGTCCTGCTGGTGGCCCGGGGCTCTTCGGACAACGCCGCCCTTTACGGCCGCTACCTCATCGAGGTGCATCTCGGCATCCCCGTGTCGCTCGCCGCACCTTCGGTGTGGACGCGGTTCGGCAGCGACGTGCGCTTTCCCAAGTGTCTGGCCATCGGCATCTCGCAGTCGGGTGCGGCGCCGGACGTGGCCGAAGTGCTCAGCGCGCTCAAGCGGCAGGGGCACGCCACGCTGGCCATCACCAACACCGAGGACAGCCTGCTGACAACCGTTGCCGACCACTCGTTGCTTCTCGGGGTCGGCCCCGAAAACTCGATCGCCGCCACCAAGACGTACACGGCTTCCCTACTAGCACTCTACCAACTGGTGCGGGCGTTGGGCGGTGGCTTGTCCAAGCCCAACTTGCCGGATAACGCATGGATGCAACGGACGCAGATCGCCGCCGAGACTCAACTCGGTGCCCTACTGCGGTCCCAGACCCTCTTCGCCTTGGGCCGAGGATACGCGTTCAGCACGGCCCACGAGACGGCCTTGAAGCTCATGGAATGCGCCCTGCTTCCGTGCAAGAGCTACTCCACGGCAGACTTCCAACACGGGCCCAAGGCTCTGGCCGGCCACGGCAGTTGCGCCGTGCTCTTTGGCGAAGACGGCACCGCGTTGCGTTCGCAAGGCGCTTTGGTGGTGAACGCGCCCGAGCCCGGTCAAGGCGTCGCCGACCCGATCTGGCAGGTCGTGTACGGGCAGTGGCTCGCCCTGCTCGCCGCTCGGGCGCGCGGACTCGACCCCGACGACGCGCAGTTCATCCAGAAAGTGACGCAGACCATCTAGGCTCGGGTAAACCCGGTGCAAATGGCCACCATAGCGACGCCGATCCGCGCCCCTCGAGGCAGCGAACTCACCTGCAAAGGCTGGCTGCAGGAAGCTGCCCTGCGCATGCTCATGAACAACCTCGATCCCGAGGTCGCCGAACGCCCCGAGGACTTGGTCGTCTACGGTGGCACGGGCAAAGCGGCGCGCAACTGGGATTGCTTCCACGGCATCGTGCGCGCCCTGCGAGAACTCGAAAACGACGAAACCCTGCTCATCCAATCCGGCAAGGCCGTCGCGGTGTTCAAGACGCACGCCGATGCGCCACGCGTCCTGTTGGCCAATTCGAACTTGGTGGGCCATTGGTCGAACTGGGACGTGTTCGGCGAACTCGAGCGGAAGGGGCTCACCATGTACGGTCAGATGACGGCCGGCTCCTGGATCTACATTGGGAGCCAAGGGATCGTCCAGGGGACTTACGAGACGTTCGTGGCAGCAGCCAAGAGACACTTTGGCGGGTCGCTCGAAGGCCGTTGGATCGCCAGCGGTGGGATGGGCGGCATGGGCGGCGCACAACCCTTGGCGGCCACGATGGCGGGTGCGTGCTTCCTTGGGATCGACGTGGACCGCTCGCGCATCGAGAAGCGCCTCCAGACCGGCTATCTCGACGTGCTTGCCGACAACCTCGACGACGCCTTAGCGCGCATTCGTGCGGCCACAGGCAAGGGTGAGGCCATCAGCGTCGGCCTCGTAGGCAACTGTGCCGACGTGCTCCCCGAGCTTGTTCGGCGGGGTGCCGTCCCCGATATGCTGACCGACCAGACCAGCGCGCACGATCCGGTGGGCGGATACGTTCCGAACGGGGTGAGCCTCACGCAAGCCGAAGCGCTTCGCTCATCCGACCCGGTGGCCTATCGGCGGGAGAGCGTGAGGACCATGGGCGAGCACGTTGCCGCGATGCTGCAGCTCAAATCGATGGGTGCGGTGACGTTCGATTACGGCAACAACATCCGCGTGTACGCCAAAGAGGCAGGGGTCTCGAACGCATTCGACATTCCGGGATTCGTGCCCGAGTACATTCGACCGTTGTTCTGCGAAGGCAAAGGTCCGTTCCGGTGGGCGGCGCTCTCGGGCGACCCCGAGGATATCAAGCGCACGGATGCCGCCATCGCCACGATGTTTCCCGAGAACGCTCCGCTTCAACGGTGGCTGAAGTTGGCCGGCGAACGCATTCACTTTCAAGGCTTGCCTGCGCGCATCTGTTGGCTGGGCTATGGCGAGCGTGCGCGTGCGGGTCTCAAGTTCAACGAGATGGTGGCCAGCGGCGAACTCAAGGCGCCTATCGTGATCGGGCGCGACCACCTCGATTGCGGCTCGGTGGCTTCCCCGAACCGGGAGACGGAGGGCATGCTCGACGGCTCGGACGCGATCGCCGATTGGGCCCTGCTCAACGCGATGGTCAACACGGCGGCGGGGGCCACATGGGTCTCGCTGCACAACGGCGGCGGAGTGGGCATCGGCTACTCGCAACATGCGGGGATGGTTGTGGTCGCCGACGGCACGCCGGAAGCGGCCCAGAGGCTGGAGCGGGTGCTGACCACCGACCCGGGGATGGGCGTGGCGCGGCACCTCGACGCCGGCTACCCCGAGGCCCGTGCGTTTGCCGAGCGCGTGGGGTTCGCGTAAAGGCGTAAGCCACTCAAGCGGCTCAAGATCGCCAGGGCGGGCATGCCGTCTTTCCGATCAGCCCAGCGCCATCGGCATGATGACGCAGAAGTAGCTGTCGTCGTCCACCGACCGGATGACGGCAGGCCGAGAACTCTCGGTCAGTTCGATACGGGCGCCTGCGCCTGTGATGGGCTTGACGGCATCGCGGACGTACTCGCCGTTGAACGCGATGTCCAAGTCGCCACCAGTCCCAATCATCGGCAGCTCCTCCTTCGCATCGCCCTTCTCGTCGCTGCGGGAGGAAACAACCACCTCGTTGGCCTTGCCCGAGAACTTGACGCGGTTCGCGCTTTCGCGGGCGATGATCATGACGCGGTTGACCTTCTCGCGGAGTTGGTCCACCTCGACCGTCCACGTTCGGGTGGACTCTTGCGGCACGACCCGCTCCCAGTTCGGATAAGGTTCCGGAAGCAATTGGCAGACCATCTCGGCTCCATCGGCGGTCACACCGAGGCGCTGGTCGCCGAATCGGATGGTCACGGCTTGGTCGTCGGGAATCGGCATTTTCGCGATGGCGCGCAGGGCTTTCTCGGGCACGATGGCAGCGACTTCGGCACCCCAACCCTCGCCCGTGATCTTCCGATGAGCCAAGCGATGCGTATCGGTGGCGACCATGGTGAGCGACTCGCCATCGTAGCGCATGAGCACTCCGGTGAGCACAGGGCGATGGCTGTCGGTTGCCACAGCATACGCCACGGACTCGACCGCCGAGCGAAACGTCTGCATCGGAATCGTCAGCGTCGCCTCGCTGCCGGTTTCTGGCATCGGTGGGAAGTCCTCCGCACTCAGGGCCATCATTCGGTATTCGGAGTTGCCTTCCTGAAGCAAGGCCGAACCCTGTGCGTTGACGCTCAAGGTGCAGTCGCCCTCGGGCAACGACTTGACGATGTCGAAGAGCAACCGTCCCTGCAAGCAAACCGAGCCCTCTTCATGGACGAAGCAAGGCACCGACCGCTGGACCCACATCTCGCCGTCGCAGCCCAAGACGGTCAGTTGGTTGCCGGCGGCTTCCAGCCTGAGGTTCTGCAGGATGGGGAGAGGCGTCCGGGAACTGGCGGCGATATGCGCCAGCATGACGGCGTCGAACAGGTGAGATCGTTGACAGTCGAATTTCAAAGGGCTAGGGTCTCCTCGAATCAGCCGGCGATCGGCAGGTGATACTGCAGGTGCATGGGCTCTGGCGCCTTGGGCTGGATATCCACGCCTCGGCTGTAGAGCTTCATCAAGATGCGTTGCATGGATTCCTCGGTGAGCGCGGGACGCTGGCTCGTCCTCAACAGCTCCACGGTTTGGCGCAACGTTGTCATGTCGTGGCTGAGTTCCTTGTCGCGGAACCCAGCGGCCTCCATCTCTTCCTCGAGTTCCGAGGGCAGTTCGCTGCCCGCGTAGAGGTCCACCAGTTTTCGATACAGTGTGCTTTCGTTCATCGGATCATCGATCCTCCTAATTTGTCTCGAAGCGCCCGCCGCCCCCGGTAAAGGCGCGACTTCAAGGCCGGCACCGTGATGCCGAGCACTTCCGCCGCTTCCCGAGCCGGCATGTCTTCCAGATCGCACAGCATGAGGGGTTCTCGGTATTCCATCGGCAACTCGCTGAGCGCCTGGTGGACCGTGATCCTCAACGTCGTGCGTTCCTCGGTCCCGCCATATTGAGCATCGGTCGGCAACTCGATCAGCTTATGCTGACGCATCCGGTCGATGCACAGGTTCCTGGCGATTCGGAACAGCCAAGTCCGAAACGCCCCGTCGGCACGAAGTTCCCCGGATCGTCTGAGGACCCGCAGAAACGTCTCCGCCGTAGCGTCTTCGGCATCGGATCGGTTCCCGAGCATGCGCAACGTATACCGGAACACGCGTTCGCCGTAGAGTTCGAACAGGCCGCCCAATGCAGCCGAATCGCCCTTGGCGAGCGCGCTGAGCCAACGCTTCTCGATCAAGCCGTCTTCCGATTCTTTGTTTGGCATATGAAGGACGGACGCGTCACCCGAAACGGTGCGCGCAACCCCAGTTTATGGCACTTGGTCCAGCGCCTTGGGTTTATCGAGTCCGCAGCTCTGTGAAGAAGACGCGCGGAGCCGTTACGCCCACCGAATCCTCGATCCCACTCACCACAGCGAGGTAGATCTTCCCCGCCCCGAGGGTCGGCGTGGCTTCGGCGTAGACAAAGTCCGTTCCGCGGTTGCGCGCCTGCAATGTGATCGGACCCGAGTCGACGGTCAAATCCTTGACCGTGCCGTAGGCGATGTCCGCCGCACGGTAAGTGGGGTTGTCTCCCGGTGTCTGAAAGTCGATCGCGGGCGTATCGATGCCGATCGCGCGGTTGAACGCATGCACGATGTACAGCCGGGCCTTGTTGCCGTTCGGGGCCGTTCGATCGATGTCGAACGTGACGAAACGCGGGCGCTTCTCGAAATCCGTGCCGAACGCCTTCTGACCGATAGCGACGGCGATGTAAGAGCGGTCGTTGTTGGTGTCGAACGTCTGCGACCAAAGCTCGAACGGGTCGCCCGATTCTTTGAGGATCAGCGCGTGACCACCCGCTCGGACCTCCTTGAACGACCCATTGGTGCCCGTATATGCGACGCCCGTGCCGATTGAAACCAGCCGGTCCTCCTTGAAGTCGTCGAACAACAGGTCCAGAGCCACGGAGTCGGGCACCGCGTTCACGAACTGGACGAGAGGATCGGGTGCGCTTGAACTGGAGATGCTTCCGCCACAACCCGCCGCCGCAAACAGCGCGACACCGAGCGCGGCCGCCGAGATGGAGCGGACCAACGTTTTCACTGAAGACATACGATACCCCGATGCGAACCCTTCAGCGCATTGCGCGGAGAGAGGCCACGCTCTCCCGCAACGCTGCACCGAGCGCCCGGGCCGACTCCTTTGTGTTCGCCCGACCGAAACTGATGCGCAACGCGCCCTTCGCCCAATCGGCAGGTATTCCCAGCGCGGTCAAGACTCCAGAAGTCGCATGACTGGACGACTTGCACGCCGATGCAGCGCTCACCGCAAAACCCATGCAATCCAGTTCGACCACGAGGGCCTCTCCAATGAGTCCATGGAAACTCACGTTCAAAACGAATGGACTCTGACGCTCGCAGCGGTTCTCACGCCAGTCGGATACGTGCGCGAGTTCCTCGAGGACGATGGACCTCAACTCGGTGGCGTGGTTGTAATCCCCTTCCTGACGATCTTTGGCGACCGCTGCGGCAGCACCCATGCCGACGATCCCGGGGACATTGAGCGTCCCGGCCCGAGCGCCGTGTTCTTGGCCACCGCCTGCCAGCAATGGATCTAGGTTGCACCCACCGTGAGCGTACAGCGCTCCGACGCCCTTGGGTCCGTAGAATTTATGGGCGCTAAGGGACCCGAAACAGAGACTCTTGAGGTCGAACGGCACTTTCCCCACGGCCTGCGTGAGGTCGGAATGGACGTTGCGGGCCCAGGTGCGGCAAGCGGGAACGTCCAAGATGCCGCCCATCTCGTTGTTCACCCACATGACGCTCACCAGGTCGGGCGAGCTCGTCGGCGGCTCGATTCTCTCACCCTGGTTCTTCAACACCTCCGCGCCGATGCAGCAACCGGTGACGGCCACAGACGGGTGTTCGAAGGGACTGATGGCGACCTTGGCATAGCTGCGGAGCACCCAATTGTTGGATTCCGTCGCACCCGAGGTGAACACGACCTCGTCGGGGTCTTCCGCACCGATCAAAGCAGCGACGCGCTCTCTCGCCAGTTCAACGGCCTGCATGGCCCGCATACCGGCGGAGTGGATCGAGTGGGCGTTGCCATGCGCCTCGGTCAAAAAAGGCAACATCTCTTGGACCACCAGCGGGTCCACGGGCGTCGAGGCGGCGTTGTCGAAGTAGTTTTCGTTCATGGCTCGTGGGCCACGACGCTGTGGCCCGTTGAAGGTTGGCTAAGACGTCGCGGCGAGACGGTCGAGTGCGAGGCGAACAAGGGCCGGAATCTCGCTGGTTTTGTCCGCGACCGGAACCCCAGCGTCATTGAGCGCGCTCACTTTGGACTGGGGCGTTCCGGTGTTGCCACTGATAATGGCTCCCGCATGACCCATTCGCTTGCCTGGAGGCGCGGTTCGGCCCGAGATGAAGGACACGACGGGCTTGGTCATATGCGCCTTGATGTAGGCGGCACCATCTTCCTCGTCTGATCC
>JBDHZD010000053.1:0-23763 GCA_039811705.1 Fimbriimonadaceae bacterium | reverse complement strand
GCCGACCCAATCAAGGGGCGCGATGGGTCCCGCCTCGGAGGTCGCCCAATGGAAGTCGTACGTCATGATGCGGAAACGGTCCACCAAGGCGCCGAGCGCCCTCCAGTCTTGGCTGATCGGACCGTCCCAGTGGCCCGGCTCCGAAGTCTTGGGGTGGACGGCGATCGCGAGCTTGAGCTGACGCCGGTCGCATTCCTCGCGCACCATTTGGGCGAATCGCACATAGGGTTCACGAGCGGCGGGCCTCATGCTCTCGTAGTCAAGGTCCAAACCGTCGAAACCGTCCTCCTTCGCGATCTGGGCCAGTGCCACAGCGTGGGCGCGCATGGTCTCCTCGCTCTTCAGGAACGCATCCACAAGAGACGCGTCAAAGCCACCGCCCGCCGCGTTGGACGTCATCGCGTACGTGGCCACGGCGTGCCGCTTGGCGACCTCGCGCACCTTCTGAGCGGTGGCGGCGGTCGCGTGCTCCCTGCGTTTCGGCAACCCATCCGCTCCGGCGACGATCCATTCGACTCCGACCTCGCTGAGCTGCGACCCGTGCTTCTCGAAAGAAGCCAAGCTGGCCGGGTCGTAGAACACCAACCAAGCCGAATGCTTCATGGGGGCGACAGCGACATACGCGAGGATGGCGGAAAGAAGCATGGCCTAGTTTGACCCAACCCCACAAAGCAGGAACGCCTTCCGCCCGACATGGGCCAGAAGGCGTTCGGTGACGACGATGGAACTCAGGACTTGCTCTTGATGAGGGCTTCGGCCTTCTTGGTCCAGTTGGCCGGACCGCCGGCATCGTAGCCGTACCGCGCGATCTCCTTGCCCGTCGCATCCATGAACAGGATGGTCGGGAAGCCCTCGATCTTGTACTTCTCGGCCAGCTTCTCGTTCTGCTTCTCGATGGCGGCCGGTTGCTTTTTCTTCTGCGGGAAGTCCAGCTCCAGCAACACGACGTTGGCCTTCGCCCACTTCTCGAACTCGGGGGTGTGGAAGACCTCCTTCTTCAGCTTGATGCACCAGCCGCACCAATCGCTGCCGGTAAAGTCGGCGAGAATGACCTTCTTGGTCTTCTTGGCCTCGGCCAAGGCGTCTTCGTACTTGGTGTGCCACTTGAGTTCGGCCGATGCCAAAGAGGCGGCGACCACGGCCGATACAACGACGGCGAGCTTCGTAAACGTGCGGAGCATAACACCCATTCTGAAGCCTGAATCGCTCCGGAAGGTTCCCGATCATTGGGACCTGCCCCCGATCAGCGGACCTTTGCCCCCTCTGGAGCCTCTCTGTCGGGACGCAACAGGATCGCGCCACCATCCTCGTCGACCGCGGCAAGCAACATGCCTTGGCTCTCGACGCCGCGCAACATGGCGGGCTTCAGGTTGAAGACGACCACGACCTGCCGCCCGATGAGGTCCTCTGGCGCGTAGTTCTTGCGGATGCCGGCCACGATTTGTCGCCGCTCTTCGCCGACCACGACCGTCAGCTTGAGGAGCTTGTCCGCTTTCTCCAGGGGCTCGGCTTCCAGCACTCGGGCCACTCGCAGCTCCACCTTGGCGAACTCGTCGATCGCGATCGGTTCGGCGGGCGGGGCCGCGGGCTTGGGGGGCTTCGCCTCGGGTTGCGGCTTCGCCTTCTGCTCGGTGGCCTTCGCCTTGGTGTCGATGCGCGGGAAGATGGGCTTTGGCGCAGACAGCACTGTCCCCGCCGGGAGGCTCGACGGCTCGCCGATCGACGACCAATCGACCGTCGGTGGCAAGCCCAACTGCCGCGCGATCTCATCGGCTACCACAGGCATGATCGGGCGCACCAGACCTTCGGCGGCGCGCAAGGTCAGGAGAATCGAGCGCATCGTCGACGGCAGCGAAGGGTCGCCAGACTTGGCAAGCGCCCACGGAGCCCTCGTGTCGATGTGCTTGTTCAGGAACCGCACCAAGCCCATCGCCGCTTGAGCCGCATCCGCCACGCGATAGCCGTCCATCGCAACGGCGAACCCGGCCTTGGCATTCGCGATCGCCTCGGCGACTTCGGCCTCGATCTCGGCATCGGGAACCTTGCCCTCCACGAAACGCGCCGACATCGCCAGCGACCGATTCAGCGCATTGCCGAGGTCGTTCGCCAAGTCGGAGTTGTAACGCTTGTCGAAGTCGTCGCGCGTGTAGGTGGCGTCGCTTTCCAAAGGCAACACCGAAGCCATGTAGAAGCGCACCGCATCCACGGCGAAGTCGAGTTCGCAGTTCGCGGTCTCGCTCAGCGATGCGGCCAACTCCATCGGGGCGACCACGTTGCCCTTCGACTTGCTGATCTTCTCGCCGCCCATGAGCAGCCAGCCGTGGCCCACCAGAGTCTTGGGCAAGGGCAAACCCGCGCCCATCAGCATGGCGGGCCAGAGCGTGGCATGGAATCGCGTCAGGATGTCCTTACCCATCCACTCGACTTCGGCGGGCCACAGGGCTTGCCAGTCGCCATCCGGCCAACCGGCAGCCGCAATATAGTTGATCAGCGCATCGAACCAGACGTACACGACCTTGGTGTCGTCGCCGGGGACGGGGATGCCCCAGCCCGGATTGGCCCTCGTGATCGAGGCGTCTCGAAGGCCCTGTTTGATGAAGCTGATCACCTCGTTGCGGCGCACCTCGGGCAGGATGAAATCGGGGTTGGCCTCGATGTGGGCAAGCAACGGCTCTTGGAAGGCGGTCAGCCGGAAGAACCAGTTTTCCTCCTGCACCCACCTCACCTCGTTGCCGTCCGGGCTCTTGCCGTCCACCAAGTCGGACTCGCGGTAGAACGTCTCGCTCGACACGTCGTACCAGCCCTCGTACTGGCCCAGATAGATGTGTCCCGCATCGCGAAGACGTTCGAACAGCGCCTGGACGGCACGTTTGTGGCGCTCCTCGGTGGTCCGGATGAAGTCGTCGTACTCGATCCGCAAGCCCCGGAACACTTCGACGAACTTGGCGCTGACGGCATCCACGAACGCCATCGGGTCTTGGCCCGACTGTTGCGCCGCCTCGAACACCTTGGTGCCGTTCTCGTCCGTCCCCGTCAGGAACGTCACTTCGTGCCCCTGCATCTTCCAGTACCGCGCGTTGACGTCGCTCGCAAGCGTGGTCAAAGCCGTCCCGATATGCGGGACGCTGTTGACGTAGTAGATGGGCGTGGTGATGTAGCGGCGCTTGGGCATGCCGGTTGGATTGTACCGAGGTGATGATTCGGGTTCGGGGAGCCGAAACTACGGTGGAGCCGGTAAACTCCCGGCGTCTCGTACAGGATCAAGATGTCGCGCCTGATGAAAACCCTCGGCCTCCTTTCCGCGCTTGTCGCGGCGCTGGCGCTCTCGGGCTGCTACCACGACGACGACTGGAACCACGCCAGCCAGATCAAGCTGGTCGAGGTCAAGGTGGTCGAAGCCGAGAAAGAAGGCGCGGCCCATCTGTTCGCCGTGGCCTCTTGGATCAACGAGGGGCCGCATGGAATTTCAGAGGTCTGGGCCAACCACCGCGTCTCGGGCAGCAAGGGCAAGTCCGAGTCGCGCGGCTCAGATCGGCCGATGCTCAAGTTGGCCAACCCGTTGCCCGCCAAGGGCATCTTCATTCCCGACGACCCGCACCAACACGGCATCGACCTGGGCAAGAAGGACGAACTGACCGAGCGGCTCGGATCCGATATCAAGGTCGAGGTGCAGTTCACAGCCGCCACCGAGAAGTGGACGGACAGCAAGTCGCGATGACACTGGGGCTTGTCCAGTGCCACGTCGCCCGATCCCATCCTGAAGCCAACGCGAGCTTCGCAACCAGCCAACTGGCCGAATTCGCCCTCCAAGGCGTCGATCTTGTCGTGTTTCCCGAGGCGTTCCTTACGGGTTACGCCGCCGAATCCCGCGAAGAGGCCTTGGCCTTGGGCATCCCGCCCGACGACCCGTCCATCCGTTCCCTTAGGTCGCGCGCCGCCGAACTTGACATCGGGGTGGTCGTGGGCTGGATCGAGAACGACGGTGGGACGCTCCGCAACGTCGTGGAGCTTTCGACGCCCGACGGCGGGCGGTACCGCTACGCCAAGACCCACCTGCCCGAACTCGGCGCCGATCGTTACGCCGAACCCGGCGATGCGTTGCCCGTGTTCGATACGCCTTGGGGCCGCATCGGCATCCTTATCTGCTTCGACCTGCGGGCCCCCGAAGCGTGCCGGACGCTCGCCCTGCAAGACGCCGACTTGGTGCTGCTGCCGACCAATTGGCCCGAGGGCGCCGAGACCTCTGCGGAACTGCTGGCCCGGGCGCGCGCTGCTGAAAACCGGGTGTGGCTCGCTGCATGCAACCGCGTCGGCACCGAGGGAGGGTTCCGGTTCATCGGGCGCAGTCAGGTTGTGGACCCCGACGGTCGCCGGGTGGCCGAACTCGGTGGGGACGCCGACCGCCTGATTGTGGAGATCAACCTCGAGCAGGCGCGCGAGAAACGCATCCGCACGATCCCCGACCGGTACGAGTGGACGGTCTTCGACTCGCGTCGCCCCGAACTCTACGGCCCGATCACCGAGGTGCGGGACCTTGGTCGCCCGCGGGAGTAATCGAGAGTCCCTTCGGGCGTATGAACTGCGAGCCGCACTCTGTGCCACCATAGTCCCACCGGAGCCCGACCCTTGAAATCCATCGCCGCCCTATTCGCTTTCCTGTTTCTCGCCGTCGCCACACCCGCGCAACTCGACCCAGAGCGCGTGATCCTCACCGTCAACGGCGAGGCGATCAAGGCCGAGGAGTACTACCGACGCATGGAGTTCCTCACGGGGGTAGGCAAGATCATCGGAGACGGGTTCATCGAGTTCCCTCCTGGCCTGATGACGATCGAGCAGCTCGTGGTCGAGCGGCTCATGAAGCAATTGGCGGCCAAGAAGGGCGTCACACCGACCAAAGCCGAGATCGACCAGGAAATCAAGGACCGCATGGAGACCAATCCCACGCTCCTGGACGACTGGGACAAGACGGGGCTTCCACGAACGGCGCTGGAAGAGCAGATTTTCTTGGAGCTTCTGGAGTTCAAACTGACCACGGTCGGCATCACGATTACGAACCAAGAAGTCGAGAACTTCTACAACGACCCCGACAACAAGCCGATGTTCACCACGCCCGCTTCGGCGACGATCCGCATCATCGCGGTCGCCACGCCGGAACAGGTGGCCACGGTGGACCGCGAACTCGCCACCGGGAAGTCGTTCAGCGATGTGGCCAAGGCCCACAGCCGCGACGTTTCCGCGGGGACGGGAGGCAACCTGGGCACGATGGCGTACGCCACCATGCCTCCGGTGCTGGCCGACGCCATCCGAGGCGTGGCTGAAGGCAAGCATTCGGGTTGGATCATGTTCGCCGAAAACCGTGTGAAGGTGTTCAAAGAGAAGGAGATCAAAGAGGAGGTCATCCCTTTGAGCAACGCCCTCCGCCGCTCGATCCGCCGACGCCTCATGCTTGACCGCGGCAGCATCAAGAACAAAGTGAACGACGAACTGAACCAGTTGCGGGCTCAATCCACAGTGGACGTCAAGCAAGTCATGCTTGCCGAGGCGTGGAAGCGCCTGAACTCGGGCCATCTGAAGGCGATGGGCAGCGGCGGCTAAGAAGCCGTCGCCAAGCTCTGCCGAGCGCGACGCGCGCGGTCGATCATCGCGGGCTCGACCTCTCGCTCGAACGAACGGAAGCCCGCCAGTTCGAACCCGTGCTTGGCCGCCATGGCTTGGGTGGTCCGCACCTGCTCCAGCGAGACCGTCTTGCCAAGCGTGAACGACTCAATCCGTCCATCAAGAGCCAGCATCATGGTCTCGGCCATACACGCATAGGCCGTCCCAGGCGGGAAGCCGAACTCGAATCCGAATCGCACGTCGCCCGGCACACGGACCACGCCGCCTTCGATCACGAGCACGTCCGAACGCTCCTTCGCCACGGCTACGGAGACATCGCGGGGGCGGGCAACGTCGCACACGATGGCCCCCGGCCGGAAGTGCTTAGGCTGCAGCACGGGCGTCTCGCTGGACGTCACGGTCACGATGACCTCGGCTTCGGCGACCCGGGCCACGTCGGTGGTTGCCTCCGAGCGCGGAACCTCGGGAACGAGCGTCTGCGTTTTGGCGAGGTCCCGCCCCACGAGCAACGTTCGCTCGAAAAGGGGGCCCAGGGCCTCGGCGCAGGTGCGCCCGATCGAGCCGGTCGCACCAACAACGGCCAAGGTCGCTTGGGAGGGGTCGAGGCCAACCATCTCGCACGCCTTGACCGTGGCTTCGATGGCCGTCGCCACCGTATAGGAGTTCCCCGTCGTGATCTTCACCGGAGTCTTCGTGGCGAGCGTCACGCCGCCGTCGCCGGCCACGCTGGTGAACGCTCCAAGGCCCATCACTTCGGCGCCCAAGCCGTGGGCAATCTCGGCGCATTGCGCCAACCGCTCGACGACGAAATCCTGATTCAGCCTCACCAACTGCTTGGAGGTCAGCGGACACCCGATGAACCAACCCTCGGTCTCTACCCCCGTTTTGGACCGGATGCCCGTGATGTGGCTCATCACGCCGGGGCTCTTGCGCTTGAGTATGGCTTCGAGAGCGAAGTCCGGAAGGAAGCGGAGGGCAGGAAACTTCACCAGCGCATCACGCGCCACGAGGGGATGGACCACGAAGGCGAATCGTTGCATGAACTCCTGAGAACGTCACTTTACCGCACGCGGGGGAGTCCTCCGAGTGCCACAATCTCCTTGCCATGCGCCTACCGTGGAAGATCGTCCGCCGATTGCCGGACCACCACTATGTCCCACGGATCTACGGACGCTCGGCAGGCAAGATGCGCGACATCCGCCACGACGAGCGGTTCATGCGCGCCGCCGAACCCGTGGTCAAGGGCGAACCGAGACGTTCTCTCCTTTACTACGACCGGCTGCACACCCTTTACCAAGCTTTCGACAACGCGTGCCGGCTGTCGAAGGATGGGCCGCACATGGCCGAGATCGGCGTCTTTCGCGGCGGCGGGAGTGCGTTCCTCGCCAGCTTGGCCGTCGCCTTCGGTAGGCCGGGTGCAACCTTGGTCTCGCTCGACACGTTCGAGGGCCATGCGGGCGCCGACCTGCCTACCGGCCGCGAAGCCGTCCACGTCCCTGGAACGTTTGGCGACCGCACGACCTACGAGGATGTCCGCGACTACCTCTCTGCGTATCCGTTCGTCAACGTGGTCCAGGGCCGCGTGCAAGACAGGACGGACGCGATCGGCCGCAACGATTACGGGCTGGTACACCTGGACGTGGACCTGTACCAGCCGATGCGGTTCGGTTTGGATTGGTTCATCCCGCGCATGGCTTCCGGCGGAACGATCGTCGTGGACGATCACGGGTTCACGACGTGCCCTGGCGTGGCACAAGCCGTAGACGAGGCGCTGAGCGTCGTCTCCCGCCCGGTGGCGAAGTTTGCGTTGCTCACGGGTCAATGCGTGCTCGTCGCGGTCTGAAGGATCGACGATGCGGCTCGGATGCAGCCCGAACCAGTAACATATCCGCGACGCGATGAACGCCTCACCCGCCGAAAGAGCCGCCTGGCTGCGAACCGAACTCGAACGCCACAACCACCTGTACTATGTCCTTGACGCACCCGAGATTTCGGACAGCGAGTGGGACGCCATGTTCCGCGAGTTGGTCGAGATCGAGGCGAGCCACCCGGAACTCGCCACGGCGGATTCGCCAACACGCCGCGTCGGCGCCTCCCCGGTCTCGGAATTCCCCAAGCACCGGCACTTGGTCCCCATGCTTTCGCTCGACAACGCGTTCGGCGAAAGCGAACTCCGCGGCTTCGACGAGCGCGTGAGACGCGGGCTGGAAACGCCCGGACCCATTGAGTACATGGTCGAACTCAAGTTCGACGGCGCGTCCATATCGCTGACCTACGAAGACGGACTGCTGGTCGCCGGGGCGACGCGCGGCGACGGCGAAACGGGGGAGCAAGTCACCGACAACGTGCGCACGATCCGCGGCGTGCCGCTCCGCATGCGCGAACCGATTCCCGGCACCGTCGAGGTGCGCGGCGAAGTGGTGATGTTCAAGGATGTGTTCGCCCAGTTGAACGAGGCTCGAAGCACGCGCGGAGAACAGCCGTTCGTCAACCCCCGCAATGCGGCAGCGGGAGGCTTGAGGCAACTCGACAGCCGCCTGACCGCCGAACGCAAGCTCAACTTCTTCACCTACGGCATGGGCTATGGCGTCGTGCCGGGGGCCGCGAGCCAATCCGAAACGCTGGCGCGCTTGCGGGACTTGGGATTCCCCGTCCGGCCCGAGGTCCGCGTCTGCGTCGGTGTCGAAGCGTTGGTGGCGCACGTGGAACACGTCCAGTCTCTCCGCCCAAGCCTGCCGTTCGCCATCGACGGCGTGGTGGTGAAGGTGAACGCCTTCGATCTGCAGCGCCAACTGGGCTTCACCTCCCGAGGTCCACGCTGGGCCGTGGCATTCAAGTTCCCGGCCGAACAAGCCATGACGCGGTTGAACGGCATCTTGTGGCAAGTGGGCCGCACCGGGGTCGTCACGCCCGTCGCCGACCTCGAACCGGTCTTCGTGGGTGGCGCAATGGTCAGCCGCGCCACGCTCCACAACCATCAGGAACTCGTCCGCAAGGACGTCCGGCCCGGCGACACGGTCATCGTCCAGCGCGCCGGCGACGTGATCCCCGAAGTCATCGGTCCTGTGCTCGACAAGCGTCCGAGCGACGCCGAGACGCCACCCGAACCCACAGAATGCCCCGAATGCGGGGGGCAGCTGGCGCGCAAAGCAGGCGAAGTCGCCCTGCGTTGCGCGAATAAGTCCTGCCCGGCCCAAATCAGCGCCAAGATTCGGCACTTTGCCTCGCGCAACGCCATGGACATCGACGGTTTGGGCGAGAAACTCATCGACCGGCTGCTCGAGGTCGGTCTGCTGACCGACCTGCCCAGCGTGTATCGCCTAGCGACGCGCAAGGACGAGTTGGTCTCGCTGGACCGCATCGGCGAGGTATCGGCCTCGAACCTGTTGAACGCCATCGAAGCGACCAAAACGCGTTCACTCGACCGGCTGATCTTCGGCCTGGGCATCCGCATGGTGGGCGAGCGAACGGCTCAAGACCTCGCGAACGCATTCCGATCGCTGGATGCCCTGCGCCACGCCCACTTGGAAGACCTCACCAAAGTGCCAGAAGTCGGTCCGAAAGTGGCCAGCGAGATCGAGCTGTTCTTCGAGCAACCCGAGAATCAGGCGCTCATCGACGAGTTGCTTTCCTTGGGCGTCTGCCCCACAGAGCCCGAAGGCCCCTCGAGTTCAAGGCTCGAAGGGCTGACGTTCGTTTTCACGGGCAAGCTGGAGCGGATGAGCCGAGAAGAGGCGGAGGCCTTCGTGCGGTCACACGGTGGCGCGGCGGCAGGATCGGTCTCCAAGAACACGAGCGTCCTGGTCGCGGGCCCCGGTGCTGGCAGCAAACTGGAAAAGGCGCAAAAGCTGGGTGTCGAAACGCTCACCGAGGCCGAGTTCTTCGAGCGGTACGTCGAGCCTTGAGCACGGGGTTGGTGGGATCACGCTCGGACAGATGCCAGACCGTTGCAGAAAGACTTCCTCAACGACCTCAAAGCAAGCGGACCCTGCGAACCCTCGGTTCGCAGGGTCCGTAAAAACGGTCCCGAAAGCGGGACGGCTTACTTCATTGCGACTTTGCCAACGACCTTCTGCACCTTGCCGGGCTTCAGGCCTTTGGTCTTCGCTTCGGCGACGAACTTGCCGGCCGAGCCCTCGCAACCAAAGTACTTGGTCTCCTTGCCGACCTTGACCATGAACTTCGCGGGCTCGCCGGGAGCGTTGCAACAACCCGGGGCGCCCTTGGCGACGACCTTGGCTTCAGTGGACTTGCAGCACTCTTCCTTGCCACCGAGCTCCATTCGCCGAGCCTCGGCGAAGAAGGCTTCCTCTTCCTTCGTGTTGTAGATCTTGAGGGAATTCGTCTTGCCTTCGCAGCAATCGGCCTTGGCCTTCTCGACCTGGGCGACAACCTTCTTGCCTTCGCAGCAATCGGCCTTGGCCTTCTCGACCTGGGCGACGACCTTCTTGGACTCGCAGCAATCGGCCTTGGCCTTCTCGACCTGGGCGACAACCTTCTTGGATTCGCAGCAGTCGGCCTTGGCCTTCTCGACCTGGGCGACGACCTTCTTGGACTCGCAGCAATCGGCCTTGGCGGGGGCTTGGGCCACGACGAGGGCGGTACAGGCCGCCAGGGCAAAGAGAATCAATGTCTTCATCTTCGAAAAACTCCTGAAGGGAGACTTCAGTCTCCGACAGTACCACGAACGCTCCGCCGAAGCCTAGAGTTCCGGCGTTTCGCCCCATGAATGATCGGTCCGCTCGGCTAGAATCCTCCGCATGTCCGCCGCATCCACCACCGCCAACGACGTCAAGTGGGACCTGTCCGCCCTGTTCTCCGGTCTCGACGACCCCAAGATCGAAGCCACGTGGCGCGAGGTGGGCGAACGTGCGGCCGCCTTCGCCGCCGCCTACAAAGGCAAGATCGCTTCGGCGGACCTCGACGCGGCGACCCTGCTCGCCGCGCTGACCGAATACGAGTCGATCGTGCAGGAAATGCACAAACCGACCGGCTACGCCAACCTCGTGTTCAGCACCAACTCCGAAGACCCCGCGTACGGCGCGTTCCTGCAGAAGCAGATGGAGCGCTCCACCGAGGCCCGGGTAACGCTCCTCTTTTTCGAACTCGAACTCCAGAAGGCGCCCGCCGAGACCATCGAACGATGCCTCGCGGACGACCGACTGGCCAACTACCGGCACTTCGTCGAGAACACGCGCATCGCCAGCCCATACAGCCTCAGCGAACCCGAGGAAGTCATCCTCGAAGAGACGGCCAACACGGGATGCCGCGCGTGGGTGCGCCTCTTTGAAGAACTCACGGCCAACCACGTCTTCAAGTTCCTCAACCCCGCCACGGGCGAGATGGAGGAGAAGACCGAGCAAGAGGTGCTGACCATGCTCCGCGATGCCGACCGCTCCGTCCGACAGGCCGCGGCGGACTCGCTTTCGAACGGTCTGGCCGAACTCGAACGCGTGATCGTGTTCGCCTACAACACGCTCTTGCAGGACAAGGCCGTGGGCGACCGATTGCGCAAGCACCCCTTCCCAGAGCACTCCCGGCATCTCGCCAACGAACTCGACCCCGAAGTGGTGGATCTGGTCGTGAAGCAATGCCGGGCCAACTACGGTCTGTGCGCGCGCTACTACCGCGTCAAGCGCGACATCCTCGGTTTGCCACAGCTCACGCATGTGGACCGCTATGCGCCGCTGTTCGAGGCCGAAGCCGAGGTTCCCTACGAGAGGGCCAAGGCCATGGTTCTCGAAGCGTTCGGCGAGTTCTCGCAGGAACTCGAGCGCCGCGCCGCCGAGTTCTTCGACAACAACTGGATCGACGCCGCACCCAAAAAGGGCAAGCTCGGCGGCGCGTATTGCAGCTACAACACGCCCGACACCCATCCGGTGGTCTTCATGACCTACCTGAACAAGATGCAGGACGTCGGTACGCTGGCCCACGAACTCGGTCACGGGGTCCACGGCTCGCTGAGCCGAGCGCAGACGTTGCTCAACTTCCACGGTTCACTGCCGCTGGCCGAACTGGCGAGCATCTTCGGCGAGATGTTGGTGTTCGAAAAGCTCGTGGCCGAGGCCAGCCCGAAGGACAAGCTGGCGCTCTATGCGGAGAAGATCGAAGGTATGTTTGCCTCCGTCTTCCGGCAGGCGGCGATGTACCAGTTCGAGCAGCAATGCCACCGCCATCGCCGCGAGCAGGGCGAACTCACACCCGACCAGTTCGGCGAGTACTGGCAAGCGCAACTCCAAGCTATGTTCGGCGACAGTCTGATCCTCGAGGATCAGCACCGCCGCTGGTGGAGCTACGTCGGCCACTTCTTCTTCGCTCCGTTCTACGTGTATGCCTACGCGTTCGGCGAGTTGTTGACGCTCTCGCTGTATCAGCGCGCCAAGGCCGAGGGCGCCGAGTTCGAACAAAAGTACGTAGAGTTGCTGCGGCTGGGCGGCTCGCTCACCCCCAAGGAACTGATGGCGACCGTAGGGGTCGATCTGGCCTCGCCCGAGTTCTGGCAGGGCGGGTTCGACGCCATGGAAGCCATGATCGCCGAGTTCGAGAGGCTGTGGGCGGGAGCTCGGGGATAGCCTCTAGCCCGCCTGTGCCACGACTTCGTCCATGAACTCCTTGGTCGAAGCCGAGCCGCCGAGGTCGATGGTCGTGCAGTGCCCGTCGGCGCATACCCGTTGCACCGAGTTCGCGATCTTGTCGGCCTGGGCGTTGAATCCGAGGTGCCGCAACATCATGACAGCGCTCAGCAGCAGAGCCGTGGGGTTGGCGACGCCCTTGCCCGCAATGTCGGGCGCGGAGCCGTGAACGGCCTCGAACACCGCGCAGTTCTCGCCGATGTTCGCGCCGGGCGCCAGCCCCAATCCGCCGACCAGCCCCGCGCACAAGTCGCTCACGATGTCGCCGTACAGGTTCTCGGTGACCAACACGTCGAACTGCTCGGGCCGCGTGACGAGTTGCATGCAGCAGTTGTCCACGATGATGTCGTCGGCCTTCAGGTGCGGGTAGTCCTGCGCGACCTTGTAGAACTCTTCGAGGAACATCCCGTCGGTCAGCTTCATGATGTTCGCCTTGTGGACGGCGGTCACGCGGTGGCGCCCCTGCCGAATGGCAAGCTCGAACGAGTACTTGACCAAGCGGTGGCAGCCCGGACGCGTGATGACCTTGATCGCCTGCGCCACGTCGGGGTGGGCTTGGTACTCGATCCCGGCGTACAGATCCTCGGTGTTCTCGCGGACGATGATCAGGTCGATGTCCTTCTCCGAGTAGAGCGTCTTGACTCCGGGAAGGGTGCGGGCGGGGCGGACGTTGGCGAACAGGTCGAGCGCCTTGCGCAGGGCCACGTTGGCGCTGGAATGGCCACCCCCACTGGGCGTTGTCGTCGGTCCCTTCAGTGCGACGCCGATCTCCTTTACGGCGTCGATGGTGGCTTGCGGCATCGGCGGGAGACCGTTCTTGATGGCCCCGAGTCCGGCCTCCAAAAAGACCCATTCGGCCTCGAACCCCGTGTGTTCGAGAATGGAGAGAACAACTTCCGTGATTTCGGGTCCGATCCCGTCGCCGGGGATGACTGCGATCCGTCGCTTGGCCATAGGCTTCTATGATGACTGGTCTTGAGCCAACCTGCAGGGCCGAACCAACGGGTAGGCTCGGATCATGCTCGCCGGCATGATGCTCGCCGCGTTTGCGATGACCCCGATGAACCCGCCCAAACCTCTGCCACGAAGCCGACCCTCGGAAGTCGGGGTGGATGCCCGAGGCGTGACGGCGTTCATCGAAGCGCTCAACGCCGCCGATCTCGAGCCGCACGGGTTCATTCTGGTACGCAAGGGCAAAGTGGTTGCCGAAGGTTCGTGGGACCCGTACAAGGCCGAAACACCCCATACGCTGTACTCGCTCAGCAAGTCGTTCACGTCCACCGCCGTCGGCCTCGCGATCCACGAGGGGCTGTTCGCGCTCGACGACCCCGTGATCAAGTTCTTCCCCAACGACCTGCCCGCAGAAGTCTCGCCCAACCTGAAGGCGATGACCGTACGGGACCTGCTCACCATGACGTGCGGCCACGAATCCGAACCGCAGGTGCGCACGGTGGCCGACGGCAACTGGGCCAAGGGCTTCCTGGCCCACCCCGTGCCGCGCAAGCCGGGCACCCACTTCGTGTACAACAGCCTCTCGACGTACATGGCGGGCGCGATCGTGCAGAAGCTGACGGGCAAGACGCTGCTCGAATACCTGCGTCCCCGCATCCTCGAGCCCCTGGGCATCGTGGACGGCGGCTGGGACAGCGACCCGCGCGGACTGAGCGTCGGCGGCTGGGGGCTCAACGTCACGCTGGAAAGCATCGCCAAGTTCGGACAACTGTATCTGCAGAAGGGCGTTTGGAACGGCAAGCGCCTGATCCCAGAGTCTTGGGTGAATATGGCGACGAGCAAGCAGGTCTCGAACGGCACAGACCCCAACAACGACTGGAACCAAGGCTACGGGTTCCAGTTCTGGCGGTGCCGACACAACGGGTACCGAGGCGATGGTGCGTTCGGCCAGTTCTGCATCGTGCTGCCCGACCAAGACGCGGTGCTCGCGATCACGTCCGGGCACCACGACATGGGCTTGGTGATGGAACTCGCGTGGAAGCACCTGCTGCCCGCGATGGGCAAGACGGCGGACAACGGTGGCGAAGCCGAGTTGCTGAAGCGGCTCGGTTCGCTCGAACTTCGTCCTCGGGGCTTCCAGCCCCCTTCCGATCTGGAGCGCGCGATCCACAACACAACCTACCGAGTGACGCAGGGCGATGCCGCCAAAGCGGTGCGGCTCGAGTTTGCCCCACACCAGGTGACGCTGTGGCTCGACGACGCACCCTTGAAGGCGGGACGCTCCGAGTGGGTTCGCCAAACCAGCGCCCTTGGCTTTGGCTATCCCGCCCACTTGGCGGCTAAGGCGAGTTGGAGGTCTGCAACCGAGCTCTCAATCAAGGCGTGCGACCTCTCCGGGCCCGGCAGCTTCACCGTCACGCTCAAGTTCGAAGCCGACCGGGTGAACGTGGCCGTGAACCGGTTGGCGACCTTCATGCCCGGCGAAGGGCCGCGTCTCGTCGCGTCGAGGCGCTGACGTGCGGGCGGTCGTCGTCGGCGCGGGCTATGCGGCAGAAGGCCAGATCGCGGCGTTGCGCCATCTGGGCGTCGAGGTGGCCGCGGTCTGCGGTCGCCAAGCCGAGGTGGTCGAAGCCTTCGCGGAACGATTGGGCATCGATGAGGCCTCGACCGATTGGAAGGCCACCCTGCGCCGCGTGCGTCCCGACGTCGTGTGCTTGGCCACCCCCGCCGCCCTCCGCGAGCCCGTCGTGCAGGTGGCCTGCGAACTCGGGTGCGACGTGTTCTGCGACAAGCCCTTGGCCTCCACGGTGGCCGAAGCGGAGCGAATGTTGGCGATGGTCGAGCAGGCCGAGGTTCGCCATGCCTTTGCCGCAACCCGAAGGTACGACCCGAGCGTTCAGGCCCTGGCCCGCTGGGTGCGCGAAGCACCCTTCGGACGGCCTTTGTCGGTTGACGTGAACCTGCAGTCGGCCTTGGTCGCCCCGTTGCCGTGGTCGTGGGTGCTGGACCTGGCGCAGGGGGGCGGGCTGCTCAACAACCACTTCCCGCATGTGATGGCCATTCTGGAAGCCGTTCTCGGAGGCACGGTGGCGCAGGCTTCGGGGACGGCGCGATTCGACATTGCGAGCGCACCCGTGGTGCCGGAGATTCACGACTACCGCGAGCATGTCGCCCGGATCGAAGCGATGTCGCCTGCAGAAGTCGCGGCGTTGGAGCATAGGCCTTGCGACGCCGACACGCGTTACTCGACCGACCTGGTGGTCGCCACACCCTGGGGCGAGGTGCCTTCGAATGTTCGCTCGGGCTTGGGCAGGGAGTCTCGATGGGTGTTCCGGTTCGAGCGAGGAGAGGTGCGAGGCTTGGGCGAACTCTCGTTCGAGCTTGTGGCCGTTCCCGAGCGCGGCGATCCCCAACCGATTCGGGTGGACTCGGCGCAACCCGAAACGGGCCATCCGCTCGGCGACCGGTACGCGTGCCTCGCGAGGGCCATGCTCGGGCTGGTGGCCGAGCCCTACCCGACGTTTGCGGACGGTCTGCGAACCCAGCGGGCCATTGCCGCGATCAGGAGCAACCCCGGAGTTTCATCCGGGTAGATGGCCACAATGGAGCTTCAGAGGGAATCATGAGGTTGCACGCGCTGTCATGCGCACTCTGCATCGCCGCGACCGCTGCGGGTCAGATGGACCAACTGTTGCCGCGCCCTGCTTCCGCGAGCGGGACCAGCGCCGGGATGTCGCGGTTGCGGTGCGCCATGCCTTCCAGCGGCCCGTTCGCAGAACAGGTGGCCGCGTTCCGCGAAGACCACCCAGGTCTGGACCATGCCCAAGGAAGGCGCGTACGCATGGTCAAGGATGCGCGGCTCGCCGAAGAGGAGTACCAACTGACGGTGGGGAGGATGATCGAGATCCGGGCGGCCACCGAGATCGGAGCGGCTTGGGCTCTGGCAACGCTCAGCCAGTTACAGGCACAAAGCATCGAAAAGGCCAAGGTGCGCGACAAGCCCGCCCACGCGTTCCGCGCCGTCAGCCTGGATGTCGCCCGCCGATACCACTCGATGTCCACGTTGCGAAGCATGGTCCGTTGGTGCCAAGCCGCCAAGGTGCGCACGCTGTTTCTGCACCTCACCGACGACCAGAATTGGATGCTCCCCAGCGAAGTCGTGAAGGGTGTGGACCGGTTCAACACCCACGGCAAACCCGCGTACACCCGCGAGGAGATGCGCGATCTGCAGACGTTCGCCGCCGCCCGTGGCGTCGCCATCGTGCCGGAGCTCGACATCCCCGGCCACAGTTCGCTGCTCGTGCGCCACGATCCAGAGCTGTTCCAGATTCAGGGTTCGGCTTCGAGCAACTGCATCAACTTCGGCTCGCCCAAGGTGCGCGAAGTCGTGGGACGCCTGCTCGACGAGATGTCGGCCACGTTCGACCGCAGCCCCTACCTGCACCTCGGCGGCGACGAGGCGTGGTACCCAGACGCTCAGCAGGACCCGCACATGGCTCAGGCGATGACTCGGTTGGGCGAGGGCGCCAGTCCTGCGGAGGTGTTCGCCGACTTCGTGGGATTCGCTGCCGAGCGCGTCTTGGCGCGGGGCAAGACGCCCGTCGTTTGGGAAGGCTTCGGGCGCACCGACTTCGCCCGCAAGCGCATCCCTCGCGAGACGGTCGTCATCGCTTGGGAGGGCCACTACTATCCGCCCGAGCAATTGGTCGCCGATGGGTACCGGGTGGTGAACGCGGGCTGGGATCCGTTGTATGTCGTGCACCACTACCCGTTCCCCGCGATGACTCTTGCCCCGCTGCCTCGGCTGTATGCGTTCGACCCGAACGTGTTCGGGCACGTGGTCGGCCCGCAGGGGCCGTTGCGGGTCGATCTGTCACCGCACGGTTCGGTGATGGGCGGGCTGTTGTGTTGGTGGGAAGGGCCCGAGTGGAGTGCTCATGAGACGCTGCCGCTGCGCATCTTGGCTTTCGGGGCTCGGCTCTGGAACCCGGCGGGCGAGGCCGACTACGCGCGGTTCCTCCGAAGGGCTGAGACAAGGATCGCCGAACTGGCGGCGGGTCAGACCTCCGAGCGAGCGAAACGGGTCACGGTCGTCCCGAACCTGGCGCACCGGGCCAAAGTGGTCGCGTCGGTGCCCGAAGACCCGCAGTTCCCGGCCTCGTTCGTCACAGATGGGTTCGCCGACGACGAGACGGCCTACTGGCTCGGTTACCCCGCGCCATGCTCGGTGACCATCGACCTCGGGAAGCCGACCGCCCTGAACCGGGTGGACGTCGTGCCGTTTTGGTCGGCGGGCGCAGGGCTCCGCTACCGCGTCGAGACGAGCCAAGAGGGGCTGGCGTGGTGGCGCGTGGCCGACACCACCGAGACGGAGTCCGCACCCACCCCCCAAGGCGACACCCATCGATTCCCACCCGTGGAAGCACGGTACATCCGAATCGAGGTGGTCTCCTCGCGGCAATTCCCGCCGAGCATGGCGCGTATCGTCGAAGTCCGTGCGTTCCTCGACTAGCCGTCCAAAATTCATCTGCATCCGGTTTGGATTCCCGGTTCCCTTGCCGCACAATTCAACCCATGGGTCATCTGCATTGGTTGAGCGTCTCGTTGCGCACAGCGGCAGTCGTTGCGTTCGGGTGGCTGTTCCTGACTCTCGGCCAAGCGCAAACAGGCACGGTTTGGGCTTGGGGCGGCAATTTTTTCGGTCACCTCGGGGACGGCTCTACGGTGTATCGCTCGACGCCCGTAAGGACCGGATGGAAGGACATGGTCGCCGTTTCCGGTGGGGCGACCCATAGTCTTGCGTTGCGCAACGACGGATCCGTTTGGGCCTGGGGCTACAACGCGAACGGTGAATTAGGCGACGGAACGACGAAGAACCGGGTGTTTCCCGTCCGCATTGCAGGCCTTGACGACGCAGTCGCCGTCGAGGCGGGCTGGGACCACAGTCTGGCGGTCAAGAGCGATGGTACCGTGTGGGCTTGGGGATCCAACCTGTTCGGTCGCCTCGGCGATGGCACCGACATCGCAAGCCCGACGCCTATCCAGGCTTTCGGACTGTCCGACGTCGTTGCCGTCTCCGCGGGCGGTGCCCACAGCCTCGCGCTGAAGAGCGACGGCACCGTATGGGCGTGGGGCTGGAACAACCACGGCGAACTCGGAGACGGCACGCGGACCGATCGCTGGGTCCCGACCCAAGTCCCCGGACTGGAGGACGTCGTCGCCATCTCGGCCGGCTTCTACTTTTCGCTCGCCGTCAAGTCGGATGGCACAGTCTGGGCCTGGGGATTCAACACCTTCGGAGGCCTCGGCGACGGCACCACAGAGATGCGCACCAGCCCGGTCCAGGTGTCCGGCCTGAACAATGCCGCTCGGGTGTTCGCTGGCTGGGGACACAGCGTCGCCCTGATGCATGATGGAACCGTGTGGGCCTGGGGAGCGAACAACCACGGTCAACTCGGCGACGGATCTTACGTCGACCGCTGGACTCCCGTTCAGTCGCAGGGACTTGCCGACATCGTGGAGGTGTCGAGCGGCCATTCGCACTCGATTGCCCGACGCGCGGATGGCACCGTGTGGTCCTGGGGACTCAACGCCGACGGTCAACTCGGAGACGGCTCGGTCCAAACGCGCCCCGTTCCCGTGCAAACAGCCAACTCGGGCACCACATCGATCGCGGCGGGCAATCGCCACAGCCTGATCGCAGGACCCGGCGGAGGCATCTGGGCCTGGGGATTCAATGCCTATGGCCAACTGGGTTCTGGTGATCTTCAGGGGCGGTCCATCCCATCGCATGTCGCCTTGACGGATGTCGCGATCGTGGTAGCGGGCGAATATCACAGCCTGGCTTTGCGATCCGACGGCACGGTCTGGGCATGGGGCTGGAACAACGCTGGCCAACTGGGCGACGGCTCCTTCATCGACCGCCATACCCCCGTACAGGTCGAAGAATTGACCGATGTGGTCGCCATTGCCGTCGGCGCCAAGCACAGCCTTGCCGTGCGCAACGACGGGACCGTTTGGACTTGGGGCTCGAACGTCAGCGGGCAACTCGGCGACGGCTCGACCACGAATCGGTCTAAGCCGGTGCAGGTGCCGGGGCTGTCCAACGCCGTCTCCGTCGCGGGAGGGTCCAACCACAGCCTCGCCTTGCTTGGCAACGGCACAGTCCGCGCGTGGGGTGTGAATGGCTCCGGACAATTGGGTGATGGCACGTTCGACTCAAGCCTCTTCCCCGTCGTGGTCTCGTCGCTGGCCAACGTTGTTGGCGTCTCAGCGGGTGGAACCCATAGCCTCGCGGTCAAGGCGGACGGCACGGTGTGGGCATGGGGTTCGAACACCCAAGGCGAAATCGGCGACGGCACCGTGCTCAACGTACGTCCAACTCCGGTGCAGACCGTGGGCCTGACGGGTGTGACCTCTGTGGTCGCCAGCCTGAGCCACAGCCTGGCCCTCAAGGGTGATGGCACCGTGTGGGCTTGGGGAGCGAACTTCTTCGGTCAGTTCGGCGATGGCACGTTCAATTCCAGCCCAACGCCCGTTCAAGCGCTCGGGGTATCCAACGCGGTGGCCATTGCAGGCCCGTGGAGCCACACGGTCGCCCTAGCCAGCGACGGGACGGTTTGGGCCTGGGGTGCCAACTTCGACGGTCAGATCGGCGACGGCACGACCGGGACGAAACTCATTCCGACCCAGGTCATCGGCATGAACAATGCCGTGGCGATTGCGGGTGGCTACGGGCACAGTCTCGCCGTGAGACCGTCCGTCTTATCCGGCCTTGCCAACCTGCAGGATGTGCAAAGCATGGCCGGAATCGAGATTTCCCTCGAAGCCGTCTCAAACCTCAACGGTCAGGTCTTCGGGCCATGGACCGTGACACTGGACAGTAGCGGAAGCTTTGCGTTGCCGTCGATCCTGCCCCCGGGCTTCTACCAATTCACCGCACAAGGCCCGACTTGGCTCAGCGAAACCATCGGATCGTTCGAGGCAACACCCATGGGCGTATCGGGATTGGCGTTCGACCTGGCCAACGGCGACGTGAACGGAGACAACACAGTCAACATCCTCGACTTCCTGATCCTGCGCGCGGCCTTTGGCTCCTCGCCTGGTTCGGGCAACTGGGATGTGCGCGCCGACCTCAACCGGAGCGGCACGGTGAACGTCCAAGACTTCCTGATCCTTCGGAAGAACTTCGGCAGGTCCGGAGACTAACCCGTATGACCCGCCCGAGGCGCGAACCGCATCAGACCCGATCGCATTTCTAGCCGCCCGCCACGACCACCCGATTGCGGCCAGATTGCTTGCCCTGATAGAGAGCGGCGTCGGCCAGCGCAACGAGGGAGCCCGCATCGGCAGCCTGCGTTGAATCCGCGACCCCGACGCTGACAGTGACGGGAGCTTCGCCCACGACGATCGATTCAGGAATGGCGGCACTCAGACGCTCGGCGATGGCAAGCGCCTCGGCAGGAGTGGCGTCGTCCAAGACGATCAGGAACTCCTCCCCGCCGTATCGTCCCACCAGATCGTTGTGCCGGACCGCGCTCTCCAGAATGCGGGCCACCTTGCGCAAGACGTCGTCGCCCACAACATGACCATGCGTGTCGTTGATTCTCTTGAAGTGGTCCACGTCCACCATGAGAACGGCAAGGTTCCGCCGGCAGCCAGAGAGCAACTGCTCCAACGCGCCCACAATCGCCCCGTGGTGCAACAACCCGGTAAGCGAATCGCGCCGGCTCAATTCAAGCAGCTCGCCATGCGCGGTCTGGAGGTTCTGGTTGAGATCGACCACACGCTGGACCAAACGACTTCGCTCGACCAGGAGCGACACCTGTGCTGCGATGCGCTGGAACGTCTCTTGGTGCACGTTCTGGTAGGTGCCCTTCGCTGTGGACGAAAAGAACAGGAATCCAACGGGTCTGCCCTCCGCGATCAACGGGCAGGTCAGGCTCGAGCGGATGCCTTCCGCCACGGCCAATCGCGTGGACACCGAGTCTGGATGGTCCGCCAAGTAAGCCTCCAAATCGTTGATGATGCGCGGCTCTCGCGACACCATGACCCCCTCCAAACTGCTTCCCCGCAAGGGTGCGGTAAACCCAACGGGAATCTTTACGTTGGGGTATTCGGTCCGCGCCCAATAGGCCCGGAGTTTGGTCCCCGACTCGTTGAGTAGGGCGCAACCGATCCGATCATAAGGGATCAGACTCTTGAACGCATCGTAAATCCTCCCAAGCACATCCTCCAACAGCATGCCGCGGGCGACTTGTTCGACCACCTCGAGCAACGCATCGGATTGAGCGATCCGGCTGTTGAGCCATGCCAACAATCGGTCGAGTTCCTCGATGAGATCGTCCACGGGGGAGCCGACGTGCCTTTCCCGACTTTCAAGGCGCCTGAGCGTCTGAGCGAGCAAACCAAGGTCGGTCGCCACGTCGGAACGTTGGAGAGTCAAGATCGACCTGGAGTCGGTGTTCATCCAACCTTTCCATCGGCGAGTCTCGACCGATCTCCGAATGGATCGGTGCGGATTCGAGCGCAACATTCGCACCCCCTATGAAGCCCACTTGCCCTCAGGCGAGACGTCTCGCCGACACCATCCGACGAAGGCGTACAACGACAGCCACGACGGCTGCTGATCCGAACGCGTACTCGGTCAGGTGGGCGACGGCTACCGCCATGATCCTGCGGTCGGACTCGAACGTCGGGCCGCGCTGATGATGGGGCACAAGCAGGGCCAGCAGGTAGGTTGCGACGAGAACGACCATCATGGCCGCCCAGATCGCCGCGCAGGCAAAGCCAACAAGACGGAGCACGTCTCGAACAGGTAGTGCGGCGGGGCGCCAGGGGGATCTCGCTCCCCAAGCTTGGGGAGGGCCGGGAGGGGTTGACTCCGCGCATTTGGGCACGGCCCCGGAGCGTTGCCAGGCCCCAGCCGCCCAAGCCACCACCAACCCCGCGCCCAGCCCGAACCACCACGACGCACCGACGCCCCACACGAACGCCATGACCAGCGGTGATTGGCTCTCGACGACCTTGGGATGGTGGACGGTGAAGTACTCGACGGCCACATGGGCGGTGACGAGGTCCACGGCGATGCCCAGGGCACACGCCCACAACACACAACCGGCCACGATGCGGACGGCGTTCACGGTGCTTCGATCTTGCACCTAGTCGGCTCGGGTAGCGTGGGCCCGATGGACGACGCGACGACCCGCGACCTGCGCCGCTACGCCGAAGACGAACTCGGCGTGCGCATGGGCGTTGCTCCCGCCGTCGCGCCACCCCACCTCGACGCCTACCGCCAATGGCTCGCGCAGGGCAAGCATGGCGCAATGGCGTACCTCGCGGACTCGCTCGAGCTCCGCTCGCATCCCGAGCGGCTGCTGCCAGAGGCACGATCGGTGGTAGCCATCGCCGTGGATTACAATCGCGCGAACCCGCACCGTCAGGGCGAGGCGAGGATCGCCCGATACGCGCTCGGAAGGGACTACCACAAGGTGCTCCGAGGCAAGCTGAAGGCGCTTGCCCGGTGGCTCGACGCGCGCGCACCCGGTCACACCCACCGACCCTGCGTGGATTCCGCCCCCATCCTGGAGCGCGACTTCGCCCAGTTGGCCGGGCTCGGCTGGTTTGGCAAGAACACGATGCTGATCGACTCGCGGCGCGGCAGTTGGTTCTTCATCGGGCTGCTCCTCACCACCCTGGAACTCGAACCGAGCGTCCCGGCGATGGGCGGATGCGGCACGTGCCGAGCCTGTGTGGACGCATGCCCGACCGGCGCGATCGTTCACGAGGATGGTCGCTGGCAAGTGGATGCGAGGCGCTGCGTGAGCTACCTCACCATCGAGCACCGAGGCCCGATTCCAGACGACTTGGCGCAGGGTGTCGGCAAGTGGACGTTCGGGTGCGACGTGTGCCAGGAGGTCTGCCCCTTCAACGCGCCACGCGATACTCAGCCCCTGCGCGGAGTCCCAACCGGGGAGAGCGAATTCTTGCTCGAAGCGCCCTACCTCCCCCTGTCAACGATCGCATCATGGACCGAGGCCGATTGGGACGACGCCACTCGCGGCCGGGCTTTGCGTCGGGCGAAACGGGCCCAGTGGAAGCGGAACGCGGAAATCAATTTGAGAAACGGTTCTTGAGATTGACCCACTCCCCGGCAGGTCGCCTTTGGGGTGCAACGGTCTGTGCGGGTCGAGGCGTTGTCGGCGGTGGTCGCCTCTGGCGTGTTCCCTGCTGCGAGACGAACACGGCCTGCCGGGCAGGAAACGTCGAACCAAACGGAAGGGGTAGAGCCCGGTCAGGCCGTGGCACCCCTGGTCTAGGGGAATCAGGTGTGGGTGCCACGGTCTGTGCGGGTCGAGGCGTTGTCGTCGGTGGTCGTTGCGGTCCCCGCCAGACCGTGTTCCCTGCTGCGAGACGAGCACGGCCTGCCGGGCAGGAACGCCGAACCAAACGGAAGGGGTAGAGCCCGGTCAGGCCGTGGCACCCCTTGGTCTAGGGGAATCAGGTGTGGGTGCCACGGTCTGTGCGGGTCGAGGCGTTGTCGTCGGTGGTCGGTTGCGGTCCC
>JBDHZD010000052.1:0-23784 GCA_039811705.1 Fimbriimonadaceae bacterium | reverse complement strand
CCCCCGCCGAGTCTGAACCCGCCGAGGCGCCTGCCGCGGCGCCCGTCAGCGATTTCGACCTGTTCGAGGCTGCGCTGAGCGCGCTTGAAGGTGGCCAGCCGACCTCGGAACTGGAAGCCGCTTACAAGCCGCTTCGCAAGGGCGAGATGTTGCAGGCGACGGTCATCCATGTTGAACGCGACCGAGTGTTTGTGAACCTCGGCACGAAGTCCGAAGGCATTGTTCCAGTCGGTGAACTTACGGACAACGCCATCGCCTCAGCCGAGGATCACGTCAAGGTCGGCGACAAGATCAACGTCGTCGTCATCCAGACCGAAGGTCGCGAAGGCAACCCCATCCTTTCGAAGAAACGAGCCGACTTCGAGGAACTGTGGGACACGATCGTGGAGGCCGAGCGCGAAGGACGCACTTTGGAGGCTCCCGTCTTGGAACGCGTCAAGGGCGGTCTGGTCGTCGATATCGGTGTGCGAGGCTTCGTGCCTGCGACGCACGTCGGCAACGGCAAACTCCGCAACATCGAGAAGTACGTTGGTCAGACGTTGCCGCTCAAGATTCTCGAGATCGACCGCGACCGACGCAAAGTCGTTCTGTCGAACAAAAACGCCGAAGACGAAAAGCGTGACGAAGCCAAGGACAACATTTTCAAGGAAGTCGAACCGGGCGACGTTCTTACTGGCGTTGTTCGCCGACTGACGGACTACGGCGCGTTTGTCGATCTGGGCGGCGTGGATGGCCTGTTGCACATCTCTGAAATGAGCTGGGCGCGCATCAAGCACCCGCGCGAGATGTTCAAGGAGGGCCAGGAGATCCAGGTCATGGTGTTGCGGTTGGACAAGGAGATCGGCAAGATCAGCCTTGGCCACCGACAGGTGCTTCCCGACCCGTGGAACCTGATTCGCGACAACTACAAAGAGGGCCAGAAGCTTACGGTCAAGATCGGGCGTCTGGTGACTGGTGGCGCGTTCGTCGCCCTCCCCGAGGGTGCCGAAGCGTTCCTTCCGCTGAGCGAGATGTCGGTTCGCCGCATCCGCCGACCGCAGGACGCCGTGGAAGAGGATCAAGAGGTCGAGGTCCAGATCATCGAACTCAAGCCGTCCGAGCGCCGCATGGTTCTGAGCATCCGGGCCCTGGGCGGCGGTGCCGACGCCGGCTCTGGAAGCAGCGCACCCCCCTACGAGTACGACGATCGCGATGGCAAGCGCCGTATGGTCGCAGGCAAGAAGGGCGCGAAGAAGGGCGGACGGCGTGACCGAGACGACGACGAGTTTGAGTTCATCTCAGGTACGCGTCGCGGCCTCGGGACGATTTCGGCCGGCGGTGCGACCATCGGGGAGCGTTTGGGCATTCTCAAAGGCCTGCTTCGGGACGAGTCCAGCGACGAGGGCGAAGAGGCGAAGGAAGCCGAATCGGCAGACGAGTCGGCGGACGAATAACCTCGCATCGATTCGACCGAACGGCGAAGGGAACCATGCGGTTCCCTTCGTGACGTTTTGGGGTCAGGACGAACCAGCGATCTCGCGCCACGTCAGCAAGAGCGCTGTCGCTTGAGACGATGCTGGGACGATGCGCCCTTATGCTCGTCTGGATGAAGCTACTTCGCTCTCCCATCCGGCTCTTTGGCGCCATCGTGGCACTCGTCACCCTCTTCGGTTGCATCAATATCTTTGGCAGTTCCGGCGGCGGAAACGGTGGCAGTGTGACCTTTCCCCGCACCGCTCGCGTCACGTTGGTCGCCGTCAATTCGACCGACAGCGCGGTTCACTTCGTGGTGGACCCGGGCGAACCGACGACCGGCAACACCGTGACGGCGAGTTCGACCCGCGAAGTCGCAAGCACCGATTCCTACCAGTGGCTGACCGAGTCGTCCACTCAGGAGATCACGGTCTTCATTTACAGCAGCACCTATTTGGAGTATCCGATTGGGTCGAACAGCATCGTCGTCTCGGGCGCGGACAGCGGGAAGAAGATCCGGGCCGTGTGGGATGGCGAGTCGGTGACCTTGTCGTACGTCTCTCACTAGAGTCGCTTCTTGCCCAAGAGGGATGCCGGGCCGTTCGATGCGGACGGTCCGGCACTTGCACCGAGCCTCGCGACTGGTGCAAAAAGTGCGCCACAAGCCTTGACAAAACGAAGCACTTGCCTTATGCTTGGCGCATGCAGACAAGGTTGTCTCCTGTGCGTTTTCTTTCGGGCCTAGTGGCCGCGACCGTCATTCTGGCCTGTGGTGGATCGGGGACCACGGGCAGCAGCTACCCCTTGACCACCTCGGTCCGGTTGCGAGCCTCGAACATGGACGTGGAGAACATCCACTTCGTGATCAATAGCGAGACGAACTCCGCTGAAAACAGGGTGCCCCCGTCAACGACGTTGGAGCGCACGAGCGTTCATTCCTACACGTGGGACAGCGCGAGTCAGGTCAACGAGTTCAGAGTCTATTGCAGACGAGGCGACACAACCTATGACTCGGAGATGATCACCATGTCGGGCGACCAAAGGATGCAGGGCAAAAAGATCGGTGCCGTTTGGGACGGAACCGACGTGACTCTGACGTTGATCGATCCGTAGGCAACACCTAGAAACCGCGCCGTCGGTCCCGCATGCCTAGGATGGTGGCCAAGAACAGACTGACCACCAGCCCGGCGGCCAACCCCATGCCCGTGTTCCGCACCGGTCGCTTGTTCACAGGTTCGTCGCTCAGGTATGGCTCGTCCAGAATGGTCCATCGCACCCGCTCGACCTCGGCTTCTACGTTCGAGGTCTCGTAGCGCTTCATGAGTTCGAGATAGGTCTCTTCTCGGACCCGGAGGTCTCGGTAGAGCCGCTGAAGCTCTGCGGTTTCCGCTGGTACCGACTCGGCCACCATGCGAGCCTCGGCGACCTGCCAAACGAGTACCTTGCGGCGGGACTCCAATTCGGCGATCTGCGTCGTCAGGTTTTCGTTGATCGCGGTGGCTTCTTTCGAAGCTTCTTCGCGGGCCAATTCGCGCGCCTCGCGCAACCGAGATTCGATCTGCTTCATCTGGGGCGCTTCGGGGCCGTAGGTCTGCTCGGCCACGCGCTTTTCCAACTCGATCTCTTTGACCTTGTTGCGCCAGAAGATCGACGTTGCGGAGCCGGTGGGCAGGTCGATGGATGCCTTGGCTTGTGCAGCGGCTTTCTGCTTGGCCTCGTTCAGCTGGTTCTCAACGGTGCCCAGCTGGAACTGGAGGTCCTGCAACTTGCGGAACTGGACGCCTGCGGCATCAGGCGACGTGGGATCGCCAGGCGCCTTCATCTGCTTGACATAGTTGAGGAGAGCGTCCTGTGCGGCTTCGAGTTCGCTCTTGCGCTTGTCGATCGAATCCTTCAGGTATCTGGCCTGGATTTCGGCGGTTGAGAATCCGACCTCGCGGTTGGCCGCCTTGAAGGCGTTGAGCGTCTCGTTGAGAATCTGCATCGAGAGCTTTTCGTTGGGGTCGGTGACGGCGAGTCGAACCTGGCTGCGGGGCAACTCGGGGCTGATGACCAGCAACTCGTCCAAATCCTTCTGGCGCAGCTTGGTGGCTTCGCGGACCGGCGCCTGCACGCGCTCGCTTCGCAGGATGCCCATCAGGATGTCGACGGGAGTGATCGCGGTCAGACCGAGCGAAAGGCCCATCATGCCCTCGCCTTGCCGGTCGAGCGGGATGAAGATCGTCGCGCTGGCCCTGTAGATGGGCTTGGACACGAACGTCATCACGAGTTGGAAGAGTCCGGCCAGGACCGTCAACCCGATCACCAGCTTGCTGTATCGGCGCACATCGCCGAACCAAGCCTGAAGGTCGAGCCTGTCGTTGGGCCCACTGTTCGCCACGGATGGGCAGTATACAGTCTGTTGAGGGGCAAGCGTATGATGTCAGATGTGGAACAACGTTCGACCGCGGACAAACCGACTTTGTTGGACTACCTTTTGATGTTCGGAGCGCCCGTGGCGTTCGTGGTCGTTCTGGTGATCGGTGTCACCATGATCGTCGGACCGGCTCCTGTGCCGACGCCGATCGGCAAAATCAAGCAGGGAGCCGTTCGGAATGGCATGTCGGTCATCGAGGTCGAGAGTACGTTGGGTCTGCCCAAGGGTCGGGAAGACAAACCCGACGGCGGGTTTACCTACCGCTATCAGGGCGCGACTGCCGAGCCATGGGTCGTCGAAGACGGATACGTCGACTTCAACTCGGACGGTTATGTGATCGGCACAACGGTCGAGCGCATCACGGTGCGTCCGCCGGGCGAGGACCGCTGACTCGAGGCCTTCGAAACGCGGCAAGCGAGGAAGCCAACAACAAGAACCCGACAAGGGCCAGCCGCAGACCCGCTTCGTATCCCGGAGCGACAAACCTCAGGCTCACCTCCATCGAACCCTCCGGGATGTCGATTTCGATCCAGCGGCCATTGCCCGTCGAAGCTTCTTTGTAGTCCACGGTCGCGGTCCAGCCAGGGATGTTGCGCTCGCGGACGATCAGCGTTCCCGGTCCGACCACGTTGAACCCCCAGTAGCCGAGACGTTCGCTGAACACGTCGCGGACCTCGCACGTGGCTTCGACGACCTTGCCACCTAGAGGCGTCCTCCAGCCTAGCTCGGTCTGTTGGCCTTCCGCACCGGGAAGGGGCTGCGGAGAGAACACGGTGGCGACGCCGGCTTCACGCAGCAGGTCCAAGTTGGCGCCCGGCTTGACGAACATGATGTTGCCGTTGGCGGGCGGAGCCGGGTCCTGACGATCGATCTCGCGCAGCATCTCCACGGTGTCGCGGTGGAGCAACGAGTCGTAGCCCGCGATATCGCGCACCCGGAACCACGAGGCGGTATTTGGCGGCATCGTCGCGGGTGCGGCCACGACGAGTTCCCACGCGTCGTTGACGAACGCGGCCCGCTCGCCCTCGTTCAGGGCTTGCAGGGCTGCCGGTTTGGGCGGGATATGGCCCGTCGGCACCCAACCCGATGTGAAGCCCAGGCTCCCGAGGAGAAGGACTCCGGCTACAGCCCAATGACCTTTGCCCTCGAGCCGCCCGGTCTGGCTCGCCCACAGGACAACTATCCCCGCCAAGGCAAACGCGAGGACCGGGATCAAAGCGCCCTGGCCGGTACTGGTGTCCATAGCCACCCCTCGCTCGGCGAGGAAGGGCCGCACGCTCGCGCCCATGCCCGACATCGCCAGGGCGAACGCGATGACCGTCAGCCCGACTGCCGTGCCCCCCGCGATCGCCAACGTCCGCGGCGCGGTGGTTTCGCGTGGCCACGCCATGCCCGCGAGCAGCCCGCACGCCAAAACGAAGAGCACCGACGAACGCGCCGGGGACCCGGTGGACGACCAACCCGGGACCCCGTAGTACAGCGCAGCGTTCAGGGGCGAGCCGCTCCACAGCATCACAGAGAACACGGCGATGCCCACGTACGCCCACGCCCGCCCGCCGAAGCGTCGCGCGGCAAACCCGTAGGCCAGCAGAGCCAACACGAATGGGCCGAGCGTGATCGCCGACTCCGCAGGGTTGGCACCGGTCTTGGCCAACGAGGGCCAATAGTTGGGCAACTGGGGCTCGGCGTGCAACGGGCCTGGGTGGCCCAGAAAACCAAGCGAGACGAGCGCTGGCAACTCGTAGGGCTTGACCGACGCATCGACATAGGCCGCGTAGCCCTCGGCAGATGGCTTGTTGGCACGGTGCGAATACTTGGAGTACTCGAGCACCGGGAGAACCTGTGGAGCCGCAAGCATCGCACCTGCCGCAAAACCGCCCACCAAGAGCAGCGCCACTCCCAACTTGCGGGTGGTAACGGTACGCCAAAACGCAAGCAACACGCCCGCCATGAGGCCATAGGCGGCGAACTGCAGGTGCCCCGCAAGAAGCAACATCGCTACGGGAATCGCCAGCCATCCGATCCGCCGAAACGTTGGCGCTGCCGCCAGCTTCTCGACGCCGAGCAACACCCAAGGAATCCATGCGCACGTCGTGATCACGCTCGGCAAGCCGACCCAAGCGACCATGAACGCGCTTGCCGCGAACGATCCCGCGCCGATCAGCCTTCCCTCGCGGGTGGCCCCGAGTTCTCGAAGCAACAGCCATACGCCTACGCCGGCGACCAGCAGATGCAGCCACGCCAACAACTTCATGGCGGCGATCGTCGGGATGCCGACGAGGCCGACGAGGATGTGCAACGGATAAAGTGCCCCGCTCTGCGAATTGGCCAGCAACGGCGTCCCGCCGAGTTGGTACGGGTTCCAGAAGGGCACGCGGCCCTGCCGCCAACTCTCGAACACGAGGTCGCGCCACGGATAGAACTGGAGCGCTCCGTCGGCCTGCAGAATGTCCCAGTTCTGGGCGGGCTTGACCGGCTGCGCTCCCACCATCGGCGCGAGGTGGTCGAACGGGCCCAAGGCCTTGCCTGTCGCGAGAGACTCGAACAACGGCAACAGACACAGCAACGCCAAGACGGCGAAGGGAAGAAGGCGCTCGGGCTTCACGAGGGCACCCGGAGGTTCTGCCGCACCGTCCCGGCACGGTCGTGCTTGGCTGTGATCTGGTACTCGCCTGGTGCCACGATCCATTCGAACACGTGGATGTCGTCGGTCTCGTCGGTGTGCCACCCGAAGCCGCTGACGGGCACCGAACTCCAACCGCGCAGTTGGGGCCCTTGCTGCTGGATCAGGCCGCTCTTCAGCCAGCGATCCGCGGACCCGTTGCCAACGATCTCGGCGAACACGCCCCGCACCAGCCGCTTCTTCTCGGCCAGCTTGGTCACGTTGGTCGGGAGCCAGCCCGTGTTCTGGACGGCGAAGCGTACGCGCCACCAGCCGTCCCCGACGGGTTCGATGCGCGTCTCTCGGTGCTCCAATTTGGGCGTCGAGAGCGCCTGATAGATCACCCAGTCGCCCAGCGGTGCAACCTCGGCCTCCAGATACTCGGGAGGCGGGTTGCGGAACGCATGATGGGGATCCCAGCCTCCGATCTCGACCCGGCCCAGTTGGGGATGGTCGAACGGGACCCACTCGGCGTATCCCTTGCCCCCAAGCTTCTCGTCCGACCACTTGAGCAGGGCCAGATCGTGCTCAAATGGGTGGTCGCGGAACCAGTCGATGTACTTGTAATCCTTCAGACCGGCTTGACGTTGCGGCGACCAGATTTCGGTGGTCCAAGCGAAGATGCCCCGGTGCTCGTACGCCCAGTCGTCGAAGTCGCCGGTCATGATCTCCTTGGGGTGATACTTGAAGTCGTGCCAGACGCTGATGGCGGGGTAGCCGGTCATCTTCTCGCCCACGTCGCCGACCTCCTTGTAGACCCACAGGTCTTCTGGGGCCATGTCGTCGTCGGGGTAGCGGCTGGGCAGGCGCAGGTTCACGCCGCTGAACGTATGAAAGACCACCGCCCCGCAGATGTTCGGTCTGCGGACGATGGCCTCGACGCCGGCACGCACCTCGGGCTCGCTGGTGGGGAAGTCGCCCGCGCCGTGTTGTTCGCTCTCCACGCGCCATGCGCTGGGGTAGTTGCGGTTCAAGTCCAATCCCTGGGGAATCCTGCGCGACCGAAGGGTCATACCGTCGTAGTTGTGGACAATCCCTTCGGGCAGCAACCGATAGTAGACGCCGCCGGTTTCGGTCGGCTTGCGCCGTTCCATCAGGCGGGGTTCGGTCTCGCTGATCTTCCACGGGCCGTTGGAGTCGGGGATTCGCATGGAGAGGATGCGCCCGTCGCCGTCGAGATCCTTGCGCTCCAGTCCGTACACGTCTTCCTCCGGCCAGGGGTAGGTGCGCGTCGAGGAGCGGATGATGCGCGGCGGCGACTCGAGAGCCCACTCGGCTCCGTCGGGGTTGAGGCGTGGGATCAGGTACAGCGTGCGCGTGTCCAGCAGCCGCGTGACGTCGGGGTCTGTGCCGTAGCGCGTCAGGCACTTGTGGATGAGATGCAACACGGCGGTCGAAGCCGAGACCTCGCTGGCGTGGATGTTGCCGTCGGCGTAGAAGGCGGGCTTGTCCGTGTGCGCTCCCGTGGACCCGTTGGTGAGCGTGACAAGCCATATGTCGCGACCTTCGTGCGACTTGCCCGCCGACTCGACGGTCATCAGGTTCGGATGTTGACGTTGCCACGCATGGAGAAACTCGGTGATCTCGGCGTGGTTGTAGTACCGGTCAAAGCGCATTTGGACCGAGGTTACCAGCCCGGATCGGAACGTCCGACGAGGTACTGCCGTCCAAACCTTGGGCGCCGAAAATCGCAACAGAGGCGCAATGGCGCGCTTCGACCCGAGCACTCCATCCGCGGCGCCCGTATTTTTCGATCGGTCATGACGGAGATCGCCTTGGCTTTCGCTATGGCGGGTGCGGTTGTTGCCCCCGACCGCCTTGGGCCATCGTCCAATCCGCCACCTGTGCCTCGCGAGTTCCGCGGTGTGTGGGTGGCGACGGTCTCCAACATCGACTGGCCATCTTCGCGTACGTTGACCCCGGCCCAGCAGCGGCAACAAGCCATCGCGATTCTGGATCGTGCCGTCGAACTACGGCTGAACGCGATCTTGCTCCAAGTCCGGCCTGCCTGCGACGCACTCTACACGTCCGCCCTGGAGCCTTGGAGCGAGTATTTGACCAACGTCATGGGCACGGCGCCGAGCCCGCTCTACGATCCGTTGCATTTCTGGATCGCCGAGGCGCATGCGAGGGGGTTGGAGTTGCACGCCTGGTTCAATCCGTTCCGCGCGCTGGCTTCCAGCCACCGCAACGCGATCGCCAGCAACCACGTCAGCATCACTAAGCCGCACCTCGTCAAGGACTATGGCGACGCCAAGTGGCTCGACCCTGGGTTCTATGAGAGCCGAGAACACTCGCTCAACGTGATTCTGGACGTGCTAAGCCGCTACGACGTGGACGGCATCCACTTCGACGACTATTTCTACCCCTATCCCATCAGCGGAGTGGCTTTCCCCGATGACGATTCGTATGGCGCGTACTTGTCTTCCGGCGGAACCCTGTCGCGCGCCGATTGGCGTCGGTGGAACATCGATACGTTCGTGTTCACGACCTATCAAGCGATCAAGGCGGCGAAGCCCACGGTCAAGTTCGGCATCTCGCCGTTCGGCATCTGGCGACCTGGCAACCCTCCCGGCGTGACCGGTCTCGACGCCTACAACGCCATCTATGCGGATTCGCGCAAGTGGCTCCAACAAGGCTGGGTGGACTACCTGACGCCGCAGCTCTATTGGCGGATGGGGTCCACTGGCCAGCCGTACCAACCGCTGCTGACGTGGTGGACCGAGCAAAACGATCTGGGTCGCCACATTTGGCCGGGGAACTTCACCAGCAACATTGGATCGCAGTTCGGCGATTGGCCCGTCTACGAGATAGCGGGTCAGATCGAAGCCACCCGCTCTGTGCCCGGCGCCACGGGCAATGTCCATTTCAGCATGAGGGCGTTTCGCGACGACTACAAGGGTATCGTGGCCACCTTGCGCGACGGGGTCTATTCTTATGCGGCCCTACCGCCCAAGACGCCCTGGCTCGACGTCAAGCCGCCGCGCATGCCCTCGATGTCCGTTCAACAAAACACGAGCAACTGGACGCTTCAGTTCGCCGATCCCGGCGGAGAAGCGGCGCTGTGGATGGTGATGCATGCGCTCTACGGCGGCCAGTGGGTCCATGAAATCCTCCCGGCTGGGCGCAGCGAGGTCGTCGTGCCCCTGACGCGCAACGGCGCCCCGCTGGCGCAGGTACGCGTCGAACGTGTGGATCGCAGCGGCAACGCTTCGGATGCGGCGATCTTCCCCTCGCGGACTCGCCACTGAGGATCGGACATACTTCCGCCATGGTCGCCTTAGTCCTTTTGCTCGGCATCGGGATGCTTCAAACCCAGGAAGCGAAGCCCTCGTTCGCCACTCAGGTCGAGAAGGAGATTCTCGTTGCCTCGAATGCGGAGCGCGCCAAGGCGAACCTCCCGAAGTTTGAGTTTGAAAGTCGGCTGGCACAGGCTGCGCGGGGACACAGCCAGGCCATGCTGGACCGCGACTTCTTCAGCCACGAGTCGCCTATCGAGGGTCAGAAGACGATGCCCGATCGCGTGCGTGCGGTCGGCTACGAGTATCGCTCTTGTGCCGAGAACATCGCGATGTTCGAGGGATTTCCGCTGAAAGACCCCGCCGATGTGGCCAAGCGGTTTGTGCGGATGTGGATGAACTCTGCGGGTCACCGCAAGAACCTGATGGGTGATTACCGTCATCTGGGCGTCGGAGTGGCGATCAAGGGTGGCAAGGCCTACGCGACTCAAGTCTTTGGTACTCCGAACTAATCCAAGATTCATCGGAATCTTGTATGCTTGATCGATATGCAAGTTCTGAGCCGCCGCGCTATGTTGCGAATGGTTGCCTCGCTGTCTGGCGGACTGCCTTTGGCCCGTGCTTGGGTGTCGGGAGGCCAAGATGTGCTGACGACCATGGAGAGGCAGCTCAGAGCCCTCCTTGCAAATGGATCTGGCTACATGATCTTTGAGTGGAACCAGCCCTCATATGGGTACACCCAGTTCGGCTTGAGCAAGAACAGGGGCTTGTTTTGGGATGTTCCGTTGTGTCCGCTCAGCGAACATCAAGTTCTGCTTGCGAAAAGCCTGCTCGACCCGTTTGGTATTCCGGCGAAGGAAGTGAACAACGTGGGCCCCGTCTATCAGATTCCAGTGCGTGGGGCAAGGGACGGCGCGCGGCTCGCATGGGAGTACCTCTCCGTGGTCCACGGCGTTTCGCGGGCCGAACGATTGACCACGGTCCTCGGTGACTGGGACTGAGTCGAGAGTCGGCCATACTGACACCGACATGCTGTGCTTCGCCGTTGTGATCGCGTCATCTCAGGTCTTGCCATTCGTGGACCTAGACGCCGAAACCCACCGCCAAATCGTCGTCGACCGCGAGGCGGGGCAGTACCTCGGCCACCCCACCACACTTTTGTTGCCCGACGGCAAGACCCTCCTGTGCGTCTATCCCAAGGGCCATGGCAAGGGACCGATCCTCTACAAGCGGTCTGCAGACGGCGGCAGGACATGGAGCGACCGTCTCCCCACGCCCGAAAACTGGGCCACCAGTCTGGAAACGCCCACGATCCACCGCCTGATCGGGCCAGACGGCAAGGCTAGGCTCATCCTCTGGTCGGGCTTGAACCCGGCGCGTCGGGCCATCAGCGAGGATGACGGGGCGACTTGGGGTCCCCTCGAACCTGTCGGCACGTGGGGCGGCATTGTGGTGATGAGCAGCCTCGAGCGGCTCGCCGACGGGCGGTATGTCGCGCTGTTCCACGACGATGGCCGGTTCCTTCATGCGGGCGGCCCTGCGGGACCGCACATGACCCTGTACCAGTCGTTCACCGCCGACGGCGGCAAGACGTGGACTTACCCCGAGGCGATCTGGGGCAGCTCGGACATCCACCTGTGCGAACCGGGTTCGCTGCGCTCACCCGACGGCAAGACCTTGGCCATGCTCTTACGCGAGAACAAGCGCGTCCGCAACTCGCACGTCATGTTCACCACCGACGAAGCCAAGATGTGGTCGTGGCCGCGCGAGCTGCCCAAAGCCCTGACCGGCGACCGACACGTCGCCAAGTACTCTCCCGATGGGCGGCTCGTCGTCGTGTTCCGGGATACAGACAAGGCGAGCCCCACGGTGGGCGACTGGGTGGGATGGGTCGGTCGCTGGGAGGACATCGTCAATGGTCGTCCCGGCCAGTTGCGCTTTCGGCTGAAGGACAACAAGCATGACTGGGACTGCGCGTATAGTGGGTTGGAACTCCTCCCCGATGGCACGTTTGTCGCCACGACCTACGGGCATTGGACCGAAGGGCAACCACCCTACATCCTGAGCGTCCGGTTCCGGCTGGACGAACTCGACCGCGCCATCAAGAGCTGAATTCACCCAGCGGGCACATTCGGGTCGGTATCCTGATCGCCAATGGTTCGTGGAAGAATCGGCGGGGTCCTTGTTGGCGTCGCCATCGCAGTGTGCGTCTGGGCGCAGGACAACGCAGGGGTGCCCTACGCGCTGTCGTTCGTTGAAGACACCTCGGGGCGGTTCGACGCGCTCCCGGCGATGCACTCGTTTGCGTTTGGCGAGCACGACGGCCATTGGGTGTTCGTGAGTGGTCGGACCAATGGGTTCCACGGGTTCACGCCGCCCGGCTCCAACTTCTCGCGCGGGTCGGCGAACCAGCAGATCGTTGTGTTCCGACCGTTCGGCACGCCCGGCCAGAACGTTTGGACGATGGCGGTGTCGAGTTTGTCCATCCCGACGCTCGCCAAGGATCAGTTGCTCTCGGCGAACACCAACGCCACGCAGGACGGAGACGATCTGGTCGTGGTTGGCGGCTACGGCCAGTCGTCCTCTGGACCGCGCCAGACATACCCCGCGGTCACGCGGATCCATCTGCCGACCCTCATTGCAGCGGTCAAATCCAACAGCCTCGCGGCGGCATCGGGCGCCATCAAGACCTCGCAAGACGATCGTATGCGGGTGACCGGAGGCGAGCTTCGCAAGCTCGACGACGGATTCTTCTATCTTGTGTTCGGTCACGACTTCAACGGGCTGTACCTGCAGCCGGGCGAATCACAGGTGTACACCAACGAGATTCGCCGGTTTCGCCTAACCGACGGACCGACGGGTTTGCCGACGGTCACGGACTACGCCGTATGGACCCATCCCGAGGAGTTCCATCGCCGGGACCTCAACGTGGAACACGTGCTGTTGCCCAACGGAGCGCTGGCGTTGAGCGCAAACGGCGGCGTCTTCACTCCACCCACGTTGCCGAACGGCGATGTCAACCCGAACGGCGATCTGCCTTACCACAAACCCATCTTGATTTCGTCCAGAAGATGTCTCAGTACACGTGCGCGAATATCCGATTGTGGGACAGGCGTGATTCGACGATGTACACGGCGTTCTTGGGGGGGATGAGCCGCTACACCTACAATCGGGCGACACGCCAATTCGAGATTGCTCCGAAGCAAGGCACACCTGGTCAGCCGGGATTCTTGGACGGCGTTCCCTGGATCGATACCGTCACATCTTTGGTTCGGAACTCGAACGGATCATACCGAGAACATGCTCATCACGAGGCGCCGCTGCCAGGGTACATCGGCTCGAACGGCAAGTTCGTCTTGCACCCCTCGGTCCGCAAGGCGGGTCCTTTGGGAGTCAAGCACGACATCATCGACTTGAGGTCGATCAGGCGGCCAACGCTCATCGGCTGGCTGGTGGGCGGCATCCACTCGCCGGTGGACCAGAATGCCAACAACACGTCGGTGGCGATGAAACAGGTCTACCGCGTTTACCTGTGGCCCTTGGGCGTATCGTATTGGTGAGGCAGGGGGGCTTGGGTCCCCTGCCAACGTCGGGTTTGCCTTTTACCGACGGTACTTGCCGGCGGCAGACTAGAGCTTCAAGTCCACAATTCCCGTCACCGCGACGCCTTCGACGCGCTTGATGTCCTTCACGACGTCCTTGCTTGAGACAGGAATGAAGCCCCGTGCGCGAATGCCGAGTAGCTCGGTCTCGGGTTGGGCGACGGCGGTCACCTTATCGACCTGGGCCTTGGGACCGGAGACCTGCGCCGCGCCGATCGCGTTGTCGCCGCGGATGATCTTCACCGAGAGGATCGGCACGACCTTGGTCGTCGCCTCGGGCGTGTCCTTGTGGCCCGTGAGCCCGTTGAACGCCTTGTTGATGTCCTTGTTGAACTGGCGGACAGCGGCGCCGACTCCGACGACCTTCACCACATCCATGATGTCGATCTTGAACTGGGGCAGGGCCAGCCCGGCGAGCGCCAGAGCCGAGACGGGGACGAGCAACCACTTCTTCCTGAAAATCTTCATCGTGAACACCTGTTGGACGATGCAAGAGCACCTTGTCGGCGGCCGCCTGGGCCGATATCACTATTCTACGCTTCAGTTGGCCGCGCGCTTCCACTCGGCGACCTTCGACCAGTCGGAAGGATCGTAGAGAATCCCCACATCCGGGTTCTCACGGGGCGACCAGACCAGAACGTGGCGCGCGATGCCAACGACGGGGGTCCCTCGAGACTGAACCCGCTCCGCACCCGAGTCGAGGTTCCTGAGAAAGCGGCCCTGCGGACCATCCACGTCGATGACGGGCGGCGAGGCGCTGACCAGCCGCACGCTGCCGCGGACCTCCGCCGCCAAGCGCGACGAGCCGCTGGGCAAATGGAACCGTTTGACCAGGCGGGTTCCATACTCGGAGAGTTCGACGACCAAGGCGGTCGTGTTCGAAAGGCGCGCGACGGTTTCGGCGCGTGCCCCTTTGGCCAGATAGCCGAACCCACCGGTCGAGGGGACGAAGAACGCATAGCCCCATCGGTCGCCGGCGCGTGTGATGGCGAACACGGAGCCATCGTAAAGCCCGAGCCCCTCGGGCCCCGGTGTCACCGTGAACCCTTCGAACTTGCCTTCGAGTTTGGGCACCGGCTTCGGCTGCGAGAGGTCCACCGAGTAGAGCGCCTCGAGCCACGCATTGCCGTCGAAGTCCTCCCAGCGTGGGAGGAAGTAAGCCACGGTGCCGGCAAGCAATGTGCCAGCCAGCCTGACCGGACTTTTTTGCCGGCGGCCGGATTCGATCAGGTTGCGCGTTTGGACGATCTCCTCGCGGCTGAAGAGTTTGGGCGAGAGGGCGGCGTCTTCCAATCGCGCCGAGGCCACATGGTCGCCGTCGCGTACCGTGATGCCGCGTTCGTCCCAAACGGCGAACCGCTCGCCCGACTTGTGAACAATGCGCGGGACAGGCTGCGGTCCCGTTCCGACCGAGTGGCTTTGGCCCGCCACCCGCACCGTGAACGCCTGATCGCGATAGACTAGCGATACGGGCTCGGCGGATTGAGCCAAACCAGCGATGCAAACAGCAAGCGGCAACATCATCGGAACGGGTGAGGCATAGTGTACTGCCGCGACTGCCCGAGGTACGACCCGGAGACGCGCAAGTGCCGCGACGGCAAGGTGAACCCCCAGAAGTACGAGCTGGCCGTAGACGTCGCGAATGTGTTGGGAGTCCGCGCCATCTGCACGTACAACGACTTCCGCGAGCGGCTGGTCCTGTCGCGTCGCCGACAGACCGAAGCAGAGCAGCCCACAGAAGCGTCAGAATGAGACCGCCCATGCGACTTCGGACCCTGCCCCTGATCGCACTCGCCGCGCTGGCGTTCGGGTCGTCGTGCGCGCGCTTTCCCGACGCGGGGGATTCGGGCGAACTGGTGCGACTCTCGTTCACGCTTCAATTCGACCGAGAGGTCAATCGCGGTTATGTCTATGTCGTCGCGCTGAACCCATCCACACAAGACACGCCCACGACGCGAGGACCGGTCCCAGTGATCGCTCCCCCGTGGGGCAACGGCTTCGTCGCGGGTCAAGCCACGCATTTCGTGGGCTTCAACTTCCTCGTTCCCGGTCAGTTCAATCTGTATCGCTTCAGAGATGCCAACCTGAACGAATACGAATTCGTGGGTGTGCCGTTGCTAGCGGACGACGTGCTGCCGGGAACGAACCGGCTGCGGTTCGAGATTTCGATCAACCAATTGGCGCGCACCACGGCCGAAGCCGAGGCGTTCCGTTCGCTCCAGATCAATCTGATGGCCATGGACCGTGTGCCGCAGAGCGGCACCAGCAAGGTTTGGGAGGCGCTCGGCGACGGGCGGCTGCCCTCGCAGATCAACTCGCCCATCACGGTCTCGCTCCGTACCAGCCGAACCTACACGAACAGCACGTTCTTCGACCTCGAGCCGCGCAACGACGTGGCCGACCCCGACCTCGATCTGGTGGATTTCGTCGTCGAGGTGCGCAGGAACTAGCCGATGCCCAAGGTCAGCGTGCTCCTGACGTGCTACAACCACGTCCGCTATCTTCCTGCGGCTTACGCATCCATCCTCGCGCAGACGCACCGCGACTGGGAGATCATCGCGATCGACGATGGCTCGACCGACGGAACGCGCGAGTGGCTCGCCGAAAACGCCAAAGAAGCACATCTGGAATTCAACAAAACCAACCTGGGAACCTACGGGACGCTCAACCGGGCACTCGCGCTTTCGACAGGCGACGTGGTGGCGGTCTTCAACGACGACGACCTCTGGGAGCCCACCAAGTTGGAGCGGCAGTTGGAGATTCTGGACGCCTATCCCAAGGTGGGGCTCGTGCACACTGACGGCACGTTCATCGGAGGCGAAGGCGAACGGCTTCCAGGCAATCCGCTGGGGTTCGCTTTCCCCCGGACCCGTAGCGGCGACGTGCTGCTCGACCTGATCAACCACAACAAGATCATCGCGAGCGCGGCGCTGGTTCGGCGCGAGTGCTTCGCTCGGTGCGGCGTGTTCAATCCGGCTTACTTCGGTTCGGGCGATTGGGAGATGTGGCTTCGGATCGCCGAGCGCTACGAGGTCGGCTACGTGGACGAACCCTTGACCCACTACCGAGTCCATGGAACCAACGCGAGCCACAAACTGGAGCGCATCTGGCGAGACGATCAGATGTTGCGCGAGTGGATCCGGTCGCGCGAGGCGTTCTATCGGCGGCGTGGGTGCGACGCCGGGCGGTTGCGCGCCGCGATGGCCCACAACGAAGCGTGCCTGGGCACGGTGCGCATGCTGAACGGCGACTCGGATGGTGCCCGCGAGTCGTACCTGCGCTCGCTGCGCTTCAACCCGATGCGGTTCAAAACGTGGCTGAGATTGGCGGCCACGGGGCTGCCGCGTTCGGCGTTTCGCAAGTTGCTCTGAACACCCTGCGGTGCGAGCAACAGAAGAGGAATTGGTCGGGGCGACTGGATTCGAACCAGCGACCCCCTGCTCCCAAAGCAGGTGCGCTACCAGACTGCGCCACGCCCCGAACCGGACGGTCCATCGTACCCCGACGCCCGTCGCGGCAGGTAGGCTCCCACCGATGACCGAGTTCGCCAACTGGATCGCCGGCCGCCCTGTGCCCGCCCGTTCGGGCGCGACCCTCGAGAAGTTCGACCCAGCCACGGGCGAGCCGATGGCGCGCTTCCCCGATTCGAACGCGACCGACGTTCAAGACGCCGTTGATGCGGCTCGCAACGCCCAGCCTGTGTGGGCGGCGACCCCGGCGGTGCAGCGCGGCAAGGTGTTGCGCGAGGTCGCCGAGGCCATGCGTGCAGAACGTGGACGAATCGCCGAGATGGTCCACCGTGAGACCGGCAAGTCCCTCAAGGACGCACTGGGCGAGACCGACGGGGCGATCGACCTCGCCCATTTCTACGCGGGCGAAGGGCAGCGACTGTTCGGGCGAACGATGACCAGCGGCTCACCGGGGCGCTACCCCAGCACGTGGCGGCGACCCGTGGGTGTTGCGGGGCTGATCATCGCGGCTAACACGCCCGTGGCGAACGTGGCTTGGAAGATCTTCCCCGCCATGATCTGCGGGAACGCCGCCATCCTCAAGGCCAGCGAGGATGCGCCCGGAACGGCGTCTCTCGTGGCCGAAATCGCCCACGGTGCCGGGCTGCCGCCGGGCGTTCTGAACGTGGTCCACGGCACAGGCGTCGGAGCGGGGAGGCCCTTGGCCGCGCATCCGGAGGTCGGGGTCGTCAGCTTCACGGGTTCGAGCGTGGTGGGCAAGGAGATCGCGGGCGTGTGCGCCCAACGCCTTGCCAAGGTGAGCCTGGAACTCGGGGGCAAGAACCCGTTCGTCGTCTGCGACGACGCCGATCTCGACCTTGCGGTCCAGTGGGCGCTGCTCTCGGCGTTCAGCAACGCGGGCCAACGGTGTGCGAGCGGGAGCCGGATCATCGTCTTCGCCAGCGTCTACGAGGCCTTTCGCGAGCGGATCGTCGAGAAAGCGAGTGCACTGAAGGTCGGCACCGCCGACACCGACGACCTCGGCCCGGTGATCAACGCACGCCAGCTCTCCAACATGGAATCGGCCGTCAAAGCGGCCGCCGGACGGGGTGCAAAGGTGTTGTGCGGCGGCGCGCGTTTGGACCGTCCCGGCTATTTCATGGCGCCTACGGTGGTCGAGGGTCTGACCGCCGCCGACGACCTCTCGACGTGCGAACTGTTCGGGCCCATCGCCAACCTGTATTCGGTGGATGGTTACGAAGGTGCTCTTGCCCTGGCCAACGCGTCGCCCTACGGTCTCACGGCCTGCATCCACACGCGTTCTTTGGACAAGGCCATGGACTTCTCGATGCGCGTTCGGGCGGGCATGGCCGTGGTGAACGGTGGCACGTTCGGCAGCGAACCCCATATGCCCTTTGGGGGTATGGGATTGAGCGGCAACGGCACGCGGGAGCCCGGTACCGAGGCGCTGGACATCTACACCGACCTCAAGAACGTGGTCCTGAACGTCGCCTCGCCTGCCTGAGCCAAGCCAAACCCAGGGCCAACCCCGCGGACGATGCTGGTTCGGGGACGGGGTCATAGGCGATGGTTAGGGTGGGTTTGGCCACCAGCGCACCCGATGGGCCGGTGACATCCGAGAACCCAAAGATGAGTTCGCTGGCTTCGAGGAACGAGCCGCCCGCCATCCGGTCGTCGTGCGACCACGTCGGCATCCAACCCGTCAGCACCAAATCGGCACCCTCGAAGGTTTTGAGCGCCATGATCCCCGTCGCGTCGAGCGGGATGTCGATATCGGTGGGGATTGGGGGCGGAAATCCCGCAAGGAAGTCCTTCGGCGAGGCGATCGGGAAGTCGTCCATCGCACCGAAAATGGTCGAGATATCAGAGGACGACAGGCTGGTGCTGGTGATCGTCTCCGGCGAGGTCAGGGTGGCACCCAATTGGAAGGTCTCAATGGGGTCGGTGGCCGGCGGGTCGCCCGGTCCCAACCCGAAAATGAGGCTCGTGGGCACCAAGAGGTGCAGCTTGAGGCTGGCGTGGGTGATCTCGCCGGGGACATCGGGGATGTGGAACCAGAAGAAGCTGCGCCGCTCGGGCGTTCGGCCAAATCCCGGAGTCGTCCCGTAGCCCACGAAGTAGTTTTGGTGCGAGGGCAGGTTCATCGGTGCGATTCCGCCGTCGAAGAACCCGCCGACCTGAATGCTCTCCGTGGTCACAACGTCGGCTCTGGCCAACGGGAAAGCGACGGCCAGAGCCAAAGGGACAGCCACGAATCTCCGCGCATTCATGCCATGCAGTATAAGGCCGAATGGGCGTTTGCAGGATGAATCCTTGACGAATCAGGCGGCCAACGCACGCAACTTGGCCACACGCTGCGCGATCGGAGGATGGGTGCTGAGCAGCGACGCGATGCCGCCACCCGAAAGCGGGCTAGCGATGTACATGTGCGCCATGGCCGGTTGGACGGTATGGCTTGGCACAAGCGAGGTGCCGCGCTCGAGCGTCAGCAACGCATCGACCATCGGTTCAGCCTCGCCCATCAACTCGGCGGCGGTGCGGTCGGCCGCAAACTCGCGCGTGCGGCTAATGGCCATCTGGACCAGCATCGCGGCGATCGGCACCACCAACATGAGGGCCAGGTCCACCAGGAAGTTGCGCCCACCCTCTTCGTCCGAACCAGCCGGGATGAAGTAGGCGAAGTTCGCCAGCATGGTCACGAAGGAGGCCATCGCGGCGACCACGGTCATGGTCAGCGTGTCGCGGTTCTTAATGTGGGCGATTTCGTGGGCCAGCACAGCAATCACTTCGCGGCGCGACATAGCCCGCAGCAACCCCTCGTTGAAGCAGACCACGGCGACTTGCGGGTTGCGGCCTGCGGCAAACGCGTTGGGCTGGGGGTCGGGCGAGATGAACAGTTGCGGCGCGGGGATGCCGGCTCTGCGGCTGAGTTCGGCCGTGGCGTCTTCGAGCCAGGACAGCGAACCCGGCTGAAGTGGTTGCGCGTGAGCAAAACGGAGCGCCATCTTGTGCCCGTTAAAGTAACCGATCGCCTGGAATGCGAAGGCGACCAGCAATCCGATCATTGCTCCTCCCGTACCGAGGAAGTAGCGTCCGATCATTACGGCCAGCAGACTGATGGCGAGCAGAAGCGCTCCGGTCTTGAGGTTGTTGGTCGTCATTCTGGGATGGTTTAACGCACGCGCGCACGCGCGAGTTCCATGGTCCCGGCAACGATCTGAAGAGCAGTAGAACTCAAGGATCAAGGAGGCGTCTCACTTGCCAGAGCTTGGGAACCAGCTCCGGGGCCTCTTCCGTTGATGTTCGCCACACAACTTCGGGATCGACGGCGAAGTACCCGTGGATCAGCCGGTTTCTTGTCCGCCCCCATGGTGCGCGGGTATCCTGCCGAAACGCTGCAGGCCGTGATCGATCCCGCGTTCCTCGCCCTCCTCGCTTGTCCACTGTGCGAGAGCCGCCCGCCGCTTCGGCAGCAGGGCGAGTTTCTCGTCTGCGAGGCGTGCGGGCACGGGTATCGGATCGTCGACGGCATCCCGGAACTGCTTCCGGAGGACGCCATCCCGCCTGCCAAGCTCAAGGAACTCCTCGATGGCCGATAAAGGGTTGCGCTTCCTCGTCCTGCACGGACCGAACCTCAACATGACCGGGTTCCGCGAGCCCGACGTCTATGGGCGGAAGCCGCTGACCGAGATCGACGACGACATCCGCGAGGCGGCGCAAACGCTTGGCGCCGAGGTGCGCATCCTCCAATCGAACTCCGAGGGTGCCTTGATCGACACGATTCACGAGCACCGCAGCTGGGCCGACGGCATCGTCATCAACCCGGGAGGGCTGACGCACTATTCGATCTCGTTGCGCGATGCCCTGGTCAGCGTACGGCTCCCCGTCGTCGAGGTCCATCTGAGCAACGTTCACGCTCGCGAAGAATTCCGCAGACACTCCGTCATCGCGCCGATCGCCGTGGGACAAATCGTCGGCCTTGGCCCGTATGGATACGTGATCGCCCTTCAGGCGCTCGAGAACATCATTCGAGACACCTTGTCATGAACAACATCCAACGACTCCAAGCCCGAATGGTCGATGCCGGTTGCCCGGCTCTGCTCGTGACCCATCTGGCCAACGTCCAGTGGCTTACGGGCTTCACCGGATCGTCGGGCTTCGTCGTGTTGACCACCGATCAAGGGGTGTTCGTCACCGACAGCCGCTACGCGATCCAGTGCCAAGAGCAGGTTCGCGACCTGCCCACGGCGGTGTATGCAAACCCGGTCAAGCTCTCGGACTTTCTTGCCCAGCAGGCTCGCCAGATGGGGCTGTCGCAGGTGGCTTTCGAGAAACAACACGTGGTGTACGGCACGGTCGAAGAGTGGCAAGCCGCCTTCGGCGATATCGCGTTGGTGCCCGGAGACGACCTGATCTCCGCGTTGCGGATGATCAAGACGCCCGAGGAGGTCGCCCGCATCCGCAAGGCCTGCGCCTTGGCCGACAAGTGTCTGGAGCACGTGGTCCGCATGATCCAACCCGGCGTCTCCGAGTGGGATCTGTTGCTGGAGATTGAGTTTTTCTTTCGTCGGCAGGGGTCTAAGGTCAGCTTCGAGCCCATCGCGGTCAGCGGCATTCGCAGCGCCCGCCCCCACGCAACGGCCAGCGAAAAGAAGCTGGAGGTGGGCGACTTTGTGACGCTTGATTTGGGCTGCACCATCGAGGGGTATATCAGCGACATCACGCGCACGTTGGTCGTCGGCGAGGCCTCGGCGCGGCACCGAGAGATGTACGACCAAGTTCTCAAAGCCGAGAACGCGTGCGTCGAAGCGTTGGTCGTCGGCGCGAACGGGCGCGACGTGGATGCCCTCGCACGGCAGATTTTGGATGAGAAGGGGCTCGCCAAGTACTTCGGACACGGGCTCGGACACGGCATCGGCACGTTGGTCCACGATGCGGGAAGGCTGAGCCCAACCACGGACCAACCGATCGAGGCGGGTCAGGTGTGGACGATCGAGCCCGGCGTCTACATCGAGGGCTTTGGCGGAGTTCGCATCGAGGACGATGTTTTGGTCACCGAGAACGGACCCGAGCGTCTGACCCACTTTCCGCGCGAACTCATGGTTCTGCCGGCCTGAGAGGTGCGATGCACGAACCGTCGCGTCTCATCCGAAATCGCGGCGGACTATCCTTTGGTGGGGGACGCATCGGTGCAGGATGCATGACGGCGTTGGTCGGCGTTCAAGGTCCACTTCGCACGAACCTTGTCGCATCGTTGCGTTCGGGCAGGGGGCTTGTCGAGACGGGGGTGGCCCGCGAAGGTTTTTGGGTGGATGTGGAGACCCGGTTGCCGCGGTTTCGTGGGACGCTCCAAGGTTGGGCGAAGGGGCTGCTCGGCGAACGCGATCCGGCAGATCTGGCCAACGCTCTGACTGCTCTGGGGCTTTGGGAAGCGAGAACCAAGTCGAGTAGCCGATTGAGCGAGAGCGAGCAACGATTGGCCGCTGCTTTGCCGGCGTTGCTCTCCGATGCCGATGCAATCTTGCTCGGTGCCGATGTGCTCGCAGGCCTCGATGTCGTCGAGAAGTGGAACCTCATCGATCTGTTGGACGCTCGCGCTGCCGAGGGCGTCCTTGTCGTGATCGAGACCGACGACTGGGGCGTGGTTGATCGGTGCGTCACCTTGATCGTCGTTGGGCAGGGGTCTGTGTTGTACTTCGGGACGGCCTCTGCGTTGGTGGAGCGGTCTGTCGAAGAAATCCGGATTGGGACGCATCGGGAGTCCGCTGTCCTTGCGATGGTTGACCCATTCTCGGTCTCCGTCGAGGTGCATCGCGGAGAAGTCCGTGCCTGGGCCCCCGCGGGGCAGGAACTTGCGGCGAAGCTCTTAGCCCTTGGCTATGGGGACGTGGAGTTCGTCGTCGTCCGTCCGGCGCAGCTGCGCGACGCGGTGTTGACGATGCTCGGCGGGGCCTCATCGTAGTCTTGCTGGCAATCCCAAAACTGAACGCGAATTGTTACGTTCATCGAGCCTATCGTCGCTATAATCGCTTTCACTGGTAATGACTTATGCATAACGTCCACTTCCGATTCCCCATGTTGGCTGTCGGCTTGGCCTTAGCGTCGGTCGGACACTCTCAGCCCGCTGGCGGCGACCGATTGCTCAACGTGGATTCTGGCTCTCCCGTCGCAATGGGCAAGTTCAGGTTCGATATCGGGTTCGCTTTTCACCGTGGGGCCGAAGGGCGAACCTACACCTCAGGGACATTCGGGTACGGCGTGTCCGAAGGCTGGGAGCTCGGGGTTCGGGCCAGTGGCGCTCCGCGCGGCGATTCCACGTCGGGTGGAGTCACGATCCGAACGGGCGGGCGCGACTTCGAGGTCTTCGCAAAGCACTCGCTCAAGTCGGTCGAAGGCTTGACGCTCAGCTTGGGCGCGAGTTTCCCGGACACGCCTGCTCAGGATCAGAACTTCATCACGGCAGGAGCCAGCTACACGGTGCCCCAGGGGGATGCCAAGCATCGCTTTGTCGTTGGAGCACGCGGTGCGATGCGCAAGGACAGCAACCTCTGGGGCGTGTCGGCGGGTGTCGTCGCTCCGTTCCAATCGGGTTGGGAAGCGGTGGCAGACGTCACGGCGATCGTCCAGGGCAACAACTCGCTGACCTCTGATGGCGACCGCGCTCGACGCGCCATCTTTGGGTTCGGCGTACGGTATCGCCCGGTGACCGCGGAGGGTGCCCCGAGCACCACGTTCACCCTTGGCCTGAGCAACGGACTCGGAGCGACAACGGGCTTTGGTCTGTCCTCGGCACTGGAAGGAAAGATGGCCTTGACTTTGGGCGTCTCGGTGAGGAACTAACATGAAACGCGTTCTTGCTTGGATTGTCGCATCGGCCCTTTTCGTGGTTCTCGCTGGCTGTGGCGGGTCCGGACGACCGTATGTGCCGGACGCGGGCGGTGGC
>JBDHZD010000051.1:0-24125 GCA_039811705.1 Fimbriimonadaceae bacterium | reverse complement strand
GTTTCCCGCCAGACCGTGCTCTTGACCATGGATACGGGCACGGCCTGCCGGGCAGGGACCTCAACGCAGGATCGAAGCCTGTCGAGCCCGGTCAGGGCCGTGGCACCCCGGTTTGGATATTTTGGGGTGCCACGGTCTGCTTGGTCGAGGATGTTGGTCTCTCGACGGTTTGGTTTCCCGCCAGACCGTGCTCTTGACCATGGATACGGGCACGGCCTGCCGGGCAGGGACCTCAACGCAGGATCGAAGGCTGTCGAGCCCGGTCAGGGCCGTGGCACCCCGGTTTGGATGTTTTGGGGTGCCACGGTCTGCTTGGTCGAGGATGTTGGTCTCTCGACGGTTTGGTTTCCCGCCAGACCGTGTTCCCTTCCGCCAAGTCCACACGGCCTGCCGGGCAGAAACGTCCGCGCCAAGCGGAGAGTTAGCACGCCCGGACAGGCCGTGGCACCCCCAGCCAAACCACAGCTGAACCCCAACCCAACCTCAGCCCAAACGCAAGCCGGGCGCGGCAGATGCCGCGCCCGGTTGCTCCGATTCCGCAGAGATCAGCGGCCGCCGCCGCTGCCCATCTTCGGGAAGTCCGGGCGCTTCCACTGGCGGGCCGGATTCTTGCGGAGGTCTTCCAGCAGGACTTCGATGGCCTTGTCCAACTGCGGGTCTTTCTTGGCGCGGTAGTGCTCGGCGTTGATCTCCACCTCGATGTCGGGGTCCACGCCCGTGTTCTCGGCGATCCACTTGCCCGTGCGGGTGTCGTAGATGCCGAACTCCGGAGCCGTGATGCCGCCGCCGTCCACCAAGTTCGCCGAACCCGTGATGCCGACCAGGCCGCCCCACGTGCGCGTGCCGATCAGTTTGCCCACGCCCGAGTTCTTGAACAGCCACGGGAACATGTCGCCGCCCGAGCCCGCCCATTCGTTGATCAACATGACCTTCGGGCCCTCGATCGTGCCCGTCGGGAAGCCGACGTCCGCGCCGTTGCGCTGTCGGAAGGCGGTGTCGTACTTGCGGATCAGCTTCTCGATGAAGAACGTCGGGATCATGCCGCCGCCGTTGAATCGCTCGTCGATGATCAGCGCTTCCTTGTCCGTCTGGCTGTAGAAGCCCTTGATGAACTCGATGACGCCCTGGATCGACGTGTTGGGCACGTGCATGTAGCCGACCTTGCCGCCGGTCGCCTTTTCGACGTACTTGCGGTTGGCCTCGACCCATTCGATGTAGCGCAGCTGGTTCTCGCTGGAGATCGGTGCGACGCGGAGTTCGCGCGCGCCTTCCATCGAGGGCTTGTCGTTGACCTTGATCGTGATCGTGCGTCCGACCTTGCCGATCAGGTGTTCGTGGACGTTCTGGTTCGAGCGGACTGGCCGCCCGTCGATCTCCAGCAGGTACGCGCCGTCGGGGATGTTGAGACCCGGCTCGCCCAGAGGACCGCGCCGTGCGCCTTCGAAGTTCAGGCCGCGGTAGATCTTGGCCAGCTTCACGTACTCGCCTTCGACGGCATAGTCCGCGCCAAGCGCACCGACCGGAATCGGGGGCTCGGTCTTGCCCATGTCGCCGCCCTGAACATACGAGTGACCCGTGCCCGTCTCGCCGATCATCAGACCGAAGACGTAGCTCAGGTCCGAGCGATGGGCGACGTGGGGCAGGAACTCGGCGTAGTGCTTGCCGATCGCGTTCCAATCAAGCCCTCGGAAGCCGGGATCGTAGAACCGGTCGCGGTAGTAGCGCCAGGCCTCCCAGTACATCTGGGTCCACTCCTTCTTGGGGTCGATCCAGCCCTCGACGGCGTTCAGGCTCACCGCGCCCGAACCCACTTGCTGGCCGGGTGCGGCGTTGACGATGCCGATCGTTTGGCCCTGCTGGTAAGCGATCTTGGTGCGCTTTTCGTTGAACGAAAAGCCCGTCGCGCCTGCAAGAATGGTCTGCGGCTGGTCTTGCCCGATGGTGTACTGCTTGAGCGATCCGCCCTCCCAGAAGAACACGCCGTTGTTCGCTCCTAGGGCGAACGGGTAGCTGCCGGGAGCGACCGGGAGCGCCAGCAACCGGTCCTCGATGCCTTCGAGGTCGATGCGCGGTTCGTCCTTCTTCTCGGCCGATGGTGCGTCGCCTTCCTTCTTGACCGGCTCTTCGTCGGAGGGCTTCAGGAAGGGGTTCTTCTCATCCTTGCTGAGCAAGGCGACGTAGATGCGCTGGGCGTTCTGCATCTCCATCGTGAAGTCGAACACGCCCATGAAGGGGTTGAACGTTCGAGCGGAGATGAGATACAGGTACTTGCCGTTCAGGTCGAACGAAATCGCCGAATCGGTGAAGTAGCCTTCGGTGATCTGGTGGCTCTTGCCCTCGGCAACGTTGTAAAGGAAGGCGCGCCCGAACAGGTTCTTGCCCGAGTCGATGTAGGCGAGCCACTTGGAATCGGGCGACCAGTCGTAGGTGCCCGTGGTCAGGTTGCCCGCTTCGGAGCGCGTCACCTTGGTGATCTGACCGGATTCGATGTCCAGGATCATCAGGTCGTTCTGCTGGGTGGAGAAGCTGATCTTCTTGCCGTCCGGCGAATACCGGAAGTCGATGATCGTGCCCTCTTTGTACGAGGTGAGTTGCTTCGGCTCGCCACCCATCTGGGCGACCTCGACGATCTGGAACTCGCCGGTCTCGTCGCTCAGGTAGGCGACTTTCTGGCCGTCGGGCGACCATGTGGGCGACTTTTCGCGCGAGGCCTCCTTGCCAGGAGCCAGGTTGCGCGTCTCGCCGTTGCGCGCCGGGACGCTGAACAGCTCGCCGCGCGCCTCGATGACGATGCGGTTGCCGCTGGGCGAGAGGGCGAAGTTGGTCACCATGCCGCCGAGCTTGGCGAAGCGAGGCCGCACGGTCAGTTCGTCGCTGGAGATCTTGGGGTTGAGCCGCTTCTCCTGCTTGGACGCCACGTCGAACGCATAGAGGAAGCCGTCCCGCTCGTAGACGATGGTTTTGGAGTCGAATCCGGGATTCTTGATGTCCCAGTCGCTGTAGCGGGTGAGCTGTTCGCTCCTGCGGTTGCGGACGTCGTAGCTGTAGAGGTTGACCGTGCCTTGGTTCTTGTCGCTGAGGAAATAGACGCGGTCGCCGATCCACATCGGCCAGTAGCTGTTCTCGCGGCCCGTGGCCACCTTGGAATGCTTGTTCGTCTGGAAGTCCCAGAAGTTGATCACGCCCTGCGTGCCGCCTCGGTACTGCCGCCAGTTGAAGTTGTACGAGTTGTTTGTGTTGTAGGCGATGCTGCGTCCATCTGGGCTGAAGGAGCCGTTGACCACGGGCTCCACGTCCGTCGGCGTCGGGATTCCACCTTTCGGATCGACGGTGAACATGCGCGGGACGAACGGCGAGTAGTTGGCCGTGACGTAGGCTACGCGCCCATCGGGCGTCCAATCGAGGACGCTGTCTGGAGAGGGCTCGAACGTCAGCCGCTTGGGTGCGCCGCCGTCCACGGAGACGACGTACACGTCGGGGTTGCCGTCGTAGCTGCCGTTGAACGCGATCCACTTGCCGTCCGGCGAGAACTTGGCGTTGGTCTCGAGGTTGGCGTGGGAGGTCAGTCGCCTTGCGAGACCGGAACCGTCGAGGTTGCCGATCCACAGGTCGCCGGCGTAGGTGAACGCGATTTTGTCGCCGTGGACGTCCGGAAAGCGAAGCAGCCGGATGTCTTGGGCGGCTGCGTTTGCTGCGACCACGCTCAACGCGGTCGCCAGCAACGAGGAGTGCTTGGAGAATCTCATGATGAAAGAGTGCCCGTGCAGGAGAGTGAGAGGGTTTTACCCGCCCCGGTGGGTCGGCAAAGCCCTTTGGGCCTTACGGCGAGGGGCGTGCGGTTGGTTCCCGAACTTGCGCGATCAGCCGAGAAGGTCGCGGTAGAGTCCGACGAGCTTCTGGGCCTCGGTCGTCCAGTTGAACTTCTCTTCGATGAGTTCGCGCCCACGGCGACCCATCGCGCGCGCTTCTTCGGGATGTTCGATCAGCATCTGGATGGCATCGGCGATCGCCTCGGGGTTGGTCGTGTCCACCTTGACGCCCACGTTCCGCCCATCGGTCATTTCGACGTGATTGGGCAGGTCGGTGTAGACGATGGGCAGTTCCATCGCCATGTACTCGAGAATCTTGACGGGCATGTTGAGCGACATGCGGTAGGTCGGGAGGTGGGGCACCAGGCCGATCCAAGCCCGGTTGAGGAACTCGGCGAGTTCCCACTTGCTCATCTTGTCGACGATCTGGACGGAGTCGCCCGCTCCGCACTCCTCCGCCATCCGTTGCAGTTCGGGGATCCGATGTTCGCCATGCCAAGGAGCGATCTTGAAGGCCGCCTCGACTCCGCGCTTGCGAAGGACGCCCGCCGCCAACACTCCCTGCTGGACGCCGCGAGGCTCGTCCAACCCGCCGACGTACACGAAGACCCCTCGATCCCTTTCCGCATCGGGCTTCACTGGAAAGTCCTCGAGTTCGGGGAAGTTCCAGATCGTGACGACCTTCTTGTGAAGCGGATAGTAGCGTCGGGCGACGCTCTCGGTTGCTGGTACGACGGCGGCGCAACGCTTCAGGTGGCCCTTCTCGGTGCGGTCCCAGACGAACGCGGCCAGTGGGCGGAGCGGCTTCGGTATCCACTCCCGCTCTTTGACGGCTTCCATGTAGACCTCGTGGACGTCCCAGATCACGGGCTTGCCCGAGGCGAGCAGAATCGTCGGGCCCAGGAGTTCTGGCTCGTGAACGTGGTAAGCGTCGGCGTTCAGCCCGCGAACCACAGCCATCACCTCCTTGCGGTGCGCGGCGCGGTCGCTGCGTCCGCCAGGCTTGCGAACGGCATGGACCGTCACACCGTCCACGGTGTGGGTGCCGATGGGAACGCGTGGCGTGGCGTGGGCGACGAGGTGCACCTCGTAACCCGCTTTGGCGAGCGAACAACACGAACGCTGGAACACGCGCCGATCCTCGACCGAGTGTTGGGCGCAAACGTGCACGATGCGGCGTGCCGACTGGCTCACCGTCTCAGCCCTCGACCCGCTTGCGCTTGACTGCCCGATAGAAGTTCCTCACCACGTCGGCGTACCAGTCGTTCTGGTAGGCCGGGTAGTCGTCGATCGACTTCGGCGGCAGGGCCATGATCGCGTCGAACTCCTCCTTGCTGAAGTTGAACTTCTTCAGGAGGAACTCCATATCTTGCACCAGCAGGTCGGGCGGGCACGTGGGTTCGGCGTCCAGCGTGTGCAGGGCCTGTTCGCGGGTGATCTCACCCGCGCAAACGAGGGCCGAGAGGTGCGCCTTGCGCTTGTCGTAGCCGAACTTCACGGGCAGGATGTAGCCCTGGAAAAACCGCGTGTACACGCTCTCGTAATGCTTGCCGCCGTAGTAGATCCAGCCGAGGTCCTCTTGGAGGACGCGCATCGCCTCGGTCTTGTTGTATTCCACCGAGTCGAGGATGTTGATCCACTTGAGCTTGTCCACGCTCAGGAACTTCCACATGTCGAACATGGAGAAGTGCGGGAACGTCTTCATCGGGCGGGTGCCGAACATCTTGTGCAGGCTGCGGATGTACTTCCAGTCGCGCTTGCCCGTGGACCACGCGTTGGGCAGGATGGCCTCGCTGCGCACGTTGTGGCCGCCCAGGATGTACTTGATGCCGAGCCGCGAGGCTTGCTGCATGAGCACAGCGTCGATCGCGTGGTCGGTCGGAATTTCGCTGTCTGGCGTGCTGGCCTTCAGGAAAGCGATCTGGATATCGCGGAACTCGTCCCAGTCCAAGACTTCGGTGTACAGGTCGATGTCCAGCGTGCGGAGCGTCTTCTCGATGTTCTTGACGGCCAGTTCGCTGTTCCAGCCGTTGTCCATGTGGACAGCCAGCGGCCTCAGACCGAGCACCTTCTTGGCATAGTACGCGACGTAGGTGGAGTCCACGCCGCCGCTCACCCCGCAGATGCAGTCGTAGTCCTTGCCCTTGCCCGCCGCCTTGATATCCGCAACGTACTTGTCGAGGCGAGCCTTGCGCGTCTCGATCGGGCCCATGTACTGCTGGACCTTCTTGTCGTAGCTGCGGCAGTGGTTGCACACGCCTTGATCGTCGAACTTGATGTCCGGGTCGGTCGTGTCCATGACGCACCGCACGCACATGCGGTAGTTGGGGTTGTCCTTCACGCCCTTGAGGTCCCGCGCGTAGACGGGTTCGACCAAGGGCGCCGCCGTGGGACGGCTGAGCGTCGTCGAGTCTTGAATCACCTGCCTGCTCCTGAGGCGCGCGTTGCGCCAACGGCTTTGACTGGCTGGGCCGCTCCGGCGTTCCCGAAACGGGATGCTGGGCGGGCGGACGACGTCGGCATACGGCTGATGCTCATGGAGGTCTAGGTTCGCGTAGCTTCAAGAATGTACCCGTTCCAAGGCTCTCAGCTTCATCAAATCTGTCCGGAGCGGCGACGTTCGGGCTAGAATGGGCACATGACCCTCGCCCTGCTCGCCTTGGCCGCCGTGTCCGCACCTCAGTTCTCGGTGCTGGTCTTCAGCAAAACCGCCGGGTTCCGCCACGATTCGATTCCGAACGGCGTCGAAGCCATCCGCAAGATGGGCGCCGAGCGCGACTTCGCCGTCGAACACTCGGAAGACGCCTCGGTGTTCACGCCTGAGAACCTGGCGAAGCACAAGGTCATCGTGTTCCTCTCGACCACGGGCGACATCCTGAACGCCGACCAGCAATCGGCGATGGAGGGCTTTGTGCAGAAGGGCGGCGGGTTCGTGGGCATTCACGCGGCGGCGGACACCGAGTACGACTGGCCGTGGTTCGGAAAACTGGTGGGCGCGTACTTTATGAGCCACCCGCACATCCAGGAGGCCGACATCCACGTCGAAGACGCCTCGCATCCCTCGACCCGCTTTCTGCCCAAGGTGTGGCGTCGGAAGGACGAGTGGTACGACTACAAGACGAACCCCCGTTCGCAGGTCAAGGTGCTGCTGACGCTGGACGAGAAGTCGTACCAGGGCGGCAAGATGGGCGCCGACCACCCGATCGCTTGGCGACACGAGTCGCTGGGCGGGCGCGCGTGGTACACGGCGGGCGGCCACACCAAGGAGTCCTACACCGAACCGCTTTTTGTCCGCCATGTGGCGGAAGGCATCCTCTGGGCCGCCGGGCGCTAGAGGGGAGTCGGCGACAGGTCGTCGCCCCCGAAGTCCACATCCCGGTAGATGTCGCGCATGGCGACTTCCACGTTCAAGTGGCTTAGGCGGATCGTGCTGTCGAAACCTTCGTACGAGACGAGCGACCATGCTCCGTCGTCCTGTCGCTCGAACACGTCCACCACGGGGGATGTGCTCGAAGCCAGAACATAAGTTCGCAGTTCTGGGATTCGCCGGTAGTGGGCGAACTTGGCCCCACGGTCGTAAGCCTCGGTGGACTTGGACAGCACTTCGACAATGGCTACGGGATCAAGAAGAACGTCCGCATCGTCCTCATCGAACGTGCCCTTGCCACAAATGACGCTGATGTCGGGGTAGGTGCAAAGGTCGGTCTCGCGGACGCGCACGCGAAGATCGGTCGGATAGGGCCGGCATCCCTGAGCGCGGAGTCCGACGGTCAATTCCACCACCAAGTTGGCGACGATCGCGACATGCTCTTTGGTCGCGCCTGCCATCGCCACCACGCGGCCGTTGATCAACTCGTGACGGACGGTCGCTTCGCGCTCGGCGCGGAGGTACTCCTGAGGGCTGGTGAGTGATCGTAGGGCAGCCACACGCTCATTCTAACACCAAGGTCCGCCCCATCGGAGCGGACCTGTGGTGCGTGAAGGATCGGGAGAGCGCTTTACGAAGCGCGGACGGCGATCTTCTTGACCTCAGGCACGGGCAGTTCGACCCGGGGCACCGTGATGGTCACGAAGCCGTTCTTGAATTCCGCGTCCACCTTCTCCAGATCGAGGTCTTCGGGGAGCCGGATGGAGCGGGAGAACGAGCCGTACGTGTATTCGCGCCGGTAGACCTTGACGTCCTTCTCCTCGTGTTCTCGCTTCAGCTCGCCGCGGATGGTCAAGACGTTGTTCTCGACGCTGACCTCGAGTTCCTCGGGCGAAATCCCCGGAACGGCGGCCTTGATCATGACCTTGCCGTCCTTCTCCAGAACCTCGATCGGAACCGAGAGGGATGCGTTGGACGCCGTCATGGTGGAACCGCCGTTGCCGTTGCTGGGGAGGAACGGGCGGTCCATGAGTTCGGCCATCTGGCGAAGCTCGGCGAACATGTCGAAGGGGCTGATGTTGCGTACGATGGTGCTCATTGCGTTACCTCCTATTGAGTCTTCTCGAATAGGTGACTTGATGATATTAGACTCATGTTGCGTTTGTCAAGAGGCTGGGAGGAAGGTCCCAAGAGCCCTCATGCAGGAGTCTCGACCCGTCTGGCGAACCGCTCAGCATGGCCGAAACCATCTCCCGACGCACGCTCCTCGCCGCTGCCGGAGCGGCTGGGTTGGCACCACTTGGCATGGCCCAGACCTCTCCCCGCACACCGCACAAGGGCATGCCCGTGGCGATCTCGAGCGCGAACGGCATGCGCGCCACCGAGAGAGCGATGGAACTCATGCGCGAGGGCCAGGACGGACTCGACGCCGCCATTGCGGGCGTGAACATCGTCGAGGAAGACCCGAACGACATGAGCGTCGGCTACGGGGGGCTGCCCAATGAACGGGGCGTCGTCGAGTTGGACTCGTGCTGCATGCACGGCCCAACGTATCGCGCGGGAGCGGTCGCGTCGCTGCGCAACATCAAGACCCCTTCGAGGGTCGCCAAAGTGGTCATGGAACGGACGGACCATGTGTTGCTCGTCGGCGAAGGCGCTCTCGAGTTCGCGCGGATGCACGGGTTCGAAGAGACCAACCTGCTGACCGAGGCGGCACGCAAGGCCTGGGTCAAGTGGAAAGAGTCGCTCAGCAAAGACGACGACTACTTGGAGCCGCCAACCTCCAGTCCGCTTCCGGCACGCCCGACGGGAACGATCACGTGTCTGACGCTCAACGACAAGAGCGAGATTTCCGGAGTGACCACCACAAGCGGCTTGGCCTACAAGATTCCGGGTCGTGTGGGCGATTCGCCGATCATCGGCGCGGGGCTCTATGTTGACAACCAGGTGGGCGCGTGCGGTTCGACGGGACGCGGCGAAGCCGTGATTCTGTCGTGTGGCAGCCGCATCGTTGTGGAGAACATGCGCCACGGTATGACGCCCGAGGAGGCGTGCCTCGACGTGCTGAAGCGCATCTGCGACTACACCGTTGACCCGCTGTTGTTGCGTTCAAAGGGGCGGCCGAACTTCGAGGTCAACTTTTACGCGGTCAACAAGAAGGGCGAGTTTGCCGGTGCGCGCATCTACCGTGGCGGGAGGTATGCGGTTCACGATGGCGCTCAGAACCGGCTGATGGAGTCGGCCTATCTCTACTGACAGGACTTGGGCAAGGTGAACCCAAACGTGGCGCCTTCTCCCGGTTTGCCATCGGCCCAGACACGTCCGCCGTGCCGCCGCACGATGCGTTCGACGATGGCCAGTCCGGCGCCGTTGCCTTCGAATTCCGACTGGGTGTGCCCGCGCCAGAACACCTTGAACAGCATGTCCTGATATTGCGGGTCGTAGCCCGCGCCATTGTCCTTGACCCAGTAGGCCATTTCGGACGCACGCTCTTCGCCGCCGATCTCGATGCGGGGAGTGGGTGTTTTGGCCGAGAACTTGAACGCGTTGCCGACCAGATTGACCCAAACCTGCTTGAGCAGCAACGCGTCGCCCGTGGCTTTGGGGAGGTCTCCCAAGACGACCTCGACGCCCGTCGCACCGGATTCCAGCTGCTGATTGACCGATGACTGCGCCAGCTGGGTCATGTCCACCTGTGCGACAGAGAGGTCGGCCGTGGCCGCGCGCGAGAGCGTGAGCAGGTCGCGGATCAACTCGCCCATGTTCCGTGTGCGTTTGACGATAACGTCGACGAGCTTGCGGCCGTCCTCGTCCAGCTTGTCTCCGTGGTCTTCGAGGAGCATTTGGGCGAAGCCCGCGACCACACGCAAAGGGGCGTTGAGGTCGTGCGACACCGAATAGGTGAAGGCCTCCAATTCTTGAATGGCGTCCTGAAGTTCGCGTGTTCGGGCTCCGACCCGGCGCTCGAGTTCGTCGTTGGCCGCCAAGAGGGACTGCTCGGACTCGTGCCGTTGCATGGCGATCCCGGCGATGTGGGCTACGGTCTCGATGATCTTGATCTCGTCCTGGCGTGGTGCGCGTGGCACGGCGTAATGGAGGCCCACAACGCCGACCACGTCGCCCAATCGGCCATGGATCGGCTTCGACCAGCAGGCGAGGACGTTGTGTTCTCTGGCGAAATCGGCGAAGTGCGCCCAGAGGGGACTGGTGAGGGTGTCTTCGACGATCACCAGTCGGTCTTCGTAGGCTGCTGTGCCGCACGAACCTGCCTTCGGCCCGATCGAGAGGCCATCCAACGTGCGAACGTAAACGTCGGAAAAAGTCGGCGCGGCGAGATGTCTGACCGTATCGTCCTTGAGGACCTCGAGAATCGTGGCGCGCGTGGCCGGCTCGTACTGTTCGATGGCGAGGCACAACGAGTTCATCGTGTCTTCGAGGGGCGTGCCCCTCGCAATGCCCTCGAGGACGACGGTGAACTGTGCATTGAGCGCGAGAAGACGCTTTTGGGCCGTGACGTCCCGCGTGACCGCAAGGTGCCCGGTGACGCGTCCAGAAGCGTCTCGGAGAGGAACTCCGTGGCTCTCGACCGACCGAACAGAACCCTTGAGGGTGGTCAAGTCGAACGAGGCCTCGGCGCGTTCGCCCGAAACGATGCGTGCGTGCATCTCGTCGAAGGCTTCCCGATCGCTGGGCTGGATCAGGTCGCGCACGGGCAATCCGAGAACCTCGCTCAGGGCATTGGCTTCGATCATGGCGAGGCCCGCGGCGTTGATGTCCATCAGGCACGCGTCCTCCGAAAGCACCTTGATGCAATTCGGCTGCGCCTCGATCATCAGACGCAGGAACTCGCGGTTCGCGCGGAGGCGCTCCTCGGACCGAATGCTCTCGGTCACGTCTTCCTTGATGGACACGAAGTGCTCGATCTCCCCGCGTTGGTTGGTCACCGGAGTGATCGTCTGGCGCTCGTGGTAGTGGGTGCCGTCTTTCTTGCGGTTGACCAGATCGCCGCGCCACACCTCGCCGCGAAGCAGAGTCGACCACATCGTCTCGAAGAACGCGGCATCCTGCACCCCGGATCTCAGGATGCGTGGATTCTGCCCGATCGCCTCTTGGCTCGTGTACCCCGTCAGTGCGGTGAACGCAGGGTTCACCCACTCGATGATCCCATGGCGGTTGACAATGACGATGGCGTTGGCCGCATGGTGGAGCGCAGCACCCTGGAGGCTGAGGAGTTGCTCGGCCTGCCTCAGTTCGGTCACGTCGGCCAGCGATCCTTCGAAATCCGTGTTGCTATCGCTTCCTGGGGGGTAGATGGTCGACTTGATGAACCTCAGGGGGCCGTACTCAGGGTTCGTGCGGAAGGTCGATCCAGTGGGCAACTCGCCTTGCACGAGGCGCTCGTATCGTTGGAGCACGTCGGCGCGGTCGTCGGGATGGATGTGGTCGAGAACCACGTCGAGCGTGATGTGCTCCGTGTCTTCGGAGATTCCGAGCAGCCGCATGGCCTGTTTGGACAGGAAGAAGCGGCCCTGCGAGTCCATCGTCCATGAGCCGAGTCCCGCTCTCCGCTCGGCTCTCTCCAACTGTTCGACCGCGGTCTTAAGGCGGTTCTCGTGCGCCAGACGCTCCGTAACGTCCATCGCCATGACGAGCACGAGTGTCTGGCCATCGTGTTCGACATCGTACGTCGTGATATCGACGTCGAGCAACGAGCCGTCTTTGCGGCGATGCTTCCAGATTCCAGACTTTCGGCGGGGTGGTCGAGCGGTCGACAGGTACGCCTTCAGCCGTTCGATCTCGTACTCGGGCCGAATGAACAAGATACTCGAGCCCACGAGCTCCTCGCGGGTGTAGCCGTAATGGGCCACCGTGGCTTCATTCACCTCGACAAACGTGAAGGTGTGTTGATCGTACATCCACATGGGCACGGGATGCGACATGAACAGTTCGAAGAAGGTCATCGGGCCACCCTTCGGGCGAGGAGGAGTGCAAATTCATATTAGCCGCTTCGGATGCGAAACGACAACAAAACGGGGTCTCGGGTACACAGGGCCCTATGTATGTTGCCAAGCCCAAGGCTGTCCCAACGGGGGGCACATTGGGTCTGATTTCACCTTCGTCGTCCATCGCGGAGGCGAGTCTTGAGCCTGGCTTGGCCTATCTGGAGGCGCAGGGCTACAGGATCAAACGGTTTCCACACCTTTACGGCAAGCACCATGAACTGGCTGGAACCGACGAACAGCGGGCCGCCGACCTGAAGGCCGCGTTCGAGGATTCCGAGGTGGACGCCGTCCTCTGCTCGCGTGGCGGCTATGGATGCGCCAGACTCATCCCCTATCTCGACTTCGTAGCGTTGGCCGCGCACCGCAAGTTGTTCATCGGCTACAGCGACATCACCACGTTGCACTTGGGGTTCCAGAGAGTCGGGTTCGCCACGTTGCACGGAGCCGTTGGAGCAACGTTCTCCAAGCCGCGCGAGCCTTGGGTCTGGGAGTCGTTTGGCAACGCGCTCACCGGAGACCTGAAACGCCCGAAGGATGCCCCTGTTGGCGAGACACTCCATTCCGGCAGGGCAGAAGGACTGGTCGTCGGCGGGTGTCTGCGGCTGATCTGCGACGCCTTGGGCACGCCCGACGCTCCGGACACCGAGGGCAAAATCCTGCTTATCGAGGACACGGGCGAGAAGGCCTACCGCGTGGACGCCATGCTCACGCAAATGCTCAATGCCGGTTTGCTTCAGCGCGCCGCCGGCATCGTGATCGGTGAGTTTTCCGAGACCGACGCCCTCTCCGAGCGTGGCGACAGCCCCTGCTGGCGGAGCATTGTCGAGGAAAGACTCGGTAAGATTCGCGTCCCCACGATCGTGGACTACCCAATCGGGCACAAGGCGCAGATTCTAAGCGTAGGACTGGGAGTCCGAGCGGTGCTCGACGCCGATCAAGGCACGTTGGACTACAGCGAACGGTTATGCGAATGAGGCACTTGAAGACCATCCTGTCGACGTTGGCCCTGGCGGGGTTTTCCCTTGCCGTCGCCGCACCGCAGGTCTGGGAGAAGAGCATCGCGCCAGGGCTGGCGTATCGCATGGAGTACGACCCGGCGGTACCCCGCACGGTGCATGGCCTTCGCTTCAACCCCAAGGCAGCGGTCAAGGCGGTACCCGAACTCGGCGAGCGGACGATCTTCTCGCCCGGGCAGTTGAAGGGGCGGCAGACGGTCTCGGCGTTGGTCAAAGGTACGGGCGCCTTGGCGGGCATCAACGGCGATTTCTTTCCGTGGAACGGCGCCCCGATGGGCATGATGGTGCGCTCGCGCGAACTGGTTTCCGCGCCGATGGCGACACGATCGGTTTTTGCCTGGGGCCCTGACTTTGCGGGCCTTGGACGGATCCAAGCCAAGTTCGTCGCCGAGCGGTTCGGATGGGAGAATCGCGAGTTCGGCTTGAACGAGGAAACGGGGCCCGACGCTCTGGTCTTGCACACCGAGGCGGCGGGTTTCACTTATGCGGCCAAGGGAGTGCCGAGCCACGCCGTTCTCAGGATTGTGGGCGGCCGATTCTCGCCTGGCGAGTTCGTCGAAGTCGAAATGTCGCACTTCGCTCCTGCCGAACCCTATGTCGCCGTGCCCCACAACCACGTGGTTCTGACCGGCACGGGTTTTCACAGACCCTACGTTGCTGGTTTGGTGACGGGCGAGCGCATCACGTTCCGCCTTCAGGCCGCAGGTCTTCCATGGGACAAGATCGACCAACTCATCGCCGGCGGTCCCAACCTCGTGGTGAATTCGAGGGTCTCCGTGGATGCGGGCAGCCAGGGCTTCTCGTCGGCCTTTGCATGGCAGCGTCATCCGCGCACCGCCGTCGGTCGAACTCCGGAAGGCGACTTGTGGTTTGTGGCCGTGGACGGACGGCAGTCGGTCAGCGCTGGGGCTACGTTGACGGAGTTGGCTCAGATCATGGTGCGCCTGGGGTGCAGCGACGCGATCAATCTGGACGGCGGGGGATCGACGACGTTCAACATCCTTGGATCCACGCTCAACCGTCCCAGCGGCGGTAGCGAGCGCCCGGTCGCCAACGCGGTTTTGTTCTATGGTCCCGCCGACGAGCCGCTCTCCGGGCCGATTTCTCTCAACGCGCCCAAGGCCTTGATCGAAGGGCAGTCGGCGAAATTGACCGTCAGGACGGCCGATGGAATCGTGGTGCCCAATACCGACGTCCTGTGGTCGGCCTTTGGATCGGCGTGGGTGGATCAGGGTGGCACGTTGAGAACCCTGGGCGCAGGAACGGCATGGGTCGCCGCCACCGTGCGCGGCCAGAAGGTCGTTCAAGAAGTCTCCGTGAGCGCTCCATCGCGCAAGGCGACCCGCACCGTCAAGAAGAAACGCTAAGGCTCCGTTAAGATCCATCGGGCTTAACCAATGCCTAACGCTTGGAACTGAATACTGCTGTCCAGAGGTGCCTTGAGGCACCCGCGATCGGTAGGAGTCTATGAACAAGTTTTCCCTTATGGGGCTGGCCATGGCCATGGCAGCCCTCGGATCCGCGCAGACCGTCATCACCGAGTGGAACTTCAACGGGCCCTCGACCAGCGAAGTCCCTGGCGGCACGAGCAGCCCAACGCCGTCGGTCGGCTCGGGTACGGCGTCGCTTTTCGGCGTGACCGCCACGTTCGCTTCGGGCGCCGCCACGGGTGGATCGTCCGACCCCGCCATCGGCGCTCCCCCAAACTACGCGTGGAACACCACCACCTATGCAGCGCAAGGCAACGAATCCGGCCAGCGGGGCGTGATGTTCCAAGTGGACACCACCGGGTTTACTGGTCTGACGATTGGCTTCGACTTGCGCCACAGCAACACGTCCAGCCGCTGGATGCGGTTCGACTACGCGACGAACGCGGCGGGCGACAACTGGGTGCTGGGAACCGCTGCCGCGGGCACGGTTTGGGAGGCGTCGGCGGGCGGCGACGCTTGGTACAACAACCGATCGATTGATTTGTCGGGCGTCAGCGCCGTCGAGAACAATGCGAACTTCCGGTTTCGGTTCGTGTCGATCTTCGGTCCGGCCGCGGGGCCGTTCGACGATGGCACGACGTACACTCAGTACTCGGCTGCGACGGGCACGAGCACGTACGCGGGGTCCGGCACCATGCGCTACGACATGGTGACGGTGGAAGGCGTTCCGGAGCCCGCGACGATGACGGCCCTCGCTCTCGGTGCGCTCGGTGTGTTCGCGCGTCGCCGCAAGGCCTGATTCCACGACTCGGACGCAGGGGCAGGTCGAAGAATCGACCTGCCCCTGCGTTCGGATTACGGGCAGTACGCGAGCTGACGTTTCGCCTGATCGTGGTCGGGCTGCAGACGAAGCACTTCGCGAAACTCCATGCACGCCTCGTCGTTCATGCCGAGCATCATGTAGGTCATGGCGAGGTCGTAGCGCGCGGCGACATGGCGCGGTGCGTTTGCGACCACTTGCTGGAGCATCACGGCCGAGCCTTCGAAATCGCCCTCGAAGCCAGCGACCAAGGCCAGCTGCCACTTGGCGTTGGCGTGGTCGGGGTCTGAACCAAGCACACGCTCAAACGCTTGGCGCGCTTCGCGGTACCGCCCTTCGCAACGGTGAGCGAACCCCTCCTGGTAAATGGCTTCGGTGTCCATGTTCGGGCCGTCCGAGTATATCACCGAAGTTCTCTCATGCGGTTCAGGCTTCCTTCAGGACGCTTCGAGAACGTCGTCCTGCGCCGGTTCCTTCATGACGCGGACCTTGAGGATGCGCCGACCATCGGTTGCTTCCACCGTGAACCGGTACCCATCGACATAGATGGACTCACCCTGCTTGGGCTGGTAGCCGAACGACCCGAAAACGAAACCACCCACGGTATCGAATTCATCGCTGCTGAAGGTGCTTCCGAGTTCGTCGTTCAAGTCGTCGATATGGGTTCGGCCCTCCACGACCACCGCGCCGTCGTCTAGGTGGACGATCTCCTCCTCCTCTTCGTCGTATTCGTCGACGATGTCGCCCACCAGCTCCTCCACGATGTCTTCCAACGTGACGATGCCGGCGGTGCCGCCGAATTCGTCCTGTACCACGGCCATGTGGCTTCGGCGGAGCCGCATCTCGGCCAGCAACTCGTGAAGGTCCTTGTTCTCGGGGACGAAGATCGGTTCGCGGATGAGATCCCGCAGATTGACTTCGCCGTTCTTGTGCAACGTGGCCAACAGGAGGTCCTTCGCGTGGACGACGCCGATGATCTGGTCGTCGTTGTTTTCGTACAAGGGGATGCGCGAGTGGCCCGACTCCTCGATCAGTCGCACGACATCGGCCGGATTGGAATCGACGGGCATTGCATCCAGATCGATGCGGGGTGTCATGACTTCTCGTGCCACGGTGTCGGCGAACTCGAACACCGAGTGGAGCAGCTCCCGCTCTTCTTCTTCGAGTTCACCCGACTGCTCCGCGATCTCTACGATGCCTTTGATCTCTTCCTCGGCCTGGTTGGCCACGGCGAAGGAGGCCTTGGCGCCAAATCGGGCGGTGAAGAAGCTGGCCACCGACGTGACCAGCCAGATGGCCGGAGCAAACAGCTTGGACGACCAAGAGGCGAACTTATACAGTCTGGCGGCGAACTCGGGGGCCTTGAGCGCACCGTAGTTTTTGGGAATGAGTTCGGCGGCCAGCAGGTTGATCAAGCCGATCGGTATCGAGAGTCCGATCCCCATGAGAAACAGGTCGCCTAGGGCGACGTCTCCCGGCTTGAACGCCTGGAGAATCGAGGGAGAAGCCGCAAAGGCACCGATCACCAAGCCAAATCGGCAGACCTGCGAACCAAAGGAACATCCGGCGACCAGTCGGGCTCGCACCTCGACGACGCGCTCCAGCCTGCGGGCCAGAGTTTCGTCTTTCTCGCGAGCCAAGCGTATGTGCACCTGCTTGACGCATTCGATGGCGGTTTGGGCCAAAACATACAGCCCGTTCAGGACCAGACAGGCCACGATAAGCGCGACGGTCTGGGCCGGCCACCCAATGGAGCTGGTCAGCGCTACCGAGGCGACATTGGATGAGGCCGCCGAGAAGCCGCCATTCGCGCCGTAGGCGGCAAAGGTGATGGCCGAGCCCGTCAACACGATGGGCATTAGGCCGTTCGAATCCGGGTCGCGGCGCGTCGGCTGTCCGTCGCGCCGCGAGCGTTCGTGTGGATTGTCCTTCATTGACTGACGTATCCTCATTTCGGCAGAAGTCCGAACAACACGAGGGCCATCAAGACGCCCGCGGTTGCGCCCAGAGTCAATTCGAACACCGAATGGATCTTCGCTTCCCAGCGGCTTTGCGCAATGATCACGGCCAACAAGATGGTGATCGCCGCGACCAGAGCGTTGTCGGTCATGAGCGTGGCAGTGCCGGCGAGAAAGAACCCGTAAGCCGCGTGACCGCTCACCAGACCTCCCTTGAGAAGCATGCCGCGTTTGCCAATCGCCTTGCCGATGATCACGACGAAGAACAGCAGGACCGAGCCAAGAACGATGCGCTGGATGACCGTGAGGTTCGGGCTTTCGCCCGTAAGCGAAAGGCGAATCTCTTCGAGCCGGTTCTCACCGATCTGGATGAGGATGGCCGCCGCGATGGCGAGCAGGGTCGAAATGAGAACCGCCCCCGCCGCAATGTCCTTCGCAAACTTGGCCAGAGGGTGGTAGGTGGGTTGCACCAGGTCCACCACGGCTTCGATGGCGCTGTTGAACATTTCGGCCACAAGGACCAGACTCATGATGAACAGCAGGATGAGGATCTCGCGGAGCCGCCAGTTCAGGAGCAAGCCCAGCAGCGTGATGACCAGCACCATGTACACGTGGAACCGCATATGGCGCTGCGTGCGGAACGTGTAGACCAGGCCGCTGATGGCGACCCTGAACGGGCCGAAAATGTCGCGCGACTTGGTCATGCTCATGTCGTCACCTCGAGTTCCATGGTGTGCCAGTCGGAGTCCGGCTCGTAGCCGGCTTCCGCAAGACATCGGTTCATCTCGCTGAGCATCCGGTCGCGGTCCATCTCGGATTCATCGTCGAAGCCCACCAGATGCAGCGACCCGTGGACGATGAGCGATGCCAGTTCGCGTTCGAGCGAAACGCCTCGGGCATTGGCCTGACGCTGCGCCGTTTGAACGGAGACAGCAAGGTCGCCGATGTGGCCCCGCGTTGGCCCGGCTGCGGGAAAGCTCAGCACGTCGGTGGCCCGATCGATGCCCCGATGGTCTCTGTTGAGCGTGCGGATGCCATCGTCGTCGGTCATCAGACAGACGACTTTGCCCTTCGGGCCGACCGCGGTGCGAACGAGACGCTCAAGCACCTCGGCTCGGACGGGGTGGGGATCGACGTCCCAAACGAACACCAACGACGATACGCTCATCGCTGGCATGGGGGCGCAAAACGCCCGGTGGTTCGGTAGAGGAAACGACTGGGAGGCTCGTCGCTCATAGCTGGCGAAGGGTGGGGCGTCACTGCCCCGACCGCCTAGCTTCGCGAAATGCGCCGTCGGCGCATGCGCCGGCGCTTCTCGCTGGGCTTCTCGTAGTGCGCGTGCTCCTTGAGGTCGCGCAACACTCCGCTCTGCTGCATCTTCAGGTTGAAGCGCTTCAGTGCGGAATCGATGGACTCGTTGGATTGTACGTTGACGTAGATCAAGGGGCTAAAGCTCCGAAACGATAGTATAGCACGGACCGCATCAGTCTTTCTTGACCCGCTCCAAGTAAGAGTCGGTGCGCGTGTCCACTTTCACCACGTCGCCCTCGTTGATGTGGAACGGCACTTGGACCACGGCGCCAGATTCAAGCGTCGCAGGCTTGTTGCTGCCGCTCACCGTGTCGCCCTTGAATCCGGGGTCGGTTTGGACGATCTTCTGCTCGACGAAGTTGGGGATTTCGTACCCGAGCACCTCGCCTTCGGCGTTGATCATCACGATCTCCATCTCCTCCAGCAGGTACTTGGCCTGATCGCCAAAGTCGGCGATGGGAAGAGGGGTCTGCTCATAGGTGTCGAGGTCCATCAGCACGGCCTCGTCGCCTTGCCGATAAAGGAACTGCATCTTGGTCTTCTCGACGAACACGGGCTCGATTTTTTCGCCAGAGCGGAACGTGCGCTCGATGGTGTTGCCGGTCTTGACTTTGCGGAGCCGTGTGCGCACGAACGCTCCGCCTTTGCCGGGCTTGACATGCTGGAATTCGACCACCTGGAAGACGTCGCCGTCCAAGCGGATGTGCATGCCATTCTTAAGGGAACTGGTGTCGACTGCCAATGGGGAATCCGGCCTCCTAAGCCGGGTGAGGAGTATACCGGACACTCAAAAGTCGTCGAGACACAGAGTGGGACGTTGGACAAACAGGCGTTGGGCCGCTGCGATGGCCTCGGCTGGGCCGACGAGTGCACCCTGAGCCGCAAGTTGGTTGGCCGAAAGGGAGCCCAAGGCGGCCTGGGCCAAAGCGCCAGGGCCGATGGACAAGTCTGCGGTGTCCGTCCGCTCGACGGTGGTTCCCGATGGGGCCGCTGAGACGTGCCAAGGACCTCGGTTTTCCGGGCTGTCGGGGTCGTCGATACTCAAGGTGAATGTCGTATCGTGCTGGGCGCGCAGCTTCCGCAACGTTGCCGGGACGTTCAGGGTGCGAAACATGAGTTGCTTCGTCCACGTGAAACCCACCCCGTGCTGCATCAGCCGATGGCCGAACGGTGTGTCGGTGGGCTCGTACCACTCGGCGAAGTCTTGGTTGATCGCGAGGGCGCGGATCAGTCCCAGCATCGCGCGATAACCTTCCCACGAGCTCCAGGCGAACTGTGGGATGAACTGGCCGTTGAAGAAGCCCTCGGTGAGTTCGAGCACGATGTACGCCTCCACGGGGTCGCCCGCGACGTAGATCTTGGCCGGCTTGCCGCGAAACGAGCGACGCCATTGGGATTCCTTGCGCCGGTTCACTCCCGAGTAGCGCGAGGCGAACGCGTCGTAGCAGGGCACCAGTTGGTGCCACTCGTCGGCGCCGATCTCGCGCGTTTCGAGGGGCCCGTCGTAGTGGGGAATGAGCTTGGTGGGCGCTTTGATCTCGAGTCTGGCTGCGGCGACTTCGTAGCCCTGCTTCCGATAGAACGCCTCGCTGTAGGCGTAGAGCGAGGCGACATCGAAGCCCGCTTCGCGCAGCAGAGGCGTCATCCCGCACATCAGCGCCTGGCCGGCGCCGTAACGCCTTGCTTCGGGTAGGACACCGACCGAAGCGATGCCCGCGCATCGCAAGTCGTCGCCATGGCAGGTCGAGGTCATATCCAAAGCGACGGCGCTGCCGACGATGCGCCCGTCGGCCTCGACCACGAACGCCAGACTGTCGTCCGGAATCAGGTTCTCGCCCGGTTCGATGACCTTTCCGCCGCGATAGACCGCCGACCGAACGGAGGCGTATCCGGCCCAATCGGCGTCGACATAGGGTCGCACGGAGAACGAGGGCATGCATCCCTTTTACCAGACCGGGAATCCCCGCTGGTTTGCTGTGGTCCGAGGGTCCGCTCGGTCCGATAGAAGGAGTGACGATGTCAACAGACCAGTCAGTCGAACGAGCGGACGCGATGGGCGTTCCCGTTCGGGTGTTGCGCCGATGGATGAAGGAAGGCCTCATCGTCGTCCAAAGCAACGACTCGAAGGATCGCCGCAAAGATCTGGAGCAACGCGTGCTGGTCTCGCGCATCGACGAGTTGCGCAAGGAGATCGGGACGTTGCACTCCGTGGTCGTGGCCCAGCAGGCGCAAATTCAGGCGCTCGCCGAGACGGTCGCCGCATCCGCCGAGCGTGAAGAGAGGATGTTCGAGGCGCTGACGGCGGCGATCACCCCCTCGGGAGAAAAGCCGTCCGGATCGGTGTTGTGGTCGAAGCTCGCGCGTTCGCTCAATCCGTGACTCGGTCAGGCCAGGCGCCTCAGTTCGTCGCACAGGTCGGCGAGGCCGACGCTTTCCACACCGTTCGCCAACGGAAACCGCCCCTCACCGCTCCGGACAAGAAGCTTGCGGTGGACTCCGAGCGTCTCGCACGCCTCGTGAAAGCCCCGCTGGGGCTTGGACGTCGGGCTCCTCTTGACTTCGATCGCCCATCGCTCACCCGAGGAAAACGCCAAAACCAGATCAACCTCAGCACCACCCGCAGTGCGATAGTGAAAAGGCTCTGCCCGCCAAGGGAGAAGCGTCAACAGGTTCTCCAAGACGAAGCCCTCCCAACTGGCCCCGACGACGGGGTGGGAGAGCGCGTCGCCAAGGGACTCCAAGCCCAGCAGCGCGTGCACCAGGCCCGAGTCGCGCACATAGATTCGTGGCGACTTCACCATGCGCTTTCCGACGTTGCCGACGAACGGGGGCAAGCGGCGGACCAAGAGGAGATCGCAGAGTAGGTCGAGGTACCGGGTCACCGTTTGGCTTGAGACCTCCAACGCTCGTGCGAACTCAGACGCGTTGAGCAACGACCCTTGTCGGTGCGCGAGCATGGTCCACAACCGACGGAGGGTCTCGGCCGGGATGCGCGGCCCGAACATTGGGATGTCCCGTTCAAGGTAGGTCTGAATGAAGTCCTGTCTCCAGCGCAAACTTTCATGGTCATTGAGCGCGAGCAGACTGTTGGGAAATCCGCCCCTTATCCAGAGTTGGTCGGCTCGGCCCGTTTCCGGCAAGAGCAGGGGGGTCATTGGCACATAGCGGATTCGGCCAGCAAGGGTTTCGCTTTGCCGCATGAGGTCGAGAGCGGCAGATCCCAGCACCAAGAATCGCCCCCTACCGCGGCCCTCTCGTCGGTCTCTGTCAATGATCCCACGAAGCGCGAGGAACAGTTCGGGAGCTCGGTGAATCTCGTCCAACACGATCAGCCGATCTGGATGTGCGCTCAGAAAGCCAACCGGCTCGCTGAGCTTGACCAGATCCAGCGGGTTCTCCAAGTCGAGGTACAGACCGCCGCGCTGGTGTGCGATCTCGATCGCCAAAGTCGTCTTTCCCACTTGGCGAGGTCCCACCAACGCAACGGCTGGCTGGCTTTCGAGGGCCTCGACGACTTGGCTTCGGACGAGCCGATTGATCATTTATCCTTGCATTTTATCCACGCCGTGGAAAATTTGCAAGGATAACGCCTCATCCGAACGACCGGACCACCCAGATGAGCAACCCGCAGAGCACCAGCGCCGCCAAGTAAAGGACGGCCACGGTCTGCCGTTGGGTCAATCCCTTGCGGAGCAAGGTGTGGTGCAGGTGGCGCTTGTCGGCCTGGGTGATCGGCTTGCCTGCGCGAATGCGCTTGGCCACGACGAAGAACGCGTCGAAGATTTGGACGCCGAACGCGAACATCGGAACGAAAATCGCGACCGCCGCGGCCGTCTTCATCGCGCCGACGATGCTGATGCTGGCCAACAGGAAGCCCAACAGCTGTGCGCCGCCCGTTCCCATGAAGATCTTGGCCGGGTTGAAGTTGTGCCGCAGGAATCCGATGGCCGAACCCGTGATCGCGGCTGCGATCAGCGCTACGCGGGGCTGCTCGCCGATGAGCAGCGAAGGCTTCACCGGCGTGGCGCTCATGCGGTTCATTTCCAGTTGCTGCAGCACTTCTTGGGTCGCCATCACCGAAAGCGTCGCTCCGGCGATGGCCGCGATGCCCGCGGTCAAGCCGTCGATGCCGTCGATGGTGTCCATGGTTTTGGTCACCACGAAGATGTAGATGGCCGTGATGGGCACGGCCCAAATGCCGAAGTCGAGCCACTTGCCCGCCCAGCCGATGCCTTCGATCTGGACTCGTCCCGACGAGCCATGGATGAACTGGATGGCGACGGCGAGGATCAGGATCAGGCCCGCCTGCTTTACGGCGCTGAACTGGTAGAGGTCGTCGTAAGCCCCCAGCACCACGATGCACGCGCCGACGGCGAGCAACCCGATGAGATAGATGGGAAACGGGTTGTGTTCGTAGGCGAACGGCATCAGGGTCAGCAGACTGATCAAGATGCCGCCATAGATGGCCAGGCCACCCCATCGAGGAATCGGCTCCTGATGGACCCGGCGGTCGTCGCGCGACGGGTCGTCCACCGCACCCTTCACGATGGCGAAACGGCGCACCAACGGGGTCAGAAACCAACTGACCACGCCGGCGAGCGCCATCGCCAAAAGCGGTGCTCGAAATCCTTCCAACATGGGAGAGCGGCTTCAAGATACCGGACCCGAGATCGTCTGCGCGGTATCCTGTGCTCGAGTTCCTTTCTATGGCAGACGCCCCCAACCAGCCGCATGGGAACCGCCCCGAGTGGATGGGTTCGATCCTCGGCGTCGCGACGTTTGTCCTTGGCGTCGCGTTGCTGTGGATGACGTTCCAGTGGGCCTATGGCGTGCTGACTCAAACGCCCGCCCAGACCCTGGGGCTCAAGGATGGCGAGGCCGTGGACCTGAACGTCGCCGGGCGGAACTTTCTCGGCGTGTTGGTCAAGGTCATGGCGTTGGTCCTGATGGCGGGTGTGGGCGCGACCATCGCGACGCGTGGCGTGAAACTCTACATGGCGTCTCGCGAACACGTGGGCAACCGGCCGAACCAAAACGCCGAGTAGCGACGCGTATGGGTGCCCTCCGCAACGCCGTCATCCTTTGCGACTATGGGGACATCGTCGGCGGCGCGGAGAAGGTGGCCATCGCCTCGGCGCTGGGCTTGGCGCGACGCGGTGTGAACGTCACGTATCTGGCGGGTTGCGGCCCTGCAGCCGAGGTCTTCGAAGATTCGAACGTGGCGTTTCGGCCCGTTTTCGACCGCAACCCCTTCGAGTGGATGCCCAAGGAGAAGGCGCTCGCCAACACGGTGCGCAGCAAACCTGCTGAAGGGGTCGTGCGCGAGGTTCTTTCCTCGTTGGACCCGCGCCATACGGTCGTCCATGCCCATAGTTTTCTGGCCGTCCTGTCCTCGGCGGGACGCGGCCTCA
>JBDHZD010000050.1:0-24295 GCA_039811705.1 Fimbriimonadaceae bacterium | reverse complement strand
TTCGCCAACCGAATGGCTTCGTCCGGCGTTCGGAACGTCATCGCCACCAGCACCGGACCGAAGATCTCGATCTGCGCCACGGTCGAACTCGGGGAGACGTTCGACAGCAGGGTCGGCGGGTAGAACCACCCGTCGCGGGGACACAATCCCGATGGCTGAAATAATTCGGCTCCCTCCTGAACTCCCACGCCCACCAACTCTTCAATGCGCTTGAGTTGCACCGGTGCCACGATCGCGCCGATGTCCACGGCCTTGTCCAAGGGATTGCCCACGCGCAGCGTCTCCATCCGTCCGCGCAACTTGGCAAGGAATCGTTCGGCAACCGACTCTTGCACCAGCAGCCGAGAACCCGCGCAGCACACCTGGCCCTGGTTGAACCAGATGGCGTCCACCACGCCTTCCACCGCGCCATCCAAGTCGGCATCCTCGAACACCACGAACGCCGACTTGCCCCCAAGTTCGAGGCTGAGTCTCTTGCCCGTTCCCGCTGTCCTCTCGCGCAGGATCCGGCCGACCTCGGTCGAACCCGTAAACGCCACCTTGTCGACGTCCGGGTGTTCCACGATGGCCGCACCGGTCGAACCGTCTCCCGTCACGATGTTCACCACTCCCGGCGGCAAGCCCACGGTCTGGCAAATCTCGGCGAAGAGCAACGCCGTCAGCGGCGTGTACTCGGCGGGCTTCAGCACCACGGTATTCCCCATCGCCAGAGCCGGCGCGATCTTCCAAGCGAGCATCAGCAACGGAAAGTTCCACGGGATGATCTGGCCCGCCACGCCGACGCCCTCGTACCCGCGCGACTCGAACTCCGATTCGTAGAGTTGCGCCCAACCCGCATGGGCGTAGAAATGCCGCACCACCAGCGGGATGTCGATGTCCCGCGTCTCCCGGATCGGTTTGCCGTTGTTGAGCGATTCCAAAACCGCGAACAACCGCGCATGCTTTTGCACTTGCCGCGCCAGCGTATACAGGAACCGCGCCCGTCCGTGCCCGCCGAGAGCCCGCCAACCTTCGAGCGCGCCGCGCGCCGCCGCCACCGCACGGTCCACATCCTCGGAAGATCCCTGTGCGACGCGAGCGATCTCGGCACCGCTGGCGGGGTTGAACACGGCAAATGTTTCGTTAGCCTCACGAAAAGTTCCGGCGATAAAGCAACCGAATCGCCGCCCGTGGCCGTCCAACCACGCATGCGCTAGGTCCGCGGATTCCGGAGCGGGTCCGTAGTCCATGCCTTCGGGCAGGCTCACGAGCGACCCACCTTGGCGAACGCCTGCACGGCCCGGTCCGCTTGCCCATCGTCGATGTCGGCATGGAACACCAGTCTCAATGTCGTGCCCGAGAATGGGATGGCCAACACGCACTCGGCCTCCAAAGCCGCCGCCCATCGGGCAGCATCGTCCACGTGAATCAGCACGATGTTGGTCTGAACCCGGTCCAGTTCCACACTCGCGCCCACGTCCAGAGTTTGAACCGCTTCGGCGACTCGCCGCGCTCTCGCATGATCCTCGGCCAATCGAGCCACCTCCTGGGTCAGTGAAACCAACCCGCACGCAGCAAGCAATCCCGACTGCCGCATGCCTCCGCCGAGCCGCTTGCGCCAGATCCGAGCCTCCTCGATGAAGGCGACCGGTCCACAGAGCAGCGACCCGACCGGCGAACGCAACCCCTTACTCAGACAGAAGTTCACGGTGTCCACGGTCGCGGCGATCTCGCGAACCTCGACGCCCATCGCCGCCGCAGCGTTGAACACCCGCGCCCCATCCAGGTGGATCTTCACGCCCCGGTCGTCGGCCAAGGCCCGATACGCACGGTGCTTCTCCAGCGAGATCACGGTGCCGCCCTTCCGGTTGTGGGAGTTCTCCAGGCAGATCAACTTGGTTCCCGGCGTATGCAGCGAGGCCGGGCGGCAATGGCGGGCGAGGTCCTCGACCGCAGGCCCACCATCGTCGGACGGCAACGTCCACGACACGACGCCGGCGATGGCCCCCGGCGCGCCGACTTCGTAGTAGAGCATGTGCGCCTCTTCCTCGAAAAGCACGGCGTCCCCGGGCCGGCAGTGGACGGCCAACGCGATCTGGTTGCCCATCGTCCCGCTCGGGACGAACAGCGCCGCCTCCTTGCCCACCATCTCGGCGGCCAGACGCTCCAATCGGGCCACGGTGGGTTCGTCGCCCAAGACGTCGTCGCCAAGGTCGGCATCCATCATCGCCTGGTACATCGCGGGCGTCGGGCGGGTGACCGTGTCGCTGCGAAGGTCCACCCACTTCTCGGACCCCGCAGGAAACCCTCGCTTAGCCAACGAGTCCCAACTCCTTGGCGAAAAACGCGTCGAACTCCCGCTCGATCTCGGCCCACCCCCCGAACGAGAACGAATGGCCCTCGCCTTCGAGAATGCGCTTGCGCACCCGGACGCCATGCTCCATGAGCGCGCGCTCGAGTTCGTCGGTCTGTCCTACGGGAACGATGTCGTCGGCAGTCCCGTGGATCAGCAGGTGAGGCGGCGAACCCGGACCGACGCCGAACACGGGGCTGGCTTCGCGGTAGACGCCCTCGTTGCCCTCGGGCGGGACGCCCATAAACTGCTCTAGGAACGAGTACGAGATGGGGAAGTGCCGCACGCGGTGGTCGGTGACGTTGGTGATCGGGCAGATGGCCACCACGGCGTTCGCCTTCGAACTGGGAGCGATGCCGTCGCTGCCGCACATCGCCGCCAAATGGCCGCCCGCCGAGTTGCCCAGTGCTCCGACGCGGGAAGGGTCGAACCCGAGCACCGCGGCTTGGGCCCGGATCTGCCCCAAAAACGTGCGCACGTCGGACACCGCCGCAGGAAACGGATGCAGCGGCGCCAAGCGGTAGGCCGGCGTCGCGGCGGCGTATCCCATCGCCTGCAACCTCTCCGCCACGTCGTGCATGCCCTCGGGCTCGCCAGAAATCCACCCGCCCCCGTGGATGCAGACCACGAGCGGTGCGCCAGCGCGGGGCGGAGGAAAGTAGTCGTAGGGCAACTCGTATCCGCCACTCAGGTAGTGGCGCCGTTCGCGGACCATCACCGCCCGATTCTACCGACCAAGCCGGGCAGAAACTCCTGCACCGCATAGTACGCGGCCAAGATCAACCCCAACGCAACGATGCCTCCGCGCAGCTTGTCCTCGTCCATCTTGAGCATCCAGCGGCCTGCGTAGTAGCCGCCCAGCAGGCCGCCCGCGAGCATCGAGCCCGCCGCCCAAGGGTCCACCAAGCCCCCCTGCAACACCACGGCGCTCGAAATCACGCTGATCACGAGGGCGAAAACAATCTTCAACGCGTTCTGTTCGTTCAGCGAACCCTCGACCGTGAGCGCGAAGGTCGCCAACATCATGATGCCGATCCCGGCCCCGAAGTAGCCCCCATACAACGAGGTGAGGAACTGAAGCGCCACGGCCGAAGGCTTCCCCAGGTGCCGATCGTTGCGCTTGGCCCACGCCTTGATGCGCGGCTGGAACGCGAGCAACACCGCAGCGCCCAAGATCAGAAACGGGACGACCACGCGGAACAACCTCTCCGAGGTCGACACCAGCATCCACGAACCCGCCGCGGCACCAACCACCGTTGGCAGCATGAGCAGCTTCAGGTGGGGCACGACCGTTGACAGGTAGCCACGGAACGGAAGGAAGCTGGAGACCCGCCCCGGCAGCAGCGCCACGAAGTTCGTCGCGTTGGCCGTCAGCGTCGGCAGCCCGAACCCGACCAGACTGGGGAAGGAAATCAGCGACCCCGCACCCGCCACCGCGTTGATGGCGGATGCGATGGCGCCGATGAAGAAGAGCGCGACCAGCTTGAGGACGTCGTGTTGCGGGTCCAGAGTCCCCTGAATCTACCCGCCCACGGTCATCCGTCCACGACTTCCCCGTACTCCTGGAACCGGACGTTCGTCCAAGCCTTCCCTTCGATGAAGCGGCGCACGTCGTCGGTCACCAGCGTGAACGGCTCGTACAGGAAGATCGGCGTTCCTTCGATCGCCGACCGAGGGAGCAGGACGCCGTTGCCCGGCTGCCTCGGCTTGCCCGGAACCGGCTCCCAGCGTTCCCCGATCAGTTCCTCGCCGGGGTCGGTCTCCGTGCCGAGAATCCGGTAGCTGCGCCGCCCGCACACGTCGCAGCCGGCTTTGAGCTCGAGCGTCGAGAGCTCGGGGTTGTACTGGATGACCCGCGTCGGTCTCAGGTGCCACACCTTCTCTTGAATCCGCGTGCCCCGCTCGCCTTTCGGTTTCGTCACGCAGATCGGCAGGAGATCGAGCCCGCCGAACCTCGCCGCCAACTCCTCGCCGACCGAGCGCAGCGCAAGGATCGGGCCGATGGCGGACGTGAAGTCTCCCATCGGCCCGCCCGTCCAGGCGAGTTCAAGGGCGTCGGTCTCGACAAACTGGTACGGGCTCATCGGACAGTCGTCGCGCGGGCACACGCGCTCCAGCACCCCCTCCGCGTTCACGGGCACGCGATGCGGACTCCCGCGCACCTTCTTCCACTTGACCACATGGTCCGAGTGCGGATAGAAGTACCCGTAGGTTTCGCCGAGGATACGCTCGGTCCGGACTCGAAAGAGGGCTGTGGACTCCTGCATTCTTCTGGGTCTCAACACCTCCAATCTGACCAGGCTACCTTCGCGAATCTACACCTGGCTCTCCGGGCTCCCGAACGAACACGACCTTGTTCGGGTCGTCCGGGTCTGGCCGCACCGACCAACCCTTTGGCAGGTAGGGACAAGGCTCGACCGCGCCGCCACCCGCTTTCGCCAGACGCCGGTCCAGATCGCGCCGGTAGAGCCCCTGAATGCTGGCCTCGACCCTCCGCTCCGCCTCCGATCCCTCCCCAATCGGTTCGATGAGAAACCTCAGGAGCGCTCTGTCGGTATCTGCCAAGAAGCGGTCCGCGTCGAAGGGCCATCCTTCCTTTGAGATGCGTCCGCAGAAAAGTTGGAAGGCCTGGCCGAGGAGTTCAGCCAGTCTCACCTGCAGGAATCGCTCTTCCCTGTCGAACCAGTCTTCCAAGAGAAACCCGACGTCACAACTGATGTACCCCTGGTGCCGATAGAGTCGAACATTGCGGACACCTGAACATGAGAATCCGCCAAGCGACCCATCCACGAGCAGTGTGACACCATACAGCTGGATATGTGGACAGTAAGCGGGCTCTGTCAGTTGATCGACAAACGCGCGGACGACTGCTCCATGGAGTTTGCCCATGACTTGAACCTCAGGCCCGCCTGACATCATTCCTATTCCTAAGGGTTTCATTCGCTTCATGAATTTCAAGAGCAACGCATTTTGCCACACAGTGGCTACACTCTTCCCGTCCCATCGTCCGCCGTGCTCCATTTCGGTCGGCATTGGTGCAATTCGCTGGGCTAGCGCAAAATGCTCTATTCTGGCTTGCGATTTTCTTTACTCTTCTCAACCTGGGGCGAAATCATATCCAACTCCTCTAGAGTAAGCGGCAATCCACGTTCGCGTAGCTTCATACGAATCTCCGGATGAAGAATCCGCTGGCCGATTCGCGGAATCACGTTCCAGTCCAAATATGTTAACCGAGGACCAAGCCAGCTCCCGTATTCAGGACTCAATTGTACAGGTTCCCAAGTGCCCACAAAGAGCACTTCAGGGAAATCGCCTGGAATGCCACGGGATGTGCAGTAGATCCACTCCCTAAGAATCAGTGCATACAGAGCGACTGCCTCTTCAGGGGTGTTCAGTTCAACTTTGCCGAATTCGACAAATGGCAAATCTCCGCACACGAGCCATCTGCCGTCGGACTCTCCTGCCACCGGCCCGAGTGCTTGAACCTCATATACTGAGACGATTCGGTCCTTGAAAACGACATTCGTCTTGGATACTGAGGAACTCTTGCGTGCTAAGAAACTCTGAACCAGCCATTGGAGTTCAGCATCTGTTCGGTTTTGCTCCTGCGGGATGTTCACTGGTACCTTAGACCTCCCCAGCGCTTGAAGTCACCGTTGTCCACATGCCTCTTAATGTGCTCATCGCGTGGACGAGGCGTAACATTGGTCCAATCATCAACACCGCCATCAGCTAGAGGAATATCGTGATCGATTTGGTATCTTCTTCCATTCGGTTCGGTGGGCCATTTGCGTCCGGTGTTTCGCTCCCATTCATTGCGCAAAGGTCCACACTCGGCTGACCGGGTCGGTGACCGACGAGACGAGCCCGCTCCCGTTGTAGGCGAAAGTCAGCGACCGGCCCGAAGGACACATCACTGAGGTGATGCGCTGATTCCCGTCGCGGGTGACTGTGACGGTGTTCCCGTTGCGATCCTTGATGGCCACCAACTTGCCGGAGGTGTTGAACTCGTACTTGGACTGGTCTGTCCGCGTCATGCTCCAGGTGCCGTTCGAGTGGCGGACGAGATCGTGATGAACTCCTGCTGGCGGAGTAAACGTACCAAGATTCTCCGTGTAGGGCAGATTCAAGCCGTCCGCCAGCCGCACGATCGCGCTGACACCCGCCGTGTGATCAACGCGAACCTCGTACGAACTCGACCAGCCGGCACCAAACAGCCCTGCAAAGGTGCCGACGCTGTTGTGATAGAGCGTCAGGTCAACGACCGAATCGCCGCGACTCTCCCAGAATGCGAGCGGCAGCCGGGACAGGTTGTTCCCTGTGTTCGTGTTGGTCAGACCGGAAAGACCCTCCGTGCTCTGTCCGCCGGAACCGCCGCCCTCCTCGTCCTCTTCACCGCCTCCGCCGCCACCGGAACCTTCTTCGCCTCCACCACCGCTCTGCAGCCCTGAGCCAGTCATGCTAGTGACGAGCACCCCCGCTTCCAAGCTCCGCCGCAACTCCACTTGCCTGAGGTTTGCGCGGAGTCTCGGAGTCCACCAAGACGAGCGGTCCTCGTCTCTACCCGGATTCTCGCCCAAGTAGGGTGCCATCGGGCTGTGCGTGAAGTGTCTTGATCTGGCTCGCTGCGCATAGGCAAGCACATCGGCAAGCCCGACGACCCCTGACACCAGTGAGTCGGCGCTCAATGCCAGCACCATAAGGACTAAGATGAGCCTTGAGGCCACCAAGCGGATCGTCCGTTTCATTCCTGTTGCTCCCGGTTCGAGAAGTCTCTCGCCAACGGTAGACACCATCATAGTGCACTCGGGGCACCTTGTCAATAGGTAATGCAAGTTTTCTTGTGATTTTCATCGCTGACTCGCTTACACGCGCTGTGCCAGCCAAACCCGTCTGTCATCATCCCAGGGTGTCTGCACCCCTGCTCATCGTTGACGGCGACATTCTCGCCCACCGGGCCTACCACTCGATGCCCGAAGGCCCCGGCAACGCGGTGCGTGGGTTCCTTTCCATCCTGCAGCGCATCGTGCGGGAGGAGGAGCCCCGTGCCGTGGTCGTCGCCTGGGACACGCTGGGCCACGACACGTTCCGCTCCGAGCTTTGGCCGCCCTATCAGGCGGGCCGGGTGTTCCCCGCCCAACTCGTCGAACAGCTCGAGAACCTGCCACAACTCTGCCGCGCGTTCGGAGCGGGCGTGCAAAAGGCGGCGGGGTACGAAGCCGACGACCTGATCGCCGGCGCCGTTCGGGAGGAGACCCAAGCAGGGGGCCATTGCCTGGTGATGACCACCGACCGGGACGCCTTTCAGTTGGTGAGCGAGCGCACAACGGTCCTGGTCCCCAAGCCCCGCACGCGCGAACTGGTCCGGTTCGGCCCGGTGCAAGTCGTCGCAGAATTGGGCGTGCTCCCGGAGCAGGTGCCTTGCTTCAAGGCATTGTGCGGCGACGCCTCCGACAACATCCCCGGCATCAAAGGCATCGGCCCCAAAAAAGCGGCCGCGCTGTTGCTGGCCCACGGCACGCTCGATGCCGTGGTCGCCGATTGGCCGGCCGAGCGCGCCGAACTGGCCCTCCGGTTCCGCGAAGTCGTCCGCATGCGGCCCTTCCTCGCCGAGCCACTCCCCGCGCAGCCACCGGATTGGGAGGGCGGAGAGGCCGCGGTTCGAATCTGGCTTGAACGTTCGTAGCCGGGGTGCCACGGCCCGACCGGGCATACCCACTCTTCGTCCCGGTCAGACGTTTCGTCCCGGAAGGCCGTGCATGTTCGGTGAGAACACGGTCTGGCGGCACCAAGAACAGCACCAAGCGAAGAACCTCCTGCCGCACAGACCGTGGCACCCCACCCAAACCGCAAGGGGTGCCACGGCCCGACCGGGCATACCCACTCTTCGTCCCGGACAGACGATTCGTCCCGGCAGGCCGTGCATGTCGGTGAGAACACGGTCTGGCGGCATAAAGGCAACACTCCCGAAAGAACCGCCAGCCGCACAGACCGTGGCACCCCCAAAGCGCAAGGGGTGCCACGGCCTGACCGGGCGTCCCGGACAGACGTCTTCGTCCCGGCAGGCCGTGCCCGTCCCGAGTCAGCAACACGGTCTGGCGGCACCAATGACCACACTCCCGAAAGAACCTCCGGCCGCACAGACCGTGGCACCCCCAAAGTGAGCCTCCGAAAGTCCCAGGTCCGTAACGACCTCATACCTTTCTCACAACAACCTTTGACAATCCGCTCCATTCCACGTTCGGAGCCAACGAACCATGACGACCACAACCATCCTCGCCCTCTCGATGCTCTTGCCGCAGCCGCAACAGGCGCGGCCACCCTTCGGAGGACCGGGCGCCCCAGGAGGTCCCATGGGCGGACCGGAGATCAAGCTGGTCAAGCGATTCGACAAAGACGGCAACGGCTGGCTCAACGCCAGCGAACGCGCCGAGGCCCGCAAAGCGGTGAAGAACGAGCGCAACCAAGGCGGACCGGCCGGGTTCCGGGGCCCCGGCGGGTTTCCTGGTGGACCGCCTGGTGGACCAAGCGGACGCATGGCGACTGGAACCCCCGGACCAAAACTGAGCCCATCCGAAGTCCAGATCTACAAAGACGCCAACCTGTTCGATACCCGCGTGCTGCGCACGATCTTCCTCCAGTTCGAGAACGCCGACTGGGAGTCCGAGCTTGAGGACTTCCACAACACGGACGTCGACGTCCCGGCCACGGCGATCGTTGACGGTGTCCGCTACCCCAATGTGGGCATCCACTTCCGCGGCGCATCGTCGTACATGATGGTGCCCGCGGGAAACAAGCGCTCCCTGAACCTGTCGTTTGACTTGGCGGACCCCAAACAGCGCTTGTATGGCGCCAAAACGCTCAACTTGCTCAATTCCAACGGCGACCCCTCGTTCCTCAGCAGCGTGCTCTACTCCGAGTTCGCCAACAAACACATACCAGCGCCGAGGGCCAACAATGTGAAGGTGGCGATCAACGGCGAAAGTTGGGGCATCTACTCGAGCGTCGAACAGTTCAACAACGACTTCGTCACTGCACGATTCCCTGCCCAAGTAGAGGGCAAGTCAGGTGCTCGATGGAAGGTTTCGGGCAGCCCGAACGGCGACGGCGGCTTAGCCTACCTGGGCGAAGCGCTCGCGCCCTACAAGCAGCGCTACGAGATCAAGGGCAAGGACAACGAGGACGACTGGCGCGCCTTGATCACGCTCTGCAAAACCCTCTCCGAAACGCCGACCAACCAACTCGAGCAAGCGCTGAAGCCCATGCTGGACATCGACGGCGTACTCTGGTTTCTCGCACTCGACATCGGACTGCTGAACAGCGACGGCTACTGGATCCGAGCCAGCGACTACAGCCTGTATCGCGATCCGAAGGGCGTCTTCCACGTCATTCCCCACGACATGAACGAGGCGTTCCGATCGGAGGGTGGACGCGGTCCGGGAGGCCATGGCGGCTTCAGGAGTGGACCCCCTCCCGGAGGCGGATTCCCCGGCGGCCCGGGAGGACCGCCTCCGATGGGGGGCGGAGGCTTCGACTTGGATCCCTTTACGGGCATGAACGACGAGCGAAAACCCCTGAGGTCGCGTCTTCTCTCCGTTCCGTCGCTGAGGGCCAAGTACATTGCCAACCTAAAGACGTTGGCCGACGAACACCTCGATTGGACCAAATCGGGGCCGCTGGTCGCACGCTTGGCCCGTCTCATCGAACCCGAAGTCAAGGCCGATACGCGCAAGAACAGCACCTACGAGGCGTTCATCGCCGCGACGTTTGGGTCAAACGGTCAACCAAGTGGGTTGCAACGGTTCTTCGAAGGTCGGCGCTCCGCGCTCAAGAAAGCGGGAGATGGGTCGTGAACCCGGTCTCGCCTGCCTTGCGGTCAGAGAGCCAAGCCTACGAGCTCAAGTTCCTCATCCCTCAAGACCTGGGCCTAAGGCTTGCTGCTTGGGCCCGCGAGACGATGTGCCCGGACCCGTACGGCGCCATTCGCCACGACGGAAGGTACGCCATCCAAACCCTCTATCTGGACACCGCCGACTCGGCGGTGGCACACGCTCGGCCCGGATTCAGGACGACGAAACTTCGAGTGAGACGCTACGGAACCGAGGATCTGCTCTATCTGGAAGCAAAGTCCAAACGCGGCGATCGGGTCAAAAAGCGACGCGCACAGGTCACCGAGAACGAACTCGCCTTGCTGCGAGCGGGAATCGCGCCAAGCGAGTGGCAGGGCAGGTTCTTCCTCGACATCGCACTTGCCAAGGGCCTGGCACCAGCTGCGGTGGTGACCTACCAGCGACTCGCCTTTGTGGGTGGTGGGGCTCGATTGACGCTAGACGACCGTCTGGCTGCGGCTCCGGAACGCCGATGGAATGTGCCGAAGGAAGCCTGTGAGCGGTCTCTCGCATTGGAGGGCCAAGTGCTCGAACTCAAGTTCGCCGATGCGATGCCCACCATGTTCCGACAAGCCATTCGCGAGTTCCAGTTGACACCCATGCGCGTCTCCAAGTACCGAACGGCTCGACAGTGTCTCGCCCATGAGGCGGCGGAGGATGCGTGCCTGATTGGCTGAGGGCAGGACTCGGATCGGAGCCGATCCATTGGGCCGACTTGCTCGCCCGCCTCGGACTCGCGTTCGCTTACGGGGTCCTCGTCGCGTGGGCCTATCGGTGGGTCCGCGGCAGGGCCACCGAAGGCGGCAACTTCCTCGCCACGCTCGTCTTGCTCACCCTGCTCATCGCTGCGGTCTCGACGATCATCGGGGACAACGTCGCTCGGGCGTTCAGCTTGGTCGGTGCCCTGTCCATTGTGCGGTTCCGCACCGTTGTCGAAGACACGCGCGATACGGCGTTTGTCATCCTCGCCGTAGGTGTGGGAATGTCCGTGGGAGCCGGACACGTCGCATTGCCGCTCGCGTTGTTGCCTCTTGCAACCCTTGCTGCGAAAGCGTTTTCCACCGGCTGGGCCGCCAAGCCGGACTGCGAAGTCATCGTCCGCAGCGGGCTGGGTCTGCCCGAAGATTCGCTCTCCGAGGTGCTCGCGGCGCGGCTGGAGTTCCCACGGACCCAATGCGCCGCAACCGCCCGCCAAGGGGCCGCCCTGGAAACCGTGGTCGTCGGCCGTCTCAAGCCGGACTCGACATTGCGCTCGCTCTTCGGGGCCGTTTCCGCCGTGGAGGGAGTCATGAGTGTGGAAGTCCGACGGCTGACATAGGAGACGGTCAATCCTGTCGGCCTTCGATCGCGGCCAACAACACGGCCGCTGCCAAAACCACGCGAGGGTCGAGCACGTCCCGCCGATCGATCGCGATGTTGAGGTGGTAGGTGAACGGGTTGAAGTTCTGCCTCAGGTCCACATGGCGCTCGCCTCCGACCAGCAGGTCGTAGTTCTGTGGCACCAGGTTCGCGATGAACCGCCGGATGAAGGCCAGGAGGGTGCTGTCCTCCACCAGAACGCCGATCTCTTCCTCGTTGGGTCCGCAGACGGCCCATTCGTCCCGAAGCAGAGACTTCCATCCCATCCGCTTGAGTACAGCCAGCCGCTGACCCGTCGTGGAATCGAAGACGTCGTAGGCGCCAGCAAAATCCACAACCTGGCGAGCCGCGATATGGAGCACCTCGACTCGCTTGGACTCATCCGTGTACGCGCGAAAGTCCTCTTTGAGCTTGAAGCCCATCTGATGGACGAACAAGACGAGCCGATCCTGATCGTCGAAGATCAGGAAATCGGCCCCGACAAGCTTCATGAGTTTGCGCTTGAGAACGAACTTGGGGCTCTGGAGCCGGTCGCCAAGCAACAGGGAGATCGTCATCCAACCCTTCTACCCCAGACCGCCCGCGGAAGTCGTGACGCAGGAAGACCCACATATCGTCTCCTCCGGTGTTACAATCAACGCACTTGACTTACGGCCTCGAAACCCGGGGACGCGAGACCGAAGGCATCCAAACCGACCGCGTCCAAGAGATGCTCGACCTGGCCGACCGGCTCGTCGAGCAACATGGCGGACGTTTGGACGATTCGGCCATAGCCGCAGTGGCGGAAGCCACGGGAGCGGACTTGGACTATGTCCGACTGGCACTCACGGCTCGTGCCCAGCGGCGCAAAGAGGGATTGCTCTCCAGAATCCGCGCGAGTTTTCTGGGAATGGAGCCGAGCGTCCGCACCTATGTCGGCTCTTCCTACCTCGCCGCATTGACTGGGGTCGCGGGCGTCCTCGGAAAGCTGTTCGGCGACCAGTACGGCCTCGGAGGCATGTTTCAACTCGTCTGCGGCGCGCTGATGGTCTATCTCGTTGGATTAGCGCGCAGCGAACGGACGGCGGTGGTCGCTGGCGGTACGTTCGGCGCGCTCTACATCGTCGCCTCTGCGTTCATGGGCGCGTTGCTCCGTGTCCCCGAGATGCGCATCGTGCCCATCGAGTTGCTGCTGTATGCGGCAGGCGGAGCAGTGGTCGGGTTGCTGGCACACCGCACGGTCAAGAAACACCGCAACCGGTTCGGCCTCAAAGACCCCGTCGCCGAACGACAGCAATTGCTTCATCAGCTGGTCGAAATCCAGGACAAGCTCAAAGAGGCCGAACAACACCTCTCCTTCTTGAGCGCCGACATCGTCGGATCGACCCAATTGAAGTCCCAATCCGATCCGCTTGCCGTTGAGTTCACATTCACCGAGTATCACAAGTTTGTTGACATGGTGGTCCGCAAGCACGGCGGCACGGTGCACTCGACGGCAGGCGACGGGGTCACCTGCGCGTTCCCGCAACCCGCTCAAGCGTTTGCCGCAGGCAAAAACCTTCAGGCCGGGCTGGCCGAGTTCAACGCGTTTCGCAACCGCATCGGCTCGCCCATCCGGCTTCGTGTCGGTATCCATACGGGCACGGTTCTGACGCCCCACAAGAACGACGTCCGCAGCGTGAACTTCTCGGAGGTCATCGATGTGGCGGCGCACATCCAAAAACACTGCCCCGTGGGAGCCGTCGCCATCAGCGAGCTGGCTGCCGCCACCTTACCCGGGGGCGCAACAGCCGTCGCCAGCGAGTGGTTGGACGTTCAGGGCCTGCGCGTAGCCGTCTGGTCGCCCAAGCAGGTGTTGCCCAGCTCGGCGCCTGTGGGGATGCCCCCACTCCCGGAATCGGCGAGCTGAACCTGCCTTACTGACCCGAAGACTTCGGGGCTTCGCCGCCCGTGGTCTTCTTGGCCTCTTCCTCAAGCTTCTTGGTCTCTTCGGCAAGCTTCTTCTCGGCTTCTGCGTCGGCCCTCTTCTGCTCTTCTTCTTCCTTGTCGTAGGCGGCCTTTTCAGTGACCCACTTGTCGAGAGCGGCGTCCACCGCGGCTGCCGCATCGTCGGAAATCGACTTCTTCTCCTTCATCGCGACCAGCTTCTTGAGGACTTCGCCGTGCATCCGCGTGCCGCTTTCGCCGAAGTCCAGCGTGTTGGCTATGTCCAGCAACATCTCGGCGGCTTCCTCCGAGCGTCCGGCCTCGGTTAGCATGTCGATCAGTTGCATCCGCAGCGTCGGCTGTCCGTCGAGCTCGGGGAGGTCGGTCAAGTACTCGATGCGCTTGGCCAACATGTCCTTCTTCTCTTCGGCGGAGGCGCTGGCGTACAACTGCTCGTAGGCGGCGTACCGAGCCAGCTTGGCGACGTTCAGTCCCACGTCCGAGGCGTCGATCGCCTTTTGGGCGTCATCGACCACCTGCTGGTACTTGGCCTTGGCGTCCGCCGGGTTTCCGGACGAGGCCATGCCCACCTTGTTGTATTCGTAGATCGCCTTGTAGCCCAAGCTCTTCCACTCGATCGTGACCGCTTCCTGAGCGGCGCGAACTTCCTCGCTCACCTGCGACGCCACTTTGGCTTGCTTGGCCTGATCGATGTACTTGGCCTTTTCCTTGTCCCAATCCGCGGGCAAGTTGGATTCGACTCGCGCCAACTTGTAGACAGCCACCCCGTTGAACTCTTTGATCGGCGCACTGGTCTCGCCCGGTTTGAGCGCGGCGACAGGCTTGAGAGTGGCGTCCGTGGACACCATCGCGTAACCGTACTTGAGTTCGTTCTCGCTGACCCGCTTCTTTGGGTCGGAAGGGGTTTCGTTCGAATACTTGTCCATCGCGCTTTCGAACGTGGTGCCCGCCTTGATCTCACCGAGAATGCGCTCGGCTTCCGCGTTCAGGTCCTTGCCCTCGTTCTTGTCCGTGGTCAGGAGAATCCGCTTGAGCACGAGGGTGTCGTAGCCCTTCTTGGCCTCTTCCTCGGTGAGTTGAACCTTCGCGAGTTCGGCCTGCTGGAGCAGTTGGGGAGCGACCGATAGCACCAACCGGTCGCGCTGCGCGGGATCGGTGAGCACCTGATTGAGTTGCTCGAGGTTGCGTTGCTTGATGTCCTCGAACGTTGTGAAGTTGGGATTCTCGGCTTTGACCGCTTTGACGAAGTCCTCGGGCGTGGCGTCTGCCTTGAGCTTGCCTGTGGACACCAACCGCTCTCGCTCGGCCTGGATGCCCTTGTCGAGCTCGGAAGCGAAATGGGCGCGGATGGCCTCGTCGTTGATCTCGATACCCCGCTTCTTGGCCAGGTCCAAAGTGACCGTGGCCTGCACCAACTGGTCGATCGCACCGCCCACGATCATCGCCTCGAACATGATCGGGATTTCCCCTAGCTGCGATCCAAACTGGCTGCGTTGGGCTGCCGCCAGGTCTTCGATCTCTCGAGCACCGATGTTGCGCCCAAGCACGACGGCGACGACATCCGACGTCTCGCGTTGCGCCTGCTGCGGGCCGCCGCAGTTCATGTTGAGCATGCCGATCACCAGACCGACCCCGATGGCGATGGAAACGACGAGCGCACAGCCCGACTTCTCCATGAAATTGCGTACTTGAACGATGGACAAGGTGTGATTCTCCGAGACCGGAACCCTCAGGTCAACCCGGCGGAGCGCACCAAAGCGGTGCCGCTCAGGGAGCAAGTATGACACGCACAATTCCCGGACCCACCTACCGACCCACCGCAACGCCACGGCGCACAATCGCGTGGGTATACTGCCTTCGCGCCATTATGCTTCCCTCGCCCGACATCCTCAACGATTACGAGTACGGCAAATTCGTGCTTTCGAACCTTGCCGCCAAGCGCGCCAAACAGCTTCGGACCGGTGCCCCGCCATTGGTGCGCATCGACTCGAATCACCCGCTGACCATTGCACTGGCCGAGATCGCCGCCGGGAAGATCAAGCCCATTCTGGGAGAAGCCCGCAACGAACTGGACGACACCATGCCGGAAGTCGTGTCCCCCGAAGAGCGGGGCGTCTTGTTGCCCGGACTGGACGAGGAAGACGAAGTGCTGGTGGTCGATTCGCTCATCAGCGACGATTTCAGCCTTGACGACTTCGACAGCGAAGACCACGAAGAAAGCGAGGACGAGGAAGGTCTCGTTCGACCCGCGTCCATCACGGATCTCGTCGGAGACGATGACGAGGCCGAGCACGAGGACGTGGAAGAGGTCGTGCCCGAGGACGACACCATTCCGCTGTCCGACCTGGACGAAGGCGTGGGCGGCGATGACGAAGACCTCGGCGACGATTCCACCGACGTCTAACCACGGATGACCCGAACCGACCCGTACGAGATTCTTGGCGTCTCGCGCGAGGCGACGCCCGACGAAATCAAATCCGCGTACCGGCGTATGGCGCGCAAGTACCATCCGGACGTGAATCGGGACGACCCCAACGCCGAGGAGCGGTTCAAGGAGATCGGTCAGGCCTACGCAGTGCTGTCCGACCCCGAAAAGCGGGCCCACTTTGACCGATTCGGCACCATGGAAGGGGCCGACCAACCCTTTTCAGGCGGCGACGTTCGGTTCGGGGATCTGTTCGATATGTTCTTTGGCGGGGCGACGCGCACGAGCCCGACCGGCCCCGTCGAAGGAGACGATATCCGCGTCGAAGCCACGCTCACGCTCGAGGATGTGCTCGAAGGTGTCGAGCGCACCATCGACTATCGCCGCTATGCCTCCTGCAAGGCGTGCGACGGCAGCGGAGCCGAAGGTGGGTCAAAGCCCACTCGATGCCCAACGTGCCAAGGCACCGGAATGGTCAGCGCCATTCGCAACACGTTTATCGGCAGCGTCCGAACAACAACGACATGCACCAAGTGCGGCGGACATGGGACCTTCATCGAGAAGCCGTGCCAAGCCTGCCGTGGGCAGGGCCTTCAGGAAGAGCGAACCAGCACCACCATTCGCATCCCGCCGGGCGTGGAGTCCGGTCAAACGATGCACGTCGGCGGGCACGGACACGATGGACCACGCGGCGGCCCCCCGGGCGACCTGTACGTGGTCCTGAGGGTTCAGGACCATCCCCGATTCGAACGGCGTGGCAAAGACCTGGCCACACACCTTGAGATCAGCATGGTCCAAGCCGCTTTGGGCGACCATGTCGAGTTCGAGGGATTGGACTCGACCCTTGAACTGGAGGTGCCACCAGGCACACAAAACGGCGACGTGTTCACCGTGCGCGGCGCGGGATTGCCTCCGTTGCACGGCGGCCCCAGGGGTGTGCTTCGACTCCGGGCCAGCGTCCGCATCCCCAAGAATCTGAACGACGAACAACGCCGCATCCTGATCGACTTCGCCAAGGCCAGCGGAGAGGAAGCGCCGCGACACGAGTCGCTCGGCGGCCTTCTCGGCGGCCTGTTCAAAAAGAAAAAATGAGAACCTGGGTGTTGTTGCGCGTCGCCTTCGATGGACCGAAGGACGACTGGTCGCCGTGGATCGACGTGCTGATCGGCCACGGATCGCACGGAGTTCTGGAAGAACCGCAGATGTTGGTCGCTTACTACCCAGAAGTGCCCGGTGTGGACGCCGTGCTCGAGCAGGCGTCCGCCGACATGAGGCACATGGGCGCGATCGACGTCCAACGCGTTTCAGTCGAAGAAGAAGATTGGGATGCCACATTCAGGGCCCACTTCAAGCCGCGGCGCATCGGCAAGCGGTTCGTCGTCCGACCCACCTGGGAAGCGTTTGAAGCCGGTCCCGGCGACCTCGAGTTGGTGCTCGACCCCGGACAGGCGTTCGGCACAGGGGACCACCCAACAACGCGCATGTGCCTCGAACTCCTCGAAGATGCTGCACTCGACGCGCGAACCGTCTTGGATTTGGGGTGCGGAAGCGGCATTCTCGGCATCGCGGCGTGCAAACTTGGTGCGAAACACGTCCTCGGCGTGGACGTCGATCCGCTCTCAGTCGAGGTTGCCAAGGAGAACGCGACCGCCAATGGCGTAATCGCCTCGTTTGAAACGGGCGAAGGGTTCGCCGGGATCGAAGAGTCGTTCGACGTGGTGGTGAGCAACATCATCAGCGCGGTGCTCATCCGTCTGGCGCCGGAGGCGTTTCGGGTCGTCGCTCCGGGCGGCACATGGATCGTATCCGGCATCATCCATGACAATTGGCCCGACGTGCAACATGCTGCCGAATCGGTCGGATTTGCCCTGACAACCCACCGCCGCGAAGATGATTGGGTGGCCGCTTCCTTCGCCCGGCCCTAGCCGACCAGGCACGGCTGGAGAACGCGCCACACATCGTCGACGCCGATGCGGTCCAAACCCGCGGGATCGTAGAGGCATCGGTCGATCTGTCCATAGGGACAGCACCGCTGGGGGCGTGTGATCGAGTACATCGAGACAGCGGGAACACCCAATGCCGCCGCAATGTGGCTGGTGCCGGTGTCTCCAGCGACATTCGCCCGGGCCATTGAGATCAATGCGATGAGCTCCCCAACATTTGTCTCGCCCACAAAGTCCACGGCATCCGAGCCGAACGAAACCACCTCTGCGAATGCCGCACGGTCGGCCTCGGCCTTGCCGCCTACGAACAACGGAGCGATACCAACGGAAGCGATCCTTGCAGCGAGGTCCGCAAAGAAAACCGGGGGCCACCGCTTGGTCGCCCAACCAGCCCCCGCGTTCAACACCACGAAGGATTGCCCCCAAATCCCTCGCGCCTTGAGTTTGCCCTCCAACGAAGCAACCGACTCGTGCGTTGGGACCATGCCGAAGTCGGCTCGATCCGCCGCGCCACCGGCCGCGCGGACCACGTCCACATACTGATCGACCACATGAAACGACGTGGGATCGGGCCAAACGCGACGGCTGGCGATCCAGGCGCCTTCGCGCTGCCAGTGATAGCCGAGCTTGGTTCCGGCCCTGGCTCGGGCCACGCACAATGCGCTCTTCGAGAGACCTTGCAGGTCGAACGCCGCTTGGTACGTCCCATCGAACGTGGGCCACGTTCTGGGGTGAAAGCCCGGCTTGACGACAACGCACCGATCAACGTGGACGCATGCCTGGACGACGGCAGCAAAGCGAGGATCGACAGCCCAATGGACTTCGCAACCCGGGAAACCCGCTTTCAACGCTCCGGCGGACGGCAACGTGCACACCACGTCTCCGAGCGACGAAAGCCTAGCGATGAGAAAGCGAGGTCGTTCCATGAAGCGTCGCAACCGCTTGAATCACATCCTCCGGATCGATGGCGCCCGTGTCCGCGCCCTTGCGGAGGACGGCTCCACGACGCGTGAAAGGACGAAAGCGATCAGGGTTCGAAGGCCCGAACAACGACACCACGGGGACCCCGTAGGCCGCGGCGATATGGCCAGTGCCCGTATCCGCCGAAACGTGAACCGCGCTCATCTGGATCGCGGCCATGGTCTGGCGCAACGATGTCCTCCCCACAAGGTCTTGGGCGGTGTCTCCTTTCAGGCCCAGTTGCGGATCCCCAGGACCACCGAGAGCGACCACCTCGAAGCCTTCTTGCGAGAGTCTGCGGGCAACCAGACGCCACTTATCGACGGGGTAGCGTTTGGCATCGCTGCTGCTGGCCAAAGACAGCGTCGCCAGAGGGCGTCCATCGCGCGATGCGATGTTCCCCCGCTCGTCGAAGAGCTGTGGCATCAGCGGATGTTCCGGGGTCGGGAACTCGCCTAGTTCGCTGAGCAAGGCCATATGCCGATCGACCCAGTGCTCTGGAAGTCGCGATCTCTCCGAGACAGGATTGAGCAGCTTCGCGAACACATCGGTGGGACGTACGGCCAATCGACGCTTCGCGCCGCACAAGCGGACACAGAGAGCGGTCTTCGAATGCCCTTGAAGGTCGAGCGCCCAGTCGAATCGATGCCGCCTCAGGCCAAGGTAGCGGCGCGTTTGATCCAACCATGTGGCCGGACGGCTTCGCCGTTTCTTCCACTCGTCGCGTGGGAAGAGGACGACTTCGTCGAGCAACCTGTCCGTGTCCAACACGTCCGCGCACCGCGGCTCGACAGCCCAAACAAGATGGGCGCTTGGGAAGCGCAGGCGAATGGCGGTTGCGGCGTGTGCCGCCATCACACAGTCGCCGATCGCCGAAAAGCGCGCGATCAGCACGCGCGGGCGCTCGCCACGGTCCCCTCGTGGCAACCGCTTGCGGTCCGGGCTGGCAACCATCGTCCCGTTGCCTTCGCTCAAAGCATCCCCCGCTTGCGCGCGCTCTTCCAACGGTCGTGAAGCCAGAGCCACTGCTCCGGGTGCTGGCGAACGATGCGCTCGAGCGACTCGTTGAGAGCCACCATGATCCCCTCGGCAGGATTTTCACGCGCCGGCGACGCCTGGATCGGCCCTTCGACCTCGAGCACGAAATTGCCGTCCTCACGCCGCCAAAGGTAGGCGACGAAAATCGGCGCCCCGGTGCGCACGTGCATGACTCCCGGTCCCATGACCGTGCCAACCATCTTGCCGAAGAACGGCACAAAAACCTCGTCGTCGTTCTGGTCGGGCAGGATTCCCACCCACTCGCCCGCTTTGAGCGCGCGCAAGATCTCTCTCGCGGCGTTGCCCCGCGGAAGCACTTTGACCCCTGTGTTGGCCCTGAGGCGAGTCAGCCCTTCGGCAATCTCGGGTTGATTGGGGTCGCGGGCCACCACGGCCACGGGCTTCTGCAGAATGGTCAGGTATTGACACAGGCGCTCCCAGTTGCCGAAGTGCGCCGAAATGAGGATCACCCCGCGCGTTTCCGACAACAATGGCTCGTAGTCGCCTCTGAGTTCGACAATCGAAGCGGAAACCTCGTCGTTCGAACGGCTTGGCGTCCGCAACAAGTCCGCCCCAACGCGCCCGAAGTGCTCGAAAACGCCTTGGGCGATTCGGGACCGCTCCGCCTCGGACAGCTCGGGCATGGCCATGGCAAGGTTCGCACGCGTGCGCTCGCGATACTTTCTCGAAAGCCGGTGGATCAACCGACCGAGCCCTTCGCCCAAACGATCCGCCTGACGGGCATTCAGCCGAGCGAACACCGAACACAGCAACTTGAACGCAAGCGTCGCCGCCCAGCCTTCAAGCGCCTTGCGCCAAGACCGTTTCGACCTGCCGGGCGATCCACCGTTCGAACTCATGTGCGGGCTCTACAACGGTCTCTTGCCGAGCAACATGGACGAGACCGCCATGCGCCTCGGCCAAGGGACGGAGCTTCACCCAGTCCTTGGCAGTGACCACCAGCGGCCTGCCCGAGGCGACGGAAGCTTCAAGATACCTGGGAGGGATGGGTGCGTGGTCGGGCAGGGCCGTGCGTTCCATCACCACCATCCCGCTTGCTTCCACGTCGTTGAAGAATCGCACGGGGTCGCCGATGGCGCACAACGCGTGCACCTCGTCGCCGACCGCCAATTCTCGAACCGAACCCATCGCCTCAAACGTGAGAGGGCGACGAACCAACCGATACCCCGTGTCGTTGGTTGCACCCAAGGGATCGAGAACCATCGTTGCGCGCCGTCCACCCGAGCGAGGCTCGCGGTAGGGACCCGCAGGCAGACACCAAGGATTGGGTGGAGCCGTTGGATCGAGCAAGATCGCAATGTCCTTGTGCAAGGGGAGGTGCTGAAAGCCATCGTCCATCAACATCACTCGGTCGGGCCACCGTTCATGCACGATCCGAGCGGCCAGAACTCGGCGCCGACCCACCACGAGGGGCAAGCTTGGCCGTTCCGAGCGCACCAGAGCGGGCTCGTCGCCCCATTGCGACGGATCGAGTGGCCCGTCAGGGACAGCAGTTGCGGCCTCGCTCGCGGGCGATCCATACCCGCTAAGCGACAAGACCACAGGATGGCCGGCGCGCTCCAAAACGTCTGCCAGATGCAAGGTCAACGGCGTCTTCCCGCTTCCGCCGACCCGCAAGTTGCCCACGCAAACCACAGGCCGATGCGGCCGGAAGGGCCGCTTGAACCCAAAACGATAGACCGACAGATAGCCCAACCACCCCCCGGCATACAGCCAGGAGGCAGGCAACAGAGCCAGACGCAACGCGCGCGCCGCCCCTGACTCGCCAGCCCAGACCTCGGCCCAGTGCATCAGCCGCCGAATGGACCTTCCGACATCGCCGCCCCGCACCAAAGGCACTTGCCAGACGACCGAACCGGCGAAGTCCGTTGGCACGAGGGACACACCTTGGGTCCTGAGCCGAGTTTGCCATCCCGCTTGCCATCGGCCTCGTCGAGAGCGATGGCGCGCGCCATGAGCTGTTCGTCGGTAAACCCGTGAACCTCGCGCACCAGCGACCACATGGCGGCACACGCCAACTCCAGCCGTTCGAGGCGGTCCTCCAACCGCCTCACCTCGTTCCGTGCTTCAAGCGATTCCTGAGAAGACCGGGCCGCGGTATGGGCAGCCGACGCAGCAGCAGAGGAGGCCCGAGCGGCCAGTAAGAGATCAAACATCCTGGCCACAGTTTGGCCCAAACCTCAGGGCAGATCGAGCGTCGCCGTCACGGGATAGTGGTCCGACTCGAACGCTCCTCGGGTCGCCGGCCAAACAATCGCCGCGTCGCGGATCAACCAAGTGTCGGAAACGAACACATAGTCGATCTTGTCGCCTTCCACCCCTTCCTGCCAGCCGTTGAACGTCTGAACATCCTTTCGGTCGGGATGGATCGCCCGAAACGAATCGCGCACGCCTGATACGTGCGGAATCGGCTCCAGCATCGAACGGATCGCGGGATTGGCCTCGCCTGCGTTGAAATCACCCAGCACCAAGAAGGGTTCCTTGCCCGCCAGCGCGGCGATTCTCGAGCGCAACATCTCGACGCTCTTGAGCCGTGACGGCTGCGACTCGTGATCAAGATGAACGTTGAACACCCAGAAAGGCCGTAGCGAGGCCAAATCGATCAGACGGGCGAAGGTCACAATCCGCGTGATGTTGTTGCCCCAAGACTTGCTGGCCACCACGTCCGGCGTGTCCGAAAACCACTTGGTGCCGGATTGGGACAACGCGAACCGATCGGAGCGGTAGAGGATGGTGCAATGCTCGCCCGCCGAGACCCCGTCGTCTCGACCGACACCAACCTCGGCATAGCCAGACACAGCCTGACGGATCTCCGAGATCTGGGGCCGCAACGCCTCCTGAAGCCCGACAATGTCCGCAGCCTCTCGATTCAGCAAAGCATAGAGGCGGTCTTTGCGGTGCACCCACGAGAACTCGCCATCGTTCGCCGTGGAGTACCGAACGTTGTACGACATCGACTTGAGCGGCGCCATCGGCGCTGACGTCAAGGCCGCCATCGCCGCCACCAACGGCCACATGCTGTTACTTGACCCAATCCATGGTCATGGTGCCCGAACCCTTGGTGCTGATCGTCATCCCCATGTCCGTCAGTTCCATGCTCATGTCCGATCGCATCTTGGTCTGGTAACCGATCGTGCGACCCGAAGCCTTTTCGACCCAGTACAGCCCGTCCATCGAAACCTTGCCTTTGGTCTTCATCGCGAACGGCACGTCTGGATTGGACTTCGAAGGGTCGCCGTCGACCAAAACGTCGCCCGTGATCTGCACCTCGAAAACAGCCACGTCCTTCACCGTCTTCTCACCCAAGAGCTTCGCCGTCAGTTGCGACTCGGCGGTCATGGCCAATTCGTTCTTTGGGACAGGAATGGTCCACGTGTCCCCCACCTTCACTTCCTTCTCAGGAAACACGACGAAGTAGGGCGTCTGCTGCGAGGAAGCGTTCATCATCTGCGCCATCGACGCTTCCGCACCTTCGATCTTGGTGTCGGTGATTTGTCCCCGCTCGTCGATTTTGCCTCGGATCACGTAGTTGCCGGGGTTCGGCATGTCGGGAGCTCCTGGCATCCCTTCCAACTTCATCTGAAAGTCGCTGACCGACATCGCGATGGGAGCCTTGCCATCGTCGCCCTTCTTCCCAGTCTCGACGGCCATCTTCATGCTGGTGTTGATCGCCATCTCTTGCTGGCCCATGCCCGCCATGTCGAGCGTCTGTTTCATTTCAGACTTGATGGCGAACACATCCTTGCGGCTTTCGGCCAACGACAACCGAAGGCGCGACGCGTCTTGGAGGGCGGCGGTGGCAAGGACCGAGGCGGCAACGACAAAGACGGCGATCAGGTGTCTTGACTTCATGGCGTTCGAGTGCGTGATGAGTGTTATTGTAGCCCTACGTTTCCAGAACCGATTCGTTTCAGGCTCACGGGGCGTCTCCGGTCCTCCCAAGGTTGGCGCGCAAGATGAGAAAGTCGGCCACATTGACCGATCCGTCGCCGTTGAGATCGGCGTTGGGATTCCATTGCGCCTGCCCGGACGAACTTCCAAAGGCAGACCTCAAGCCGAGGAAGTCCGCGATGTTCACCGAGTTGTCGCCGTTGATGTCCCCATTGAACAGTTCGAAGGTCGCATTGAGCGATGCCGAGGGGCTCAACGCCTGACTGCTCAAACGTCGTCTCAACCAATGCGAAGCCTTGACGCTGATCCTGTACGACCCAGCCGCCGGCGACACGAAGTCGAAGGATCCGTTCGCGCGCAAGGGAACGCGTTCGGAATCCACCAGCGAGCCCCCGGCGTCGCGGACTTCGATCTGGACCGGGATGTCCGCATCCGATGCGGGGTGTTCGCGAAGCACCACCGAACCCGCCAAGTGCGAACCCCGAGGGGTCACCGAGGCGTAGCTGTCGCC
>JBDHZD010000049.1:0-24911 GCA_039811705.1 Fimbriimonadaceae bacterium | reverse complement strand
CGCTCGCCACGGCATGGGTCAGGTGGCTCACCCGCGCCACAATGCGGTCGTGCTCCCGCGCATCGAGCCGCTTGGGCGCCGCGCGAAACCCGCGGACGGTTGCCTCCACCAATTCGGTCGCCCGGGGATCGGTGTGGTCGGTCGGCGTGAGCAACCAAGGCGCACCGCTGAACAGATCGGCCCGCGCATGCTCCAACCCGCCCCTTTCGTGGCCGGCCATCGGGTGCCCTGGCACTAGCCGACGCCGCAAGGCGTCTTCGGGTTGCTGGGAGGCCCACTCCGCGATCGGACCCTTGACGCTGGCGCAGTCCGTGATCACGGAACACGCGTGGCGAAGCACGCCCAACGCCTCGACGGTTGCTGGCGGCGGCACGGCGACGAACACCACGTCGCACTCGCACAGGTCCAGAGGGTCCAGAACGGCTCGATCCACGGCGTGGCCCTCGGCGGCGAAGCGCGTCTCGCGGACGGGATCGTAGCCCAGCACGTGCCAGCCCGCCGCGCGCGCCGCCAACCCCACCGATCCGCCGATCAGCCCAAGCCCCACAATGCCGATGCTCCTTTCGCTCTGACTCATCCGATCGAGCTTGGAGTATGCCACGGCGAAGGTACATTGCGGACGTGGCAGAAGCCCCGATCGTTGGCATCATCATGGGCAGCGACTCCGACCTGGAGACAATGTCCCCCGCCGCCCAGGTGCTCGCCGAATTCGGCATCCCGCACGAGGTGCGCGTGGTCAGCGCGCACCGCACCCCGGAGGCCATGGTCGAATACGCCAAGTCCGCACGGGTTCGGGGACTTCGTGTGGTGATCGCGGGTGCGGGCGGCGCGGCACATCTGCCCGGCATGGTGGCTTCGCTGACCACGTTGCCCGTCATCGGCGTCCCCGTCCGCACCACGGCCCTTTCCGGGGTGGATTCGCTGCACTCGATCGTCCAGATGCCCGCGGGCGTGCCCGTGGCGACAGTAGGCATCGGCAACGGCACCAACGCCGGCTTGCTTGCCGTGCGTATTCTGGCCTCCTCCGATCCGCTGCTTGCCGCCAAACTGGACGCTTACGCGGAAGGCCTGAAAGCCAAAGTCGCGGCGATGAACGAGCGTCTGGATCGGAACGCCTAGATCTCGAGGCGCAACGCGACCGTATCGCCTACCGCGACGCCCTCCGCCCGCTGGACGGCCACCTTCACGGGCACGAGATACCCGCCGTCCTTGGGAAAGAGCGAGGTCCGGTATTCGGTCTTCCCGATCCAAACCGTCGCAGGAATCACGCCCCAGCCGTACGTCACCCGAGAAGAGATCGCCTTGATGTCCGCCGCCAAGTCCGGTGGGACGGGCACGTACACGAACGGCGCAGGCCCCCGCCACTCGATGGCCTTGGCGCAGAACTCCAGAGTCACCACTCGATTCTAGATGCAAAAGGGCGCGCCAGTGGCGCGCCCTTGCAGCCGAGTAAAAGAAAGGCCTTACTGGTCGGCGTACAGATAGAACTCGTACGGGTGGGGGCGCAGGTCGATGGCGTCGCACTCGTTGACGAGCTTGTACTCGATGTAGGTCTCGATGAGGTCCTTGGTGAACACGTCTCCCTTCAGCAGGAAGTCGTGGTCGTTGGCCAGGCTGTTCAGCACGGCGCGGAGCGAGCCCGGCGTCTGCGGAATCGCGGCCTTTTCGAGCGGCGGCAGTTCGTACAGGTCCTTGTCCAGCGGGGCGCGGGGCTCGATGCGGTTCTGGATGCCGTCGAGGCCGGCCATCAGACACGCCGAGAACGCCAGATAGGGGTTGGCGAGCGGGTCCGGAATGCGGAACTCCACACGCTTGGCCTTGGGCGACTTGCTGTACATCGGCACGCGGATGCACGCCGAGCGGTTGCGCTGCGAATAGATCAGGTTGATCGGCGCCTCGTAACCCGGCACCAAGCGCCGGTAGCTGTTGACCGACGGGTTCGTGAACGCCAGGAGCGACGGGGCATGCTTGAGCAGGCCGCCGATGAACCAACGCGCCTCGTTCGAAAGTCCCGCGTAGCCCGACTCGTCGTACATGCACGTCTGACCGTTCTTCCACAGCGAAATGTGGATGTGCATGCCGCTGCCGTTGTCGCCGAAGAGGGGCTTCGGCATGAACGTCGCCACGTAGCCGTTCTCGGCCGCCGTCTGTCGCACGACGTACTTGTACTTCTGCAGGTCGTCGGCCATCTTGAGCAGCGTGTCGAACTTCATGTCGATCTCGCACTGGCCCGCCGAAGCGACCTCGTGGTGGTGGACTTCGACGTCGATGCCGATGTCCATCATCTTGAGCACCATCTCGCTGCGCAGGTCCTGAAGCTTGTCGCTCGGCGCGCAGGGGAAGTAGCCGCCCTTGGGCTTGAGCGGATAGCCGGGGCCATCCTCCTTGGAAGCGTTCCAAGGGGCCTCTTCGCTGTCCAACTTGAAGCCCATCTTGTGGGGCGTCACGTCGAACGACAGGCTGTCGAATACGAAGAACTCGGCTTCGGGGCCGAAGTAAGCCGTGTCGGCGATGCCGGTGGACTTCAGGTACTCCTCGGCCTTCTTGGCGACATAGCGCGGGTCGCGGGAATACGGCTCGCGCGTGATCGGGTCTTCGACGTTCGCGAAGATGCAGGCCGTCGGGTGAACCGTGAACGGGTCGAGGAACAAACTGCTGGGATCGAGCACCAACAGCATGTCGGATTCGTTGATCGCCTGGAACCCGCGGATGGACGAGCCGTCGAAGCCCAGCCCCTCCTCGAACGTGTCCTCGGTGATTTGGTGCGCGGGCAGACTGAAGTGCTGCCACGTGCCCAACAGGTCGGTGAACCGAACATCCACAAACTGAACCTCGTGTTCAGCGAGATAAGTGAGCGCTTCCTTGGGTGTCATATGAGGTGCGATTTTCCTTGCGACGGGGCGGGCCGAGCGGATCATGAGCCGAAAGTAAAAAACGCCGCGGACATGGCAATGCCCGGCAGCGTCTTCGCATTTCGTTCGCAACACCGCAAAACGATGCAACATTATGGCACACGAGGCGCATTCCCTCACCCAAGCCCCGCCGGTGACTGCCAGATGGTGGCAACACAAAGCCTCTTCCCCGCTTGCGGGGGAGAGGTCGCGAAAGCGACAAAGGGGGACCGTGAGTCGCGTTCCCTCTGGGCGCGAATCGGCCAAAATCGGGCCGTGAACACCGTTCGCGTTGGCTTTGTCGGCGTCGGGCAGATCGCCCAACACCACCTCCGAACCTACCGCGACGTGCCGGGAGTCCAGGTCGTCGCCGCTTGCGACACCGACGCCGCCGCACTCGCCAAGTCCGCCTCCGAATACAACATCCCCTTCACCACGGGCGACTTCCGCGAACTCATCGCCCGCGACGACATCGACGCCGTAGACGTCTGCCTCCACAACAACCTCCACGCGCCGGTCACCATCGCCGCGCTCGAAGCCGGAAAGCACGTCTACTGCGAAAAGCCCATGGCGGGCGCCTACGCGGACGCCGTCGCCATGGCTCAAGCCGCCGAGCGCACGGGCAAGAAGCTCAGCATCCAGCTCTCCACGCTCTACTCGCCGCACACCAAGCTCGCCAAACGACTGATCGACGCCGGACACCTCGGCAAGGTCTACCACGCCCGCAGCACCGGCCACCGCCGCCGAGGACGCCCCTATGTGGACGGCTACGGCACGTCGTCGTTCGTCCGCAAAGCCACGGCCTCGGGCGGCGCGCTCTACGACATGGGCGTCTACCACATCGCCATGATGCTGCACCTGCTGGGCAACCCCAGCGTCGAGCGCATCACGGGCAAGACCTACCAAGAAACCGACATGGACCCCGGCCGCCGCGAGCTAGGCAAGTACGACGTCGAAGAACTCGGCCTCGGCTTCGTTCGGCTGGGTGGCGGGTTGACCCTCGACATCGTCGAGGCATGGGCGGTCCACCAGTCGACCTTCGAAGCCCCGAGCATCTATGGCTCGAAGGGCGGCCTCAAGCTCGATCCGCTCAGCTACTTCACCAACCTCGAAGACGTGCCGATGAACGCCACGTTCGAGGTCGAAGGCGCGGATTGGCGCGCCCATGTCCTCGACCCCAAGCAACAGTGGTTCGATTCGCCCCAGCACCACTGGATCGGTGGACTGCTCGGCGAGATCGAGATGATCCCAACCGCCGAGCTTGCCCTGAAGACGATGCTGATCAGCGAAGGCATCTACCTCTCGGAACGGCTGGGCCGCGAAGTCACCCCCGAAGAGGTCGCCGCCAACTCGGTCTCGACAGCCATCGCCCTCTGATATGAGCGACGAACCGCTCGTCGGCGTGGTCGTCCCGGCGCAGAACCGGGGCGACCTCCTTCGCGAATGCTTGGAGAGCATTCAGGCGCAGACCTACGAGCGGTTCGAGTGCATCGTCGCCGACGACGCCAGCGAGGACGACGTGCCCGAAGTCGCCCAGTCGTTCGCCGCGCGCGATCCGCGCTTCCGCCACCTTCGACTCGAACGCGGCGGGGCGCAACGCGCGCGCAACGCAGGTTGGAAAGCCACGTCCGCAGAACTCCTGGTGTTTCAGGACTCCGACGACCTGTTCGCACCCCGCAAACTGGAAGCCGCGGTCGAAGCATTCGCCGCCCACCCCGAAGCGGACATGGTGGTCGGGCAGACCGAGGTCTTCGAGCAACGGCCAGGCGACCTCGGCTTCCTGTGGAACTCGTTCGAACCCCGCGACCACTTGCGCCGCTTCCTGCGGCGGGACGTGGTTTGGCCATGCCAAGGCGCGGTCTGGCGGCGTTCGTTCCTCGACAAGGTCGGCCCTTGGCGCGAGGCGCTCACCTCGAACCAAGACTTCGACCAGAACCTGCGCGGACTGCTGGCGGGCGCAAGCGTCCATCTACTCGACGAGGTTCTCGTCCACGTCCGTTTGGCCGGACCGAGCGTCTCGCGTGGCGAATCGCCCGAACGCAAGCGGCAACGGTTGCGCGATATGGAAGCGGTCTACGCCTACGCTCACGAAGCCCTGGCCCTTCATGGACGTCTCCGCGACTATCGCCGGGAAGTCGCTAGCCAAGCCATGTTCCTCGCACGGGAAAGCGCAGCACTCGGCGACCGGGCGGCCATGCAAACCGTAACGCGCCTGCGCTCGCTCGATGCTTTCCGCTCCTCGGTGGCTGCCGTCGAGGTGGGCTTGATCCTGCGCACAGGTCGCTTCGCACAGACCTTCGGCCGCCTCAACCAACGGCTTGGCCTGGAACTGCCGCAGGTCCAATGGATGCGCACCCACCGCACGCCCTAGGCACCGGGCCGAGAACGCAACGCCAAACACACGGCCAGAGCCAAGGCGTCCGCAACGTCGTCGGGCTTGGGCGTCTCGGTCAGCCCCAGCAACCGAGTCACCATAAACTGGACTTGCTTCTTCTCCGCGCCCCCGTTGCCCACCACCGAAAGCTTGACCGCGCCCGGAGCGAACTCGGTCCACGGCGCCCCGTGCTCGGCCACCGAACACAGGATCACGCCCAACGACTTCGCCACGTCCATCGCCGTCTTCCGGTTCACCGAGAACAGCAACTGCTCGGTGGCGACGGCGTCCGGACGCACGCGTTCCAGGAGTTCGACGACCTCTCGCCGCACCAGGGCCAACCGCTCCGGCAACTCGATGCGCGGCGTCTGGATCAGGCCGTACTCCTCGGCGGTCAATCGCGACCCTTCGCGGCGGACCGTGCCATAGCCGATCCGCTCCAGGCCGGGGTCGATGCCGAGGATGCGCACGGGCTGAACGTACCCCATCGGCAGGAAGGCCCGAACCCGCAGCGAATGGGAACAACGTGATGCGCGTCGGATTGCTCGGCACCGGATGGATGGGAACGGTGCATGCCCGCCAATACGCCAAGATGCCCGATGTCGAACTCCACGTGTTCGACCGTCGGCCCGAACGCGTCGCGGCGTTTTGCTCGGAGTGGAACGCGGCCCCCGCGAGCGATTGCGATGCCCTCTTGGCAACCGCCGACGTCGTGGACATCTGCTACCCCACCGATCGGCACGCCGACTACGCCCTGCGGGCCATCGCCGCGGGCAAACCCGTCATCGTCGAAAAGCCCCTCGCCCTCGACGTGGCAGACAGCATGACGATCGTCGAAGCCGCCGACCGCGCCGGGGTGCCCTTGGGCTGCGCGATGGTCGTCCGGTGCTTCCCCGAATACGCCGCCGCGCACCAGCTCGTCCAGAGCGGGGCGCTGGGACGGCCCGCCGCCGCCCGAACCCGCCGAGGGGGCAAAGCCCCATTGACGGGAGCGGACAATTGGTTCATGGACCACCGACGCTCGGGCGGGGTGCTGGTGGATCTGGCCATCCACGACTTCGACTGGCTCCGCTGGACGTTCGGCGAGGTTGCCCAACTCTATTCGCGATCCGTCCGAGCGGAGGCTGGCGAAGGCCCGGACTACGCCTTGACCACGCTCGCGTTCGACAGCGGTCTGGTCGCCCACTGCGAGAGCACGTGGATGGACCCCAGCGGATTCCGCACAACGTTCGAAGTCTGCGGCAGCGAGGGCATGATCGAGTACGACAGCCGAACGACGCCCTCGCTGCGCACGCATACAGCGGGCGGCTCGATCGCCGAGAGTCCTATGGCTGCGACGGACGACCCGTACTATCTGGAGCTTCGGGCCTTCCTCGATGCCGTCTCAGCGGGAGCGCCTCCACCCATCTCGGGGCTGGAGGGCGCCAAGGCCGTCGCTCTCGGCGTCGCCGCCTTGGAGAGCGCGCGTACCGGCCAGCCCGTCAAACCCGCGCGGCTCTGACGAACGCCGCGATCTGGTCCAAGCCCGGCGTGTAACCGTCCGAGGTGTCCACCGCGAGCGTCGGCAATTCGCGTGCGATCGGCTCGAAAGGCCCCGTCCCAAACACGGAGGCGTCGGCTTCATGGTAACGGCGAACCTCCGGGTGGCTCTCGAACCGGGCGACGCACCGCTGTCGAGCCGTCTCGGGATCGCACTGGCACAACACCACGCGCACGTCCGCGACCTCGACCAGTCGCGCCAGCCTCGGCGCCCATACCCGATCCTGAAACGCCGCCTCCGCGATCACAGCCACCCGCTGGGTCAAGAGCGCTGCAACAGTCGCGAAGAACACATCGTTGACGTGCAAGGCGGGCGAGTCGGCCAAGTCGACGCCCTGCTCGGCGGCGCGACGGTGGCCCTCCATGATCGCATCCCGCGACACGACCGGCCCACCCACTCGTGCGGCCAAACCAAGGGCGAGCGTGGTTTTGCCCGATCCCGGCCGACCGGTCACCAGCGTCAGAGGAGGCCTCGCCACGCTCAGCGTGTCGCCTCGTGCACCATCTTGGCCATCTCCAGCATCACGCGCCGCCGGCCGCGCAGCAGCGCCTGACCCGAATCCGTGTTGAACTGAATCGCCACCCCGAACCGGTCGTAGACGTACTCCATCTCCGTCAAGTAGCCGGGATAGAAGCCTCCGTGGCCGTAGCCCTTGCCCCATTCGCCGTCGCGAATCTGGACGCCAAGGCCGTACAGGTCGCCGGGACCGGTTCTCGCAGCGACGCCTTGCTTGGCCAACGCCAAGGTCTCCGGCTTGAGCACCTTGCCTCCAAACAGGCTTAGCGCCCAACGGGCCAAGTCTTGCGACGTGGAGACGAACCCGCCTCCCGCCCACTCGAAGCCGGGGTTGACGCGGAACGCCCCCCTCTCGTCGAGCGTGGTTTCTTGCCCCACGAAGTCGCGCCCGAGCGTCGTGTAGCCCATGGTCAGGTCCTCCATGTCGCGCTTCGTGGCGGGCTGCGTACCCTTCAGTCCGAACGGGCGAAGGAACCGGCGCTCGATCTCGGCGTAGCCGTTCTGCTTGGTGGCGGCTTCGGCGGCCATGGCGAGCAGGATGTAGTTGGTGTCCGCGTACGCCCACCCTTTGCCGGGCTCGAACAGGGGCTTGGAATCCAACAGGAACGGCACGATGTCGGCAGGCGTCCAGGGCTTGTCGCCTCGCCCGCGGATCGCTTGATGCACAGCCTCGCCGTAGACGTGCTCCGGAATGCCGCTCTGGTGCAGGAACAACTGGCGCAGAGTCACGGCCTCGCCGTTGGCTAGCCGCTTGAACCACGACTCGCCTCCGAGGTGCTTGGCGAGCGGGTCGTCGAGCCCGAGTCGGCCGCTTTCGATCTCCTGCAGGATCCAAGCAGCGAAGAACGTCTTGCCTGCGCTTCCTGCCGGCATACGCGCGTCGGGTTGCATGGTCTTGTTCCGTTCTTTGTCGGCGAATCCAACCGCCACGGCCCCCTGCCGTCCGTCGGGCAGGACGTAGGCGAACGTCGCGCCCGGAAACCCTGCCTCGGCTTGAAAGGCCTTGAGGTGTTCGGTGAGCCGCTGGTTGAGTTCGGTGAGCGTGCTTTGCCCTTGGACGCTCGCAAGGACCATCAGGCTGGCGAAGCCGAGGGCGGCACGCATCATCATGCCTCTCATACTTGGCTCTGCGGTGCCTTGGTTCCTCTTTCAGGTTCGTCGAGCCGCTCCTTCGCCGACCGACCGGTCACCTGAGCCCGCACCCGCCAGCCAGTCGTCCTCCTGAGACCAAAGGCGGCGCGGTGTCGAAGGGGATGCCAGCCCAAGGGTCCGCTTCGAGACGCCCGGATCGGTACGTCTCATCAACCGATTCGCCCGCCGCCGGGCTCCTCAGCGTGACGGAACGCGTCACCCTGAGCCCGCGCCCCCGGCCCCCGACCTCCTGAAGCCAAAGGCTGCGCGGTGTCGAAGGGGATGCCAGCCCAAGGGTCCGCTTCGAGACGCCCGGATCGGTACGTCTCATCAACCGATGCGCCCGCCCCGGGCTCCTCAGCGTGACGAACCTGGGACAAACGAGCCAAATGGTCACCCTGATCCCGCGCCCGACGGCCAGTCGTCCTCCTGAGACCAAAGCAGGCGCGGAGTCGAAGGGGACTTCGGTCAGAGACCACCGAAACCTCCCTGGCGAGGGGTTGCCTCATTCCCTGATGTGCGGCTGATCAACTCTCGCTGCCATCCCATCGGTTGACAGGCTCCCCAAGAGACGGTTGACGCCATTTAGCGACCGCCCATGCGACGCCTCGGACATCCAAGCACATAGGCCTCGGCGATCAGATCGACGACCGTCTCCCACGCCAGGCCGCGGTCCAGCCGAACGCCCACCCAGCCGCTCGGCCCGACGTAGGGCGGACGGAAGTACACCTCGGGATCTTCCTCGATCAACGCCTCTTGCACGCCGGGCGCAGCCCGCAGCCAGAGCGCCAGCCGTCCGTCGCCGTGGTGATTGTCGACAAAGGAAACAAATTGCCGACCCTTCTCGACAAAGAAGCTTGGGCTGCCATGGCTCGTCTTCTCGTAAGCGCCCTCATGCGAGAGGCAAGATTGACGCACGCGTTCAAGGGCTTCGACGGGGTCTATAGCCCAACATTCTGGCCCCAAAAGCATCGAACCCTCCCTGCCCGCGAAGGGCGAGGAGGATTCGAACCGACTGCGGGCAGCTGTCAGGGGTTGACGACGACCTTGATGGTCGTCTGGAAGGGCGCCTTCAGACCGTACTTGTCCGAGATGGTCAGCGTCACCGTGTACTCGCCGTCCTTGCGGAACTTGCGCTTGATGACCTGGCCTTCGGCGTCCTCGGTCACTCCATCGCGGGCGTCGAAGTCCCACGTGTATCGCAGGGCGCTCGATCCGCCATAGCCCGCAGCCCACAGCTCGATCTCTTGACCCAGCGAGAGGTTCCATTCGCGCCGGTTCGGCTCGCCCGTGATCGGCGTCTCGTCGCTCACAACGCGAAGCTCGCCCAGATAGATCGTCGCCGACTGATCGCCGCTGAACGTGATCTCCTTGACGACCTTGTTGGTGCGCTCGAAGCCCTTGATGGCCTGCAACGGCACCCCGACCGAGCGCCAACCGTCGCGGCCCGCGCTCGTCGAAGCGGGAACATACGCTTCGCTCTTCAGTCCGTCGGTCGTGGTGACCACGACGCGGAACATGCTGAATGCCGCTGCACCCGCCGCGGCAAAGCCGCCACCCGTGGGACCGCCGCCGGCATCGCCCTGAGACGCGCCGCCGCCCCGTCCGCCTTGCTGACCCCGACCAAGCTGGCCGCCGGCGCCGGGAGGGCCTCCAAAGCCGCCAGGAGGTCCGCCGAATCCACCAGGAGGGCCTCCGCCAGGAATGCCGCCTCGGGGCGGGCCTCCAAACGTCATCGCACCGTCCGCCGTCCGATAGACGATCTGCAACAGATTGGCCTTGTTCGAGAACTGGGACGACAAATCGGAAGGCGTGCCGAAGATCAGCGACCCTCCCTGGAAGTAGTTGCGCGTGAAGAACCGAATCGAACTCGTGCCCTCGTACGCCACCTCTTTCGTTTCGGCGATCGTCCCGCTGCCCCAGGGCCGAACCATGATCTGCTGGTCGGCGATGGATCGCGTCGGGTTGTAAATGGTGATGGCCTGCCCGAAGGAGACCGCCGAAAGGCTCCCAGCGGCCAAACAAGCCCACAGATTGGATGTCTTCATCAGAATTCGAACTCCTGGCGCCCTACGCCTGGTCCTCGTATCGGACGCGCGAGATGCCCGTGGCGCGTCCTGTTTCTCTTTGGACGCTCACAACCACTCCCGAGATTACACCCGGCTCGTTGGCCACGTCAAACTTCGACGGCAAAGTCGTGCGGAATCGCTCTAGAATGATCCTGCGGTCCACACCGAGCACGGAATCCCGGGGCCCGCTCATTCCAACGTCGGTGATCACCGCAGTCCCGCCGGGCAACACGCGCTCGTCCGCCGTGGTGACGTGCGTGTGCGTTCCGATCACCGCAGTCGCACGGCCATCCATGTGCCAACCCATCGCCACCTTCTCGCTGGTCGCCTCCGCGTGGAAGTCGAGCAGGAAGTGCGGCGTGTCGAGCGCCTCCACCATGGCTTCGGCATCGGCGAACGGGTCGTCGTAGCTGTCCATGAACACGCGCCCGCACAGGTTGCCGATCGCCAACCGCACGCCGTCCTTCTCCACGATCACGAGCCCGCGCCCAGGCACCTTCAAGGGCATGTTCCCCGGCCGCACGATCGGCTTCCCCGAATCCAGATAACCGTAGACCTCGCGCTTCTGGAACGCATGGTTGCCTAACGTGATCGCGTCCGCGCCCGCCCGAAACAGCTCTTCGGCAATGTCGGGAGTGATCCCCTTGCCGGCCGCGGCATTTTCGCCGTTGATCACCACGAAAAGCGGGCGGTGCTCCTGAACAAGCCGGGGCAAACCTTTGACGACCGCGTTCCGACCGGGCCGACCGACCACATCGCCGAGGAACAGGATCTTGTACTCGCTCATTGCGCCACTTCTTGGACACGCTGCTCGCGCACAACGGTCACGACGATCTGCCCAGGGTACTCCAGCGACGCCTCGATGCCACGCGCGATCTCGTTCGCCAACCGCACCGCGCCCAGATCGTCCACGTCCTGCGGCCGCACGATCACACGCACCTCCCGCCCGCCTTGGACGGCGTACACCTGGTCAACCCCCTCAAACCTTCGCACGAACTCCTCGAGGTCCCGCAACCGATCGATGTGCGATTGCAGCGGCTCGCGCCTTGCGCCCGGCCGGGCCGCCGACAGCCCGTCGCCCACGATCACGGCCAACGCCTCTGCCGTCGTCGGCTCGATGTCCCGGTGGTGCGCGCCGACGGCATGAAGCACGGCCTCCGCCTCCCCGTGACTCTTCAGAAACTGCATGCCCGCCAAGGCGTGCGGTCCCTCCCATTCCGCGCCCAGTCCCTTGCCGATGTCGTGCAACAGCCCCGCACGCCGCGCCACGGCTTCGTCTCCCCCGATTTCGGCGGCCACCGCGCCCGCAAGCACGGCGGTCTCGATCGAGTGGTCCAGCAGGTTCTGCCCGATGCTGGTCCGGTACGCCAGCTGCCCGAGCGCCACGCGCGCGGGCTTCGCCAGCCCGGTCACCTTGGCCTCCGCCATCGCCCGGTCCGCCGCACGAAGGCACGAGGCATCCACGCTGACCAGAGCCGCGGCGTGCGCCTCTTCGATCCTGGTCGGGTGGATCTTGCCGTCTTTCAAAAGGTCCAAGAGTGTCAGGCGCGCGACCTCGCGGCGCACGGGATCGAAGCACGACAGCGTCACCGAGTCAGGGGCCTCGTCCACGATCACGTCTACCCCAGTGACTTGCTCGAACGTCCGTTTGTTGCGGCCCTCGCGCCCGATGATGCGGCCCTTGAGGTCTTCAGAGGCCAGCGTCACCACCGACACCGTAGCTTCGGCGACGGTCTGCGGCAACCTGCGCTCCATCGCGGCGAGCAACACCTTTTGCGCCCGATCCTCGGCATCCGAGATGGCCCCGGCCTCGATCTCCCTCTTACGACGCAACGCCATCTCCTCGAACTCGGCGTCGAGGGTTGCGAGGTCGGGCTTGGGTTCAGCCGTTGGCGCTTCGGCAGGAACGACCGGCGTCTCGGGTCGCGACCGGCCCCGCACAACCCAGAGCACGACCAAGCCGACAGCCTCGAGCGCGGCGATCAGGGGCCAGAGGAAGTCCAGGCATCCTCCTCGCCAAACACACGGTCCAACATCGCTTCGATGGTATCCGTTTCCAGTCCCGCCCGCGCCAAGAACCTTGCCGCCTTGGCTCGTTCCTTTGGAGCCTTGTACTTGCCGCGAAGCTGTTCTTCCAGAGCTTCAACGTCGGGCCCGGACCGTTGGCCCAAGGCGTCGACGACCAACTCTTCGGGCGCACCCAACACCGCCAGCCGAGCTCGTACCGCCTCCGTGTCTCTGCGTTGCATCGCCGGAGACGCCAGGTGGGCCTGCAACGTGCGCCGGTCGTCCACCAGCCGCCTCTCGCGGAGCCAATCGAGCGCTTCGGCGACCACCTCGGGCGCGTGCCCCTTCGCCCCCAACCGCCCCGCCAGATCGGCCTCGAACCGGTCCCGGTGCGCGAGCAGACGCTCGGCATCCTTCAGCGCACGAGCGAGAGGCGTCATCGCTACCGTGCGCCGGATGGCTTGCTGAGCAACGGGTCGGCCGTGTAGTCCTTGCGGTACTTCAGGGCACCGACGATCTCGGCCTCGTAATTGGCCAACTCCGTCACCGAGCGAATCTGCTTCGTGCTGACCAGATTGCTCAGGATGGTCGCCAAGGGATCGACTTTGCCCGTATTCACCTTCCGGTCCATCAACGTCGCAAGACCAGCTTCCGATTTGACGATGTCGGCGATGCGCGCTTGCCACACCTGATTGCCCGCAACGATGGGCACCAGGTCGTCGGCGGGATAGTACTGCGTTTTGGCCACTCTCAATTGGGCGATCCGGAAGGGCCGACACACTCGACCCGCTCGCTGAAACACGGCGATCAGCCGCTTGTCCCGGATGATCGTCTTGTTCGCCTCGGCGCCCGTCGCGACGGCGCCCGTCATCGGGTCCATCGCGACGAGCTTCCCGTCAAGCGTCACGTCCAAACCGAAACGCCGGAAGTCCCGCTGAAACGCGTCCGGATCGGCGAACTTCAAGTTCACCATTACCGAACCCAACGAGCCGCCGCCTTCGCTCAGGCTCGCGAACTGGATCAGGCCCACCGAGACGAACCCGGTGTCGTAAGTGTTGATCGAATCGAACCCGCCCTCCAGCAGCGAGACCGCGCGAAAGATACGAAACTCGCTCTCGCTCAGCCCAGCATCGGCGCACAGCGCCTTGAGTTCCTCTTCGGGCAAGTCCCGGACGCGTTGCCCACCCGACATCACACCCTCCTCGAACCGATAGTACGCGTACCGCGGCCGCATCGGCACGTTGTCTGCCAGCGCGATCTCCACGCCGTCATCGAACGAGGTCACATGGAACAGCGGCGCTTCCACCGAGGCAAAAGGCGGCGGGTTACCCGCCAACTCGAGAAGGTCCGGCGGGATGGGACCAGGCGCAGGAGGCATCGCGCCCGCAAGCTGCGTCTTCCGGCCAAGGTCCGCGTTCGCACGGTCCGCTCCTACGCCCGCCATCCACCGGTCGTAAGCCACTTTGGCTTCGATCCAAGCCTCCCAAACCTTCTCCCGCTCGCTCTGAGGGGGTGGAACCGAACCGGGAGGCGTCTTGCCAAGGCCCCGCGCGCGGTTGTAGTTCCAAAGCCATTGCGACCCGGCAACGGTCAAACGCACCTGAAACGGCCCGGTCCTCACGCTCTCGGGCGGCGCGCCCACGCGGTACCGGCCCGGGGCACCCCAATACTGCATCACGGACGCGCGCTCTTCGTCGCTGAAGAGTTGGGCTTGCACGCACACCGCCGCGCAAGCCAGCACGCTGGCCAACATCGTTCGCATAGTGTTATTCTCCGGCGATTCAGCGGGAAGGTCCAGGGTGCTCTCGACCAGCCCATACCGATTGAAGCCTATTTTGCACGGAATGCCAAGCCGGGACTCCCGATACCGCGTCAGGCCTCTCGCAACAACACGCGCCAACCGCGCACGCCGAAGACGCCGATTGCTGCAAGGTCTGCCCGCTCAGCAAGCCAAACAGGAACCCCGCGAACGTGGCATCGCCCGCGCCCGTGGTCCCCGCCACGTTCACCGGATAGGTTCCCTGGTACACGCGCTTGTCCGTCCACTCGGGCCTGTCGCCCAACGGGTCGCGCCGCGAGGAAACCAGCAAGCCCTCCGCCCCACACTTCACACCCGCAACGCTGCAACCCATCCCGTGCAGCGCCTCGATCAGGGCGCCCAGGTCGCACTCGCTGGTCCGCAGCATCGCCGCGATCTCGTCCCGCGAAGGCAGAAACACGTCGACATATGGCAGCGCACGCCCCAGAATGGCCCGCCAATCGGCCCGCCCGGCGGGAGATTCGGGGTCGGGAAGGCTGGTGTCGAGCGACGTGCCCAGCCCCTGTGCCTTCGCCCTGCGGAACAGGGACTCCAATTCGGCACCATCGTCGGCAAACAAGGCGGGCATGAGCGTCGGATAGCCCAGGTGCATCCAAACGCAACCTTCCATCAAGGCATCCGGCACGTCGTGGGAACGGAACGTCGCGTTGCACCCCGGCGCATGCAGAAACGTCCGATCGCGCCCAGGGGGGCTGATCACCACGCTGTACGACGTCGTCTCCCCGGGCGACACGATCAGGCCGCGCGACAGGCCCTCTCCCTCGCCCTCGTAGATGCCACGCAACAACGACCCAAACGCGTCGTCGGCGACCTTGGCCGCCAAGCGCACCTTGGCCCCCAAGCGGTGCAGAGCGAGCCCTGTGTTCGAAACCGCGCCTCCGCCGGCCAAGTGCGCGGCACCGACCTCGACCAGAACGCCGGGCTCCAGCGACCCGCCGTGATCCATCGAGGGGATGATGTCCAGGCATGCGTGGCCCGCCACCAGAACGGGCCCGACTTCAGGCACGCTCCACCCAATCCACCATCGAATCGGCCCCCCATCGGACCGCATCCCACGCCGGCACACCCGCTTCTTCAGCCAGTTTCGCTGCACCGGCACGGGCTGCCCCGTCGTCTTCGATCAGCGTCGAGTTGAGCCCAATGCCCACCGTCTTGGGCCTCGGATAGGTGCCGCACACCTCGGCTAGGTCTTCGTAAAGCCGAATGTAGGCATCCATCGGCGGAAAGCCGATGTGGGCGTGACGCCGCAACCCCGGTGCGCCCAAGCGGTGGCACATCACCAGATGCGTCGGGCAAGCTCCACGCAACAAGGGCAACGTCGACGTGCTGCCTGGGTGAAGCAATGCACCCTGCCCCTCGACGATGATCCAGTCCGGATCGCTCGCCGAAGCCTTCAGAACGGCTTGCTCCACGGCGGAGCATGCAAAGTCCACGCGAATGCAGTCGAGCGGAATCCCCGAACCCGTGATGCAAATGCCGATCTGTCCCGTGGCCACGAACTCGGCCCGAATGCCTCTTTCGCGAGCGGCCTTCAGCATCTCGAGACCGGTCGTCATCTTGCCGACGGCCATGTCCGTGCCGACCATCAGGATGCGCTTGCAGCGCAGGTTCGCGGCCGCGCCCGATCCGACGCCCAGTCCCTCGGGCTCCACCCGGATGTCCCAAACAAAAACGTCTCCAGCCAGCGATGGGTAGCGCGGAGCCAACCGGTCGTGCAGGCCGTTGACAAGGCTCATGCCCAGCTCGACGGCTCGGTCCAAGTCGGCCAACCACTCGGCTGGGATACGACCTCCCGAAGGCGCGGTACCCAACACGAGTACGTCCGCACCGAGACGACGAGCGTCGTCGACCGACCCCACGACGGGCACCGACCTTGGTACACCCGAAAGCTCTGCCGCATCGCGGCCCGACCAATCCGAATCGACCACGGCCACAATTTCGTTGGTCGAATAGCGCAAGATGCCTTGTCCCATCTTGGCATAATCGCCTGTCAGGCTCTTTTCGAGATAGATGGCGAGGCGATGTTCGGGCCGGATCACGCGCTGAGCCGCCCTCCATGTCCAGGTCTCTCTTCGGGAAGCACCACGCCGTCGCTCAGAACCGTGCCTTCGGCGGGGTCGGGCTTCAGGTTGAGATGCGAATCCAGATCGACATAATCGAAAAGGCTCGCGATCGACGCCCCCGCAGCGATGGCCACGGATCCCTCGCTCATGCAGCCGATCATCGTCTTCAGCCCATGGGCGCGGGCGCATGCGACGATGCGCAACGCCTCGGTGATGCCGCCGCACTTCATCAGTTTGAGGTTGACGCCGTCCACACGGTCGGCCAACTTGGGAACATCGGAGGAGAATCGGCACGACTCGTCCACGAAGATGGGAAGGGGCCGGTTTTCGAACAACTCGGGCAGTCCGTCCTCTGCGCCTTCGACCAACGGCTGTTCCACATATTCGACGCCGTGGCCGGCCAACCAACCCAACATCTTCTTGGCATCGCCCACGCTCCATCCGCCGTTGGCATCCACCCTGAGGGCCGCACCGAAAGGCTCGGCCGACTCTTTGGAGGCCAGAAAGTTGGCCTGGTCGTGCTCGATCCCCTGCGGCGAGCCCAGTTTGATTTTGAGGCACTTCGCCCCGAACCGACTGAGCAAGTCCGGAACGCGTTCGCGGATGGTCTCGGGAGTCTCGATGCCGATGGTCACGGAAGTGGGAACCGAACGCCGAGGCAAGCCCAGCAGGCGGGTCAGGCTCAAGCTGGCCTCTTGGGCGAGCAGGTCCCATAAGGCGACGTCCAACGCAGCCATCGCCGCAGGGTCGATCTCTCGCTCGCGCATGGCCTGATAAACATCCGTCACGGCCGTGTGGTCGAGTTCGACGTCGCGGGCAAGGGCTTCGAGCTGGCGTTGGCCTTCTTGGGCCGTTTGGTCGGGTCGCGCAGTGGCCGGGGCCATCTCGCCATAACCGACGTGCCCCCCGCGCATCGCCATCACGTAGAGGTTCTCGCCTCCGCGGTTGACGCCCCGGCTGATCGCGAGAGGGAAGAGCTTGTGGTGGTAGACGATGCGGAATTGGAGGTTCATGTCACTTCATCATGGAGGCGATTGCGTCGGCGTAGCGGTCCCGGACGACGCGCCGCTTGACCTTGAGCGACGGCGTCAACTCGCCCTCGTCGATCGAGAAAGCACGGGCGAGCAGCGTGTGCCGTTTCACCTTCTCAAAGTCGGCAAGCCGCTTGTTGGCGGATTCGATATCCTTCTTGACCATCGCCCGCACGTCGTCGCGCTCGATCATCTGCTCGTCCGTGCCGGGGTCGATACCCTGATTCTTCAGTTCGGCTCGTATGACGTCAAACTCGGGCACGATGAGGGCGGCAACGTACTCTTCACCGTCGCCAAATGCGACGGCCTCGCCGATCGAACGGCCCTCTTTGAGCAACCCCTCGATGCGCGCGGGCGCCACGTTCTTGCCATTGGCCAGGACCAATATGTCCTTCTTTCTGTCTGTAATCTTCAGGTGTTTGCCCTCGAACTCGCCGATATCTCCCGAATGGAACCACCCGTCTCCATCGATGGCGGCGGCGGTCTCCTCGGGCAGGTTGTAATAGCCGACCATCCTGCTGTTGCCGCGAATGAGAATCTCGCCGTCGGGGGCGATCTTCACTTCCACACCGTCGATCGGGATGCCGACGGTATGGGGCTTGTTGTCGTCGGGCGGGTTGAACGAGGTCGCGGCCGTTGTCTCGGTCAGGCCGTACCCCTGAAGCACCATCAAGTTGAACGCGCCGAAGAATTCGGCCACATGCATCGGCATGGCCGCGCCGCCCGAGACGAAGAAGCGAAGGCGACCGCCCACCCGATCCCGAATTTTCTGGCCGACGACTTTATCCAAAAGTCCCGGAAAGAGCGCGGCCTCTCCCTTCCAGCGTTTGGTGCCCTGGGCCAAGGCCATTTCGAACAGTTTGCGCCGCAGTGGTGGCGCCTTCGCCGCACCCTCGACCACTTTGGCCTTGAATGATTCCAAGAACCGAGGCACGCACAGCATGATCGTGGGCCGAACCGCAAGCAAATCGTTCGCGAGCGTCCTCAGAGACCCCGCATAGCCAATCGTCGCACCAACACATATGGGCAGGAAATGGCCTGCAAACCGCTCGTAAACGTGCGAAATCGGCAGGAACGAAAGGAAGACGTCGTGCTCGTTGATGGGCAGGCTTGTGAGGATGCTGTCCGCCAGGCTGGTGAATGCCCGGTGCTGCAACATCGCACCTTTCGGGTTGCCCGTCGTGCCACTGGTGTAGATGATCGTGGCCAGATCGTCGGGACTCACGGCCGCGATCCTCGCCTCCCAGGCCCCGCGTGTCAGCTCATCCCATGCTTGCTCGGCTCGCTCGGCAAGCGAACCCGAACCGACGAGGAGCTCGACGCGAACGCCCGGCATACCCTTGGTCTTGGCCGCCTGTTCCTCCGAGCCCGCCAGCACCACCTTGGCCCCCGCGTCGTTCACGATGTATTGAGCCTGATCAGCGGGCAATGTTGGATAGATCGGAACAACGACGAGGCCCAGCGTTTGACACGCCCAATCCGCAAGCGCCCAATGCACCGAGTTCTCACCCTGGATGGCGACCCGGTCGCCAGGGAAGAGGTGCAGCTCGTCCAGAACCTCGGCATACCGACGCACCGCATCCGCCATCTGGCGGTAGGTCATCGTCCGAAACACGCCCGAACGCTCGGGAACCAACAGGGCGGCCTTGTCGCCGTACCGGCTTTCGGATCGCAACAGAGCCTGTCCCAGATTGATTGCAGCAGCGTCGCTCATCGTCGGTTCACCTCGTATCCCACCCGCCCGACTCTGGCGACCTTACGAATCGCGCAGAATGAGACCGATTTGGATGATGGGCTATTCTAGTCGCACCGTGGTTCGTCCTTCCACCGCACTGGCAACCCGGTTTCCACAGCGCCGGTGGAAAGGTGGCGTTCGATCGACGAGTGAGGATTGGTCGGAATCTCCTGATCCGCAAACTTTGACAGATCGCGGGTTTCTCCACACGCTTTTCCACGAGTCTGCGGTGCCATCGAAGGCCGTATTTGAACCTGCGTTGACCGTTTCGTCTAGGTTCGCTTCTCGGTTTTCCACACAGGCGTTGCCCCCAATAAGAGAAAGTGCATCAAGAAGTAAGGAGATCCGATTCTCTCAATGAGTGGGGACATCGCCGAGGGACGAACGCGGGTGATCGCGTTGAGGATGCGTGATTTCCGCATCTACGCCGAAGCCGAAGTCGAACTCAGTCGGGGCTTCAACATCGTCGAGGGACCGAACGGGCAAGGCAAGACGAGTCTGCTCGAGGCGCTCTATGTGCTTTCGACGACAAAGGCGCTCCGAGGCTCCCGCGACAGCGAGGTGGTGAAGGACGATCGCGACCTGGCCTGGGTCGAAGCCACACTGGCCCCTCACGAAACGTCCATTGCCATGAACGTGAAGCGGCACGGGCGAAAGGAAGCGTCGCTGAACGGAATGAAGCTGCCCAAGGCCTCCGACGTGATCGGCAGGTTGCCATGCGTCTGCGTGAGTTTGGAAGACATGCTCATCGTCCGAGGAGAACCCGCCGACCGACGCCAGTTCCTCGACCTGCTTCTCGCCCAATGTTCGACGGCCTACTTGCGGGCGTTCACGGTCTACAAGCGCGCCCTCGAACACCGCAACGCATTGCTCCGGCTCGCCCAAGACGAACCCGTGGGCTCTGAGCAGTTCGACGCATGGGAAGCGCAACTGGCTGAAAGCGGGGCCGCCATCCGGCGCGAGAGAACAGCCTTCTTGGAGCAGACGAGCCCTCTGGCTCGGGAGAGGTACACCGGACTCTCGCAACGCGAGAACCTGAGCTGGCGCTACGCCACCACCGACGAATCGAGCGACGCGCCATCGCTGGCAACCGCTCTGGCTTCGTGTCGCCCACGCGACATCGCGCGAGGCTCGACCACGGTCGGGCCCCATCGAGACGACTTGGAAATCCGATTGGACGGCCGTCCGGCCCGCACCCACGGTTCACTCGGACAACAGCGATGCGCCGTGTTGGCGCTAAAGCTGGCCACCGCCGCGGCCATGGAGTCCAGAATCGGCGAGCCACCCCTTCTTCTGCTCGACGACGTGCTCTCCGACCTGGACGCCTCGCGCCGCGAGCGGTTGGCCGATGCGGTCAGTCGCTACGAAGGTCAAACGGTGCTAACCTGTACGGAAGCGGCCGCTGCCGGACCCGCGATCCTTGACCGCAGCCGCCGATTCCGGGTGGTGGAAGGAACCATCGCGCCCAGCCATGACTAAAGAACCGCGTACCTTTCGATCCTTGATCCCCGACGCTGTCGGAAAGGCCGAGATGTTGCGCGCCACGCGGGCCACCAAAGCCCTCCGCCAATGGCCCTCGGTCGTGGGCCCGCTGCTCGCGTCCAAGTCGCAACCCGAGCGCTACGAGGAAGGCACCATTTGGGTGGCCGTGGTCGATGCCGTGTGGGCCCAAGAACTGCGCATGGCCAAAGACACCATCCTGCAACGGTTGAACCAAGCGGCGGGCGAGGACCTGTTCAAGAGCGCGCGGTTCGGCGTCCGCAAGGTCATCGCGCCCAGCCCCGCGCCCGAACCCAAGCCCCTGCCCGATTACGACCGCATGACGCTGCGCGAGATCACCGAGAGGAGGAGGCGTCTGCTCGGTGATCGCGAACCTTGAGCGCCGCCCGCTGCTGACCCTGTTTCTCGGTCTGCTGGCCGGAATTTCCACCCGTGTCGAGCCATGGTGGGCCCTCGTCCCCGTTGTACTCGTCATTCTTCTGTCGCACGTAACCCGCCGGTTCCTGATCGGGGCGTACCTTGTGGGCGTGGCGATCGGCCCTTCGCCCGACGTCGAGTTCGAACCCGTTGAGCGGTTCTGGGAGGGCCGCGGACGCATCGTCTCTGTGCCCATGTGGACGGCCGATTCGCAGACGGCGCGCCTCGACACCGACCAAGGCCGCTTCATGCTCCGCGTCAGCGCCGACCAAGACCTCTCGCTGGGCGACACGGTCGCCTTCCGAGCGTTTGTCCAACCCCCGTCCGAGGGCGCGGCCGACTACTACCGCCGCATCGGTGCACGGGGCCTCGTTCTGCCTCTCAGCGAGCGGGTCGAGGTGCTCGGCCAAGGCCCGTGGCCGTTCCGCGTCGGTCTCGCATGGCGACGAGCGTTCGTGAACACGGTGGACCAAGCCATGCGCCCCGAAGCCGCCGACTGGATGAAGGCCCTCTGCTTCAACGTGCGCGGCAGCCTCGACGATTCGGCCAACGACCAACTCTCTCGCACCGGAACCGCCCACATCGTCAGCGCCTCGGGCCTGCACGTGCTCATCCTTGCGTTCGGCATCCATGGGTTGCTTGGCTTGTTGCCCCTTCCGCGCTCCGCTCAAGTGGCCCTCCTGCTTCTGGTTCTCGCCATCTACGCCGGAGCCGCCGGCCTTCGCCCGCCCGTGCTGCGCGCCGTGGCGATGGGCGCCCTGTTCTTCTCCTCTTACTTGTTCAAACGCGAACCCGATGGCCTCTCCGCCGTGGCCGTCGCAGGCTCCGCCGAACTCCTGTGGTCGCCGGGTTCCGTGCTCGACATGGGGTTTCAGCTCTCCTACCTCACCGCCGCGTCCCTGAGCCTCTTCATCCGCTTCCCCATCGAGCGTGCCACGGGTATGTGGGACGCCGTCCGCGACTACTTCGTCGGCCTGGCGACGGTGAGTCTGGTGGCGTTTCTGGCTTCCGCGCCGTTGGTGGCCTACCACTTCGGCGTGGTATCGCTCTCGTCCATCGGCACCAACATGCTCGTGGTGCCCGTGGCGTTCGTCGTGGTGCTGGTGGGGATGCTCGCGCTCCCCGCCACGCTGGCCTTTCCCGAAGTCGCCCGTTTCGTCTACGGCGAACTGATCCAACCGCTCGTAGGGTGGATCGTCATGGTCATCGAAGGCGTGGCCCAGTGGCCTCTCTCCGCCGTGTACGTGCCGCCCGTCCCTGCGTGGCTGGTGGTGGCGATCTACCTCGGGTTCGCCCTCGCGTGGTCGCCCACCCGGCGGACCCCCGTCCTCCGTCCGAGTGGTATCTTGCCCTAACGTTGCGGTGGCGTGATCTGGCGTTCGGGTTGGGTGCGGTGTCGGCGGCATGGCTCGTCTATGGCTGCCTGGTCGAATCGCGCCGCCTGGTCGTGGAGCGCCGGAAGCTGCGGCTGCCCATGTGGCCGGGTTCGATGGCGGGTTACCGCGTGGCCGTCCTCGCCGACCTGCACATCGGTCACGAATACAGCGTCGAACTCGCCGAACGCGCGGTCGCCATGGCAATCGACGAACAGCCCCAAGCCGTGGTCCTGGCCGGCGACGTGATCTCGCGCGGATTCCCCGATGCAGCCGCCCACGCCGAAGCCGTGCTGAGGCCCCTGTGCGCCTTGGACACCCCCGTGATCGCCGTCTTCGGGAACCACGAGGCCGAATGCGGCGCACGACGCCTGGTGGCCGCCTACGAGCGCCTCGGCATCCGCCTCCTGCGCAATCAGGCCTGCCGCACGCCCGACGGCGTGGTGTGGGCCGGGGTGGATTCCGCCCGCCTATGCGTCCACGATCCCGCCGAAGCCATGCGCCAAGCCCGCGCCCTCGATGGCCCGATTGTCGCCGTGTGGCACGAACCCGACATGGTCGAGTGCCTGCCCCCCGGCGCCGCCCTGATGCTCGCCGGCCACAGCCACGGGGGCCAATGGGTCTTCCCCGGAGGCTTCACACCGATGCACACGTTCATGGGGTCCAGGTTCGTGGCCGGGTTCTTCGACGAAACGCCGACCCCGCTCTACGTCAGCCGGGGCGTCGGCACCACCGGGCCCCCCGCGCGCAACAACTGCCCGCCCGAAGTCTCCCTCCTGGAGCTGCACCCCCTATGAGCCGTTCCGTCCACTTCATCGGCCTCTGCGGCGTCGGCATGAGCGCCACCGCCATCCTCATGCGCGACCAAGGCTGGACCGTCACCGGCTCCGACGAGGGCTTCTACGATCCGCAATTGTCCATGTTGCTCGCCGAAGGCCTTCCACCGATCGAAGGCCACCGCGCCGCCAATATCCCCGCCGAAGCCGAACGCGTCGTCATCGGCAGACACGCCAAACTCACGCCCGACACCAACGAAGAGGTCGCCGAAGCGTTCCGGCTCCAAGCCCAAGGCAAGGTCGTCGTGCGCTCGTTCCCCGACGAACTCGAAGACCTGGCCGCCCAGACCCACAACATCGTGGTCACCGGCAGCTTCGGCAAATCGAGCACGGCCACCATGGCGGCCTGGGCGCTGCACCATGCGGGCGCGGACCCCTCGTGGTTCCTCGGCGTGGTGCCCAACGGCTTCCCCCAGGCGCGCCTCGGCGGCTCCGATTGGTTCGTGTTGGAAGGCGACGAGTACCCCACATCCAACTGGGACGATCGCTCCAAGTTCGTCCGCTACCGCCCCACCTCGGCCATCCTCACGTCGCTCGTCCACGACCACAAGAACTTCTTCAAAACCGAGGAAAGCTACGTCGAGCGGTTCCGCGAACTGGTGGCCATGCTGCCCCCTTCGGGCGTGTTGGCGGCGTGCGGCACGGGCTACCGCGTGCCCGAAGTCGCCGCCCTCGGCCGCGCCCGCGTGGTGACCTATGGCGGCGACGGGCCTTGGGATATGTCGTTTCGTGCGTTCGAGCGCATCCCCGGCGGGTCGGTGTTCGAGCTGTGGCGGCGCGGCGAGCGGCTGGGCGAGGTCGAATTGTCCAACATGCTGGGCGTGCACAATGCCGAAAACGCGGCGGGCGTGGCGGCGATGCTGCTCGAACACGGGGCGGTTTCGTTCGATGCGCTGGCCTCGGCGCTGGCGTGCTTCCCGGGGATGAAGCGGCGCTGCGAACTCAAGACCCCGCCCGAGTGCTCCGTGGCGGTTTACGAGGATTTGTCCAGCTCTCGCGAGAAAGCCATGGCGTTTTTGGCGGCGCTCCGGGGCCAGTTCCCCGACCGGCGGATCCACGCTTTCTTCCAGCCGCACACGTTCTCGTTCCGCTCTCGGGCGTCGGCGGATTGGTACGCGGGCATGTTCGCAGACGCCTCGCGCGTGGTCCTCTTCTCCCCTCCCTCGCTGCGGGGGCTGGGCGCGGACGAGATGGGCACGCAGGAGATCTTGGAGCTGATCCGCGCGGGCTTTCCGGGCCCGGTGGCTGCGGTGGGCGATGCGGAGTCTGCGGTGGCGGAACTGGCCCCGGTCGAACCGGGCGACGTGGTGGCCGTGATGACGAGCGGCAACATGGGCAACGCCATCCCCGCCCTGGTGTCGGCGGTCGTGGCGCGGTTCGGGTGATGTGGCAAGAAGAGAGTCGTGGCTTGTCTTATCAGGTCCTGTGACGAATGGCTGACAGCCAAACGCGGAGGGGCTTGCGGGAGCATGGCTGCCTTGAGCTAAGATAATCTGGCAACTTGAGAGGATGCAGGAGGATGATCGGTTGGTCTCTTGGTTTTTTCGCCTCGTGATGGCGGGTGGCGCTAGCGGGGCTGCATTCAGAAACACATTCGAAGGAAGCCGGC
>JBDHZD010000048.1:0-26112 GCA_039811705.1 Fimbriimonadaceae bacterium | reverse complement strand
CGACTGGACGTTCGACGCCGAACTCGGCTGGGCGACCAAACCGGGTGCCTCGCGTTCCAGGCTCTGCTGGCGCGTAGAAGGCGAGCCGGGACCCAACGCTGCGAACAGGAAGCACAGCGGCATCTCGACCTACGTGGACGCGGCGACGGGCCTGGTGTTCCACGACTGAGCCGGCTCAGCGCGATCCACAAGGAAGCTCACAGCGCCGTTTGATCAGCAGCTCCTCTCCAGATCGGGCTCGTCTGGGAGGTAGGATTCGGCGGATGCCCAACACGGAAGCCGAGGTCGCCGCGACTGCGCTGGCAGGCGTGCTCGAGACCATGGATCGGCAGATCGCCGAGTTGGAGACCCTGCTCCTTGCCCACGAGGCGACGCTCGCCGAACGCGCGCGCACGTCCGACGAGTGGACGGCAGCGCAGGTGGCGGACCACCTTCTGCGGGTCCATGCCGGCGCTTTGAAGGCGTGCTCCGAATGGAAGCCGATGCCGCGCCGCGCACCTTCGCTGGCGGTGAAACGCCGGGTCGTCCGTTGGATACTCAAGCGTGGTATCCGGGTCCCCGTGAAAGGAGCTTTCCCCGAGGTGGCTCCCGACGCCGAACTCGCCCCGCTCTTGGAGCGCATCGCCCAGTTGCATCGGACGCTCAAGAAGAAGCTGTCGCGGGCCGACGACTTGACCCTGCAGATGCTGATCCACCCGGTTGCCGGCCCGCTGTCGGTCAAGGAGTCGATGGACTTCGTCAGCCGCCACCTTGAATACCACCTCATCCAGCTTCGGCGCCTTTCCAGAGGGCGCTAGGAACCATCGCCATGGCACCCAGACCCGCCGACATCGTCCTGTACGTGGGCCACATCGCCCGCGAACTCGACGTCTCGTGCGCGTTGAGGCACTTGCTTCGGCGAGACCACGGCTTGGAGATGGCCGTGTGTTCGATCAACTTCGACCCTTACGGCACGATCGGCCGGCACAACCCGAAAGTGGTCGCTGTGCCTTGGTTCAACGAAGACCAAGACGTGGCCATCCGCAAGGCGCGCAAGTATTGGCCCCACGCCGTCTACCTGAACTTGGCCTACGAGCAGGTGTTCCAGAACATCAACAAGGAGGTCAAGAAGCCGCATGGCAACTTTGCACGGGACGAGGTGCTGCACCACGCGTGGGGCGAGTTCTATGCCGAGTATCTGGTGGGCTATGGCGTCGGGCGGGACCGCATCCGCGTCAACGGCAACCCCAGCTACGCGCTCTATCAGGAGCCGTACCGCCGTTACTTCCCCGACCGTGCGGCACTCGCCGAGGCGCACGGCCTAGATCCCGCCAGGCCGTGGCTGTTCGTTCCCGAGAACTACGGCGCGGCGTTCTACCCGGACGCCTACGTGGAACAAATGGTGCGCTGGGGCGCGCCCGCCGAACAGGCCCACGGCTACCGCGAGTTCGCCCGCCGCTCGCTGGCCGAGATGTGCCGTTGGCTCCGGCACGCCGCCGACGCAACCGAATGGGAAGTCGTGCTTCGTCCGCGCCCCTACACACGGCTGGAGGCGTTTCTCGAACGCGTGAACGAGTCGGTGGGCGAGCCCTCGGGTCGGTTCAGGGTCATCCAACAGGGTACGGTTCGCGAGTGGATCTTGGCGTCCGACGTGGTGATGACGTCCTACAGCACGAGCCTGATCGAGGCCGCCGTCGCGCAAAAGCCGATCGCGATGATCGCGCCGGAGCCGATTCCCGACTTCGTGCACAACGCGTGGTACGACATGGTGCCCCAGATCGAATCCCAGTCTGCCCTGCTCGAAGCTTTGGCGAATCGGTTGCCGGGCAGTAGCGGCGAACTGCACGCCTGGGCAGTGGGCGAGATGATGCCCTCGGGCGACCCCATCGCCAACATGGCCGCCTGGATGGCCGACGCCGTTCGTCTGGCGGTGAGTCGCTCGGGCGGGCGTGTTGTGCGCGGGAAGAGCGCTTGGGACGCCAAGGCGCACCAACTGGGGAGAGCGTTGAAGGGTGCGTTGACGCATCGCGCCGACAAGGCCGTCGCGCACGACCGATTCGACCAAGCCGAGGTGGATCGCCGCACCGAGCGCTGGGCCCGGTTGCTGGAGTGAGGGTTCGGTGCCCCGCCGCGCCTACCCGGGCCGAATCTGCAGTCCCGAGATCAATCCCTCGGCAGAAAACCCGATGATCATCTGCACTTCGTCGTTGGCGAACACGGCTCGGTAGCGCGAGGTCGGGTTGGAGGGGTCGCCACGGCGTTCCACAAGGTCGAACTTCTGCAGGGAACCCCATTGCCTCATCGTCGGCAACTGCTGTCGAACGAGGGCAACGATGTTGTTCTGGAGCATTTCTGCCGTGAACGCTTTGTCGTCGAGATGACCGCGAGTCAGGCCCTCGATGAACGCTCTGGCCTTTGCCGTGAGCTCGGGTTTGTCGTCGGCGATGGTCTTTTCGATCAGGTTGGGCGCGTAGATCCTGGCGATTTTGCGCGTCAGGCTCGGAACTGGGGCGCGGGACAGGTTGCTGAGAACGATGACCGTGAGGTCGTCGTCCAAGTACCGTTCGATCATCGCTGTTTGGCTGAGTGTGTTCCCACCGTGGTGAACCAGTTTGCGTCCGTTGACCGACTCGATCATCCACCCGAACCCGTAGCCCGCCGACGCGCCGCTGTTGAGCCGGTCCGCCGTCCACATGAGTGTGTAGGTTTCGGGTTTCAGGAACTTTCGGGCCCGGAGTGCGGCGTCCCACTTGATCAAATCGTCGATGCTGGACAGGATGGATCCCGCCGCCCATCCAGCGCCGCTTGAGATCGGGTTGGCATTGGTGTGCCGGGCAGCGTTGCCCAAGTAGCCCCGCGCGCGATGCTTGACCACGGCTCCCGGTTCGCTGCTGCGCGAGGAGGCCATGCCTAACGGTTCAAAGATGCGCAGCTTGAGCAGATCCCAGTAGCTCTCGCCAGTCAGCTTCTCGAGGATGGCTCCGAGGAGGTAGTAGCCCGTGTTGTTGTACAAAAATCGCTCGCCGGGCTGGAAGTCCATGGGCAGGTCTCTGACCATTGCGACCACGTCGGACGTTTCCAGTTGGCGATTGCTCAAGACGGCCAGCCCCGAAACGGACGTGTAGCTCTTGATTCCCGAGGTGTGCGTGAGCAAGTGCCGCACGGTCACGCCTTGCCAGGCCTCGGGAGTGTCCGGCAAGTACGTCCGCACCGATTCGTCGAGCTTGATCTTGCCCTCGTCGACAAGCATCAGGGCCAGCATGGCGGTGAACTGCTTGGTCACCGAGCCGATCTCGTAGACCGTTTGCGGGGTGGCCTTGGCCTCCAGTTCGAGGCTGGCGAACCCATAACCGGCTTTCTTGACGACCTTTCCCTTCTGAACAACGGCCAAAGAGAGTCCGGGAATGCCAGCTTTCGCCATCTCGGCGCGCACCAGATCGTCCACACGGTCGGCAAACGACTGAACAGCGATGGCCGCCAGCAGGACGACGGCAACGATTCGGGTTCGCATGGGGGGCATTCTAGAGGCAACCCCCCATGTCGGATAGGACGTGGCCTACCGGAAAGTGAGGTTCACCCTCGCCCGACATATCGCTCGAAGGCCACCAGATGTCGTTCGACCGAGTCGGCCTTCAGCCGAGCGAACAGGTTGCGCACCGATTCGGGCAGGTCGGCGGTTGTCAGCCTGTCGTAGAAGGGCCCTTGATCCCGCTCTAGCTTGAGGGCGTTCTTGGCGGCGTCGAGTCGGGTCGCCGGGATGTCAAGGCGTCTGGCGTGGTCTTCGATGGTTTCGCTTTCCTCGCGGGCAAACGGGTTTGGCGGTATAGGCATGCCTTGTGCCCGCATTTCTGCCTGCACGAGTGAAATGTGCACCTCCTCCGCACGCACGATGTTCGAGAAGGGACGGAACGCACCGAACTTCTCGATCACCGCGGAGTAGGTGGCTTGGGCACGGTACTCATCCGTCAGTGCCTCGGTAAGGGCGGTCCTCGTGTCGCCTCCGAGGGCGACCGACATGGCGAGACTGGCGATCAGTGATGTGAACATGCGTTGACCTCTCAACCAAAGAGAGCCGACGGAGTAGGGAAAAGGGATCGGGCATCCCGGGACTCAGGCCATGTGGGCCGCAGGGCTGGCGCAAACCAATTGAAGGCACGCTTCGGCCCAAAGCAGGAACGGGTCGGATTCTTTGAGGATCCGGGCCAGGCCCCGCCGCTGGGTCTCCTCGACCACGGCTTCCAGAAGCGCGGCGTCCAGGGGGGCGTCCACCTTGGCGAGCAACCACATGGCGGCGTCCTCGACGGCTTGCGGCTGAGCTTCAACAAGCGATCGCTGGAGCATCGCGCACCAAGGCCGATCGTAACGAGGGCCGAACACCGAGAGGGGTTTGAGCGCGAAGCGGGCGGCCATGCCGGCGGGTGAGAACCACGCGCGTCCCCACCGCCACCCTGAGACGTCCTCGGGAGCCAGCACTTCGAGTCCTTGGCGTGCCATGCGCTGATGGACCACGGCGAACACGCGTCGCGGGAGGTCCGGGACCGGCTCACCCTGAAGACCGTTGATGCGTTCGGCGATCCCCAGACGGCGCAGCATTCCTATCGTGAAGTCGGCGGGCGAACAGGGAAGCGAGCGCACCGACGCCGGTTCCCAAAACTCCGGTGTCTCGGTCATCGCCCGAAGCACAGCGCGAATCTCGCCATTGGAATCGACGTACGCCCGCTCCATGGTCTCGACGGCTCGGCGGGGAGCGTCTTCCCGGACGAAGGCCTGCCAGAGCTTTTCGCACACGCGGCGCCGCGTTGCCGGATGCGCAGCCAACTCGGTGATGAATTCTCTGGGCGACCTGTCCTTGGTCAGGCCCAGAATCGTTTGAGGTCGGGAGTCGTGCGCTCCTGCGGAGTAATAGGAGAACGCTGCGGGCTCTCCGTTGGCGAACTTGGCCAGCCGTTCGGCATCGGTCTTCCCAAGCGAGCGCCACGAGACGATCACGCCGGAGCCCGTCAGGGCGCGGGTCGTCTCCAGAACATCTTGTTCGGTGTAGTGGCCGATTCCCAGCGAAAACAACTCCAGCAACTCGCGGGCCAAGTTCTCGTTGGGTCGGCCGCGCACGCTCTGGTCAAGGTCCAAGTAGAGCATCATCGCCGGACCCAGAGCGACGTCGGCGAGAAGTTCCTCGAACCGGCTCGCGCCCTTGTCTCGGAGGGTCTGCAGGTAGTCCAACAGAATCGGCCCAAGGGTCACCTTGGCGCGAGAGACGGCGAACCAACTGTGCCAGAACAGCGCGAGCTTTTCTCGGAGCGGGTGCGGCGTCAGCAGCATCTGGGCCGTCCAGAACCGCTGCACCGGCCCGCCCGCCGAATCCAACTGCCCGTTTGCCGACTCGAAGATCCTTTTGCGGTCGGGCCAGGAAAGTTCGTCTCCGACCCGGAACGCAAGCAACCGTTCGACGGCCTCTTGGGCCGTCTTGGGTGCTTCGCCCGCCCACGCGTCGCCGTATCCGAGCTTTCGGGCGACGTGGGCGATGCGCTCCCGCTCGTTCATCAGCTCAGTTCGTCGTAGATGGCGTACGAGTTCCAGTCGGGTTCGACGCTTAGGCGCAGGGTGACCATCTGCCCCACGTGATAGGCGTCGTGCAGCGCGATGTAGTCCACCGCCACCTCTTCGCTGGCGACGGCGATGGCGCGGTCGCGGAGGCTCTTCATCTCCCGCATCGCCTCAGCTGGATTGGTTGCGGCCATTTTGGTGCTGCCCCACGGGTGTTCTCGCCCTTCCGAGACGTCGATCGCAGCTTGGTAGCAGTCGCACAGGTGTTCCGCCGTTTCGCGTGGAGACATGGCATGGGCCAACGGCTTGGCGTCGAAATGGACGTCCGAGAGGCCATTGAACGTCTGGAGGACTTGGTTGCCACTGGTTTTGAGCAAGCGGTCGAGAAGGGAGGCGTTCGCCATGCTTCCAGTATAGGCGAGCGGCGTGTCATCCTCTTGCCGACGATGGAGCGCGATCCGAGGCTGACAACGCGATTTCTGGCTTGGGCCTACCGACAGGGGGCATTTCCCATGGGCAACGAAGACGGAACCGTTGAGTGGTACCGGTCAGAGGATCGGGCGATCTTCGATCTGATGGGCATGCACGTTTCGCGCTCCCTGGCCCGACGGATGCGAAACGGTGGATTTCGCGTGTCGTTCGACGAGGCGTTCGAGGAGGTGATGCGAGCGTGTCGGCGCCCATCCGACAATTGGATCACCGAGCCGCTGATCGAACTCTACGTTGTCGCCCATCACGAGGGATGGGCCCATTCGTGCGAAGTGTGGGAGGGCGATGATTTGGTGGGCGGCGTCTACGGAGTGGCTGTTCGTGGTTGCTTCTGCGCAGAGTCGATGTTCCATCGAAAGACCGATATGTCGAAGATTGCGCTCTTTCATATGATCGAACGATGTCGTGAATTAGGCTTCGTGTTGTTCGATGCCCAAGTCATGAACCCGCACTTGAAGCGCTTGGGCGCACAGTCGCTCACCGACTGGGAGTACATGGGGCGGTTGGGCGAGGCGCTCGAGGTGTTCACGGCGTGGAGCTAGCCTGCAACGCGGCTTCGACGGCCTCCAACACGTCGGCAACCGCGATCGTGGCGACGGCTTCCTCCGGCGCGGGAACCAGGACGGAGAGGTTGCTTGCGGGCGGCGCCCACAAGCGGTGAATGCCGTAGCGGAACAGCCCGACGGTCGGAGTCCCCGAAGCCACGGCAAAGTGCAGGATGCCATTGTCAAGGGTCAACACAACGAGCGCTTTGGCCAGGGCGCCGACCACCTCGGGCAGCGTGAAGGCGCCGCGCAGATCTTGCACCCAACCCGTAGCGATCAGCCGGTTCTCGTCTTCGGCTCCCTTCCAGAACTTGCCTTGGTCGCTCGGCTTTGCGCCGATCAGTCCAAGGCTCAAGCCTTGCTCATGCAATGCTTCGACAGCGGCGATCCATCGGTCGATCGGCCAGAGTTTTTCAGGAAGACTGGCCGCTGTCGCCAGCAGCACGTCGGGAACGCTTCGGTTGCAGGGCGCCGACGGGATTCGATAGCCAGGAATCGGCCCGCGAAGATAGCATCCTCGGCAGAAGATTTCGCCGATGAAGCCTGACTCCAGGATCGGGTGCTTGGCTCGAAGGTCCTCGGCGATCCAACGCTTGTCGAGCCAGAGCCTCCCAACCTCGTCGTCGGGAAACTCGAGTTCGCCGCGCCCGCCGGGTCCAACGCACGGACCACACACCGCACCGCTCGATCCCGCCAACAAGGCGGCGTACGCTTTCGACCAGGCCGTCTGTTCAACGTTGACCACCAGATCGTAGGGGCCTGCGCTCAGCCATCGGACAGACTCTTCGGGGCTGGCGCCATGGAGAGGGAACACCCCATCCATCAAGTCGGAGGCAGATGCCAATTCGTGAATGCGCGATCCTCCAAAGTAGTCCAAAACAGACGGACGGTGGGTCGATCGGAGCATCTGCAGCAAGGGCGTCACGGCGGCGAAGTTGCCCAAGGCGTCGTTGGAGATGACGGCGATGCGCGAACCTACGCGCAACCGCTCGCCCGTGTAGCGATGCATGTCTCCATTGTAGATCGGCCCAATGGGGGAACCCTCGGCGCGCGGGTCGGGTCCGACCCATTGGAGGTAATCTTCTGACCGTTCCACCCATGTCCAACGCTCCTGCACCTGATGAACAGCCATCGATCGAAGAGCTGAGTCGGCGTCTTGCCGAGGCTCAAGACCGCATCGCCGAACTCGAGCGGAAGCAGGAGCCGAAGCCGACGCCTCGGCCCAGCCCCTCGGCAGAAGAGTCGAGCATGGAGATGGCGCCGATCAACGAGGCGGACGTTACGCTTCGTCGTCTCGTTCAGCGGATCGCCATGATTCTGCAGGCCGAGAAGATCGTCATCATGTTCTACGACCCGGACAACGGAGAACTGATGGGGATTCCGCCTGCGTACGGCGTTCCGGAAGAGCGGTTGGCCATCTTCCGCGTTCGTGCCACGCACGGCATATCGGGTCAGGTGTTCCGCGACGGCGAGCCTGCAATCTATCACGACGCGACCACCGATCTTCGAACGCAGAAGGACCCCTTCGCCCTCTTGCACGTGCAGAACGGCATCACGGTTCCTCTCGTCATCGAAAAGCGCGACGAAGAAAACCGAGTGGTCGAGCGATCGACCATCGGCGTGTTGCATGCGTTCAACAAGCGCTTTGGCGAAGACTTCAACGACGAAGACGTCCGCCTGCTCGAGCGCATGGCGCGCAATGTCGGCTCGATCATCGCCAACCTCCAGCTCTATCGCAAGGTTGTCGAGGAGCGCGAGGAACTGCTGCAGACGTTTGAATCGCTGAGCGCGGGCCTGTTGCTTGTTTCCCCCGAAGGACGCCTCAGCCAGCTCAACGCGACGGCGCGCACGATCTTTGGCGAATCCACCGACGCCGTAGGCAAGCCCTATGCCGAACATTTGACCGACGCGGGCCTGATCAGCCTGATCGAGACGACGATGCGCGGCGAAGAGGCCGGTCGCCTCGAACTTTCGGTCGTCATCCAAGGCCTGGAGCGTACCTACCAGGCGCAAGGAGCTCTGGTGAAGAGCGAAGACGGCAAGAGTCTGGGCGTCGTGGTCATCTTCACCGACGTCACCGAGATCAAGAACATGGAGCGGATGAAGGGCTCGTTCGTGGCCATGGCCTCGCACGAACTCCGCACCCCGCTCACCGCCATCAAGGGCTTTGTCAGCACGCTCCTGATGGACGATACGTTCGAGCCGGAAGAGCGACGCGAGTTCTACATGATCATCGATCAGGAGTGCGACCGCCTGACCCGATTGATCAACGACTTGCTCAACACGGCACGCATCGAATCCGGCGAATCGCTCAAGCCCGACTACAAGATGGTCGAGGTCACGCCGTTGCTCGAAAAGATCATCAAAATCCAAGATGCGTCGAAGGATCGCCGCCCGACCCACTCGTTCCGCTTGGATGTCCCGGCGGAATTGCCGCGCATCGTGGCCGACGAAGACAAATTCGACCAGATCGTCACGAATCTGATCGGCAACGCCCTCAAGTATTCGCCCAACGGCGGCGAGGTGTGCGTCCATGCGTTCATCGAAGGCGACCATCTGCGCGTCGGCGTCCAGGATCAGGGTCTGGGTATTCCGAAGGAGCACCTCACCAAGGTCTTCGACAAGTTCCACCGCGTGAACAACGAGGACAACCGTAAAATCTACGGAACCGGCCTCGGCCTGTATCTGGTCAAGCACCTGGTCGAACAAGTGCATCTGGGCAAAATCTGGGTGGAAAGCGAAGTCGGTGAAGGTTCGACGTTCTGGTTCACGGTCCCCTTGCGGCTCGATGTGGACGAGGCCAAGAGGCTGAACGACTGATCCCGCCGAGGCTTGACGGCGTCGGGTATCCTGCCACCTGCGGTTTGCCCGATCGTCTAATGGCAGGACAACTGACTCTGGATCAGTTTGTGTTGGTTCGAATCCAGCTCGGGCAGCCACCTTTCCAGACTCAAACTAGGCTAATAGGTGCCATGCGCCTCAACCCTTCCCCCCACTTCTCTCCTTCTTGAGCCGGATCGCTTCGAGCATCTGCGCCTTTTCCGCGTCGAGGTAGTAGCGCTTCGTCGTGGCCGCGTCGGTGTGCCGCATGAGCGCTTTCAGGACGTAATCGGGCGCGTGGACGGCCACCTCGCGGGCGAACAACTTGCGCAACTGGTAGAGGTTGGTGCGCGGTATCTGGCGGTTCTCCGGCAGCGACTCGTTGGCCCGGTCTATGGCCTCGTACCACGCCCGCGACAGGTTGCCCGCGTTGTGGGGGTTGCAATGGGGCGATGGGAACACCAGCGGGCACCCCTCCATCCTGATCTCCTCCAGCATCGCGACCAAGTCCCGGTCCACAGGGATCGGCTTCCGGCCGGCAGCCGTCTTGGACCGCTCCAAGGCCAGCCACCATTCCCCCTCGATCTCCCGCAGTTCGCGCCACTCCATGCGGGCGGCTTCGCCGGGCCTGAGCCCCGTCTCGGCCAGGAACGTCCAGTACGCCCGCCTGACCTTGTTGGACTCGGCGGCAAGGACCAGAGCGAAGTCGGACCTCAGCATCATCTCCCTCTGCCGGGGGTTCTCCTTCACTGGGTCGGCCAGGGCTGCGACGTTGCGTTCCACCACGTCGAGCTTCATTCCCCACGTCAGGGCTGCGCGGAGGAACTGACGCACCATGTTGGCGGTTCGCTCCTTGCCTTGGCCCGCAGCGGCTTGCATCGCGTCCTCGACGTGCGCGGGCTTGAGCATGTCGAGCGGGATCATGCCGATGGTGGGCGCGATCCAGCGGTCGAGCAGGGAACGGTAGTGGGCAACGGTCTTTTCAGCGCAACGCGGTTGGAACCTGCGTTCGAGCGCCATGCGCAGGAACGCTTCGGTGGTCATGGAGTCTCGCGGCTTTCCGCGTTCGTGGTCCCTGAGGACCTGGGCCGCTTTCCTCTGGACCTCCTTCTGCGTGGGCGCTTCGACGTAGACCTTGCGGCGCACTCCCGTTTCGGAGGTCAGGGTGACGACGATGCGCCAGGTGCCGTCCTTGCGCTGGGTGCCTGTGCCGCGTGGCCGCATGGGGCGGTTATGTTACCGCCTTGCTCCTCGGCTCCACTCCGATCATCTGCCGTTGGAGGATGAAACGGTCGAGTTCGGACTTGGCTATCCGCAGGTCGCCGCCACGCTTGAGCGTGTGGCACCGCAGCCCGCCCGATTGGATCAGGTCGCGCACCGTGGCGCTCGAGCAGTCGAGGTACTCGGCCGCAGTCGCCACGCTCATGGATTCGGGCCAGTTGCGGCGCTCGGTCACGGCAACCCTCCAAGCGAGACGCGGCGGGCGTGCCTAAGCGTGTCATCGACCAAGTAGGCCAACCGCGAAATCTCCAAGTTGCAGTAGTGCTCCCAGTACCGCCCACCGGCGCGCCCGTAGCGGTCGTTGTGCGCGGCCTTCCATTCGTTCTCTTCACGCACGTCGGCGGGCAGGTCCCTGTAGCGGATGGTGCCCCCCAGGGGCGGCAACGCTTTGGGGTCCAGGTCGAATCCGACGACGACCAGCACCTGTTCACTCTCGCTCATGGGGTGCTGTCTGCCTCCTTCTTCTGCGCTACCTCGTGCTCCAGAAGCTTGTTGACCGCCAGCAGGAGTTGGAGCAGAAGGACGTGATGCAGGGGCTCGTCTTCGGACTCCTTGCCTAGACCGTAGATGGTTCGCCACCCACCCACCACCACCCACACCTTTACGCTTCGCGGGCCGAGCGCCACCTTCTCATTGAAAATGGAAAGGGTGACCGTTGGGAACGCCTCCAGCAACCAGAAGATCATCGCACCGCAGTCGGCACGGGAGTAGGTGTCGTACGAGTCTGCGCCCTCGACGGTGACACTTGGAAAGTCGTCCTCATCGTCCGGCCCTTTGATCTTCACCTTCCAGTCTGGCCGCACCTTGGCGCACAGATCGGCGAAGCGGTTGCACTCGGTGGCGAGCAAGTCTCTCATGAATGTTCCTCGCTTTGTTGGTTCGAGCCCGGTTCGGCGGGCGGCGAAAATGTTGAGGATGCTGAACCACGAACGAGCCAGTCGAGCGTCACCTCCAACGCATCGCTGAGAAGCACCAGGCGCTGGACCGTGACCTTCTGAATGCCGCTTTCGATGTTCACCAGCGCCGTGCGCGACAAGCCGATGGCTTGCGCCAATTGGTCTTGGGTCAGGTTCCTGTGCTGGCGCAAGTGCCGAATGCGTTCGGCCATGCCGTGGCGAAGGTCCAACTCGTTCATCGCTCGTTCTCCTGTGAGGGCCAGCCGTAGTCCCTCGGTTCGGTCAGGTTCACCTGTGCACCGCACCAGCCGCAACGGTCGGTGTCGTTTTCGCTGTCGTGGTAGGTGGAGAGGCCCGGTTTGACCTTTCCGTACTTCTCGCCGCACTCCCTGCAAATCCACTTCGGGTAGAAGTTCACTTCGTCCATCGGTGTGGGCTGGCGCACAATGTCGGCGATATCGTCCCATGTGAGACCCGGAAACCGTGCCCAGCGCTCCGGCCACTGCGGACGTGGCGGGAACCACGGGACTGGCATCGGGTGTTGCGGCAAGGGCTGTGCCGGGTACGGGATGGAGTTCTCCACCGCATCGCCGTGGCAATGCTTGCAGAGGTAGCCAACGAGGTGGGGTCTTCCACACGTTGGGCATTCGATGATTGGGTCGGTGTTGTTGCTGATGCTCACTTCTGCTCCTCCATCGTGTTGTCATCCTGTTCCCGCAGCCATCTGGGCGAGTTCTTTGTATTCGTCGGCCAGTCCCAGCACTTCGCCGGGGTAGTAGCCCCCGAAAGTGATGCACTCCTTCCCGATGTGGTTGGGGCTGACGCCGTTCAGGATGCAGGGGGCCTCGATGACTTGGAGTTGCAGGTTCGTCTCCATCGCTTGCGACAGTGCCTTCTCCAGCATGGCGATGCGCTCTGCGGATTCGCGGATGTAGTCAGTCAACACCAAATCCGAATCGCTTTCCGGTTGCGCTGGGATTCGGATGATCGGCATGGGCTTGTCCTTCTTGCCGAAGTGCCCGTTCACGAAGCGTTGAGCCGCGTCCATCGCATTCTCTGCCCGTTCGTTCCAGTTCATGTTCTTGGAAACTCCTTCCGCACCCACAGATGGGCTAGAATCCTGCCTTGCATCCCGGCTCGCGGACCGCTGTCCTGCTTGACGAACACGGGGACGCCCGCGCTGTCGCACTGGGCTACGATGGACTCCAGCCACGCAAGGTTCATCTGGCGGTGAGTGGGGCCAGATTCTCCGCCGACGATCACCCAGTGGATCTCTTGGGTGTAACGCATGAGCGTCCCATCGCACTCGACCTGCGTGTCATCATCTATAAACCCGCACGTCGAGCAGTTCGGGTAAGGGCTGTCGAATATGTTGCCGCACAGGGCGCATGAATACGAGTAGAACGGCACTTCCACCTCGGACAGAAGCGGCTCGCACGACAAGAACCGCACAGCGGCAGGGCACCGCAGCAGATGCGGGATGCGCTCGTCGGCGGATGCTTCGTTCTCGACGCTGGTGCCGAGCCAGACGTTGGGGAGTGGCACAAACGGCGGCTTATGCGCCTTGTCCCATGTCTCGATCAGGCTGTCGGGTATGCCCATGCGATACCAAGCCGTACCGATTGCGCTGTCCACATCGTCGCTGTTTTCGATACACGCCAACCGCTCCAGGTACTCCGCCATGCGCTCCGGCCTCTTAGTGAGAATCTGGAACGTGTGTTTCTGGCAAAGTGCCATGACCGCGAACACCTTGTCCACAAACTCGAACGGCACCGATTCGTGGAACAGGTCGGACATGGAGTTCACGAACACGCGCCGGGGCTTGCGCCACTTCAGCGGGTCGAGCAGTCTGCCATCGTGCAACTTGATGGTGCCGTTGAACACCCCTTGGCCGCGCGAGTTCACCTGCGCCAACCCTTCATAGGCTGGCAGGTGCTTCAGCCGCGTAGCCGCAAGGTCGGCGGCGTAGCAGTTTGTGCAGCCGGGAGAGACGGGGGTGCATCCGGTCACCGGGTTCCACGTCGCGTCCGTCCATTCGATCTTGCTGTTCTCAGCCATTCTTTGTCTCCTCTCGCAATGCACCCTCCACGATGGGCCGATTGCGCAGCCAGCTGTCGCCAGTGTATGCGTATACTCTTTGCTCCCATCGGACGCCCGCCCAGATAAGCAGTCTGTGCGATGGGGCTCTCCGACCGGCCAGCATGTCGGAGAGGTACTGCGGACTGATGTCAAGTATCGCGGCAAGTTCCTTCTGCGTGATGTGCGCTTCCTCCAACCGCATTCGGATGGTGGGCAGCACATCGTAAGGTGCAATCTCGCGCTCAGCCATTCTGCTTCCCCCCAACGATGCGAAACTTGTCGTCATAGAAGGACGCATAAACTTCGACGGTGTTCAGCCATTTCCCTCGGAGGAACGCCTGCAATTGACCTTGGCGAATACGATACCGTGCCCTGAAGGAACCATCCTCGCATACCACGGAACCATTGCCTCGAAACATAGCGACGACGGCCTGATCCCACGTCAGGTTGTACTCGGACTCCACCTCGCGGGTTGCGGTGACTCCGATCTTCTCCAGCCAACGCGCACCATCAACGCCGTTCGTGCCGCTTGGGAAAGTGAATCTGACAATGTCGGTAGCATGGGTCACCTTCGCATTGGGGAACGTGATGGTGTCGCCCGGTTGCAGTTGGTCGAGCGGAACGTTGATCTTGGTTGTCATTCTTCGATCTCCTTCGCCAGCCGCTTTATGGTCTGGCGGATGTCGGCTTCGAGAGCGGCGCGGGCCTCCCGCATGGTGCGGTAGCGGCCAACCGTGCTGGACGTGAGGCGGTTCCACGCGAACCACGGGGTCTTCCGCCATTGCTTGTGGAATGTCGTCTTGGTGATCTGGCCGACGTTTGCGGACTTGAGCATCAAGTCGTAGTTGATCCATCGGCAATCGCGGACACGCTGCAGTCTGAACTTCATCGCCTCGCCTCGCAGGGTTCGCCCCACGCTGGGGCGATGGTCGTCGGGATGCCGGTCAGCCGCTCGATGCGCGACTTGAACTCGACCTCGTCCGAGTTCGCGTCGGACAGGTGGAGGAGCCAGATCTGCTCGACACGGCTCAGATCGTTGGCCTTCAGCATCTCCTCCAGCCGCTCGATGCTCATGTGGGTCCGCACCGTGCGGGCGTAACGCTCCCGATGCACGGTCCCCTCGCGGGTGCGCTCGCGGATGATCTCGCTCGAGTAGTTGCACTCGACGGCCAGGTGGGTCAAGCCCTCGAACCTGAACGGCGAGTACATCGAGTCGGTCAGGTAGAGGAGCCTCTCGCCCGAGGGAGCGCCGATCACAAACCCGAGGGTGCCGGGGCAGTCGTGGACGGCCTCGAACGGAAGCACCCGCCAGTCGCCGATCTGCGCCTCGGCACGGGGGTAGAGGAAGTGGGCGCAGTCGCTCGACTTCAGCCCCAGGGCGTCCCACGTTTCCAGCGATGCCCTGACCTCGACCCCACGGCTCCGAAGCTCCATGGCGCTCATGGCGTGGTCGCCGTGAGCGTGGCTGACCAGACACCCGGCCAGTTCGCTGGTGCGGAACGCCAGAGCCCGCTGCAACTGCTTGAACGGGATGCCGCACTCGACGAGCAGGGGGGCGGCCGCGCCCCCACCGGAGAGGTGGTAGGCGCAGCCAGAGGAGGATGAGGCGAGCGGTCGGAAGTCGAGCATCAGTCAACCTTGAACGGGTCGCTCCCACCGTCTGGTCGTCCAGTCTCCGCTTGGAACTCTTGTTCTGGGATGAACCAGTCGTCTTTCACGATGTGGCCGATACCTTCGATTCGCCCGTCGTCGCCGATTCGGACCCTCACGGTCTTGCCGGGAAGGTCGCTCCATTTGGTCACCCCGGCGACCTCCATGCATCGCCAGATGAAGTGACCGGCGACGGAACGCAAGGTGTGGTGCTTGTAGGACTTCGGGAGATACAAGGCGAAACTCCCCGAAACCCTGAGCGGAGTCGCCATAGTCCAAGGTGAGCCACGATGTCAGCAGCCCCCTGTCGCCGTCGTTGATCTCGGCCGATTCGATGATTGCGTTGACGATGGTCATTAGTCCTTCGCGAACGGGTCGTACTCGTCGTCGGGGGTGGCGGCAGCCGGTTCGGCCGCCTTCGCGGGTTCGGGCTCCGGTTCGGGGGTCGCGGCGACCGTCTCTGCCGGGAGCGAGAGGACCTCGCCGTTGGCGTGGGTGCCGGCCTCTTCCTCCGCCTGGGCCTCGATCGCGTCCTCGTCCGATCGACGGATGCTCTCGATCAGCATTTCGTCGTTGGCCTTGTTGATGAGCGGCTTGCAGAAGCGGCGGATGACCGTTCGGAGCGCCATCTGGTCGGGGAAGTTCTTGTGCGCGTCGGATTGGCCCTTGGTCTGCCCTTGGTTCCAGCTCTTCTTGATCTGATCCATGTCCATCACGACCACACCGAGGTTCTCGCCGGTGGAAGTGTCCACGGCCCCGCAGTAGGCGCCGACGAGTGCGTTCGTCGTGCGAGGGAACGTCTGCTCGTGCTTGCTGATCGTGGTGATCAGGCCCGATCGGGCACTGAACATCTTGCCGATCGCGAAAGGCTCGCCTTCGTACACCACGTCGCAGTAGAGTTGCAGGTCGGGGTTGATCCGCTCGACGAGAGCGATGTCCCCGAAATACGACCGCTGGCAGATCAACTTCTTGCCGTAGGCGATGTAGTAGCATTGCTTCTTGCCGGGGTTGAGCCCCTGCACGACGGTGTCGAGAAGCGCGCTGGTCAGCGACTCGCGGGTGCAGGATTCCAGTACGGGGCGCCGCTCCTTGTCCACCGTTTCCTGAAGCACGAGCCACGCGCTCTTGAGCGCGTTCTCCGGGGAGTAGTTGGGCGGCAGCCGCAGGGTGCCGGCGGCGACGAACCGTTGCACCATCTGCTGGACGGCCGTCGTCGGATTCGATGGGGTTTGAGGTTGGGTGTTCTGAAGGGTTGTGCTCATAGCGAGAATGCCTCCTGCCGCGCGAGCTGGAACCGGAGTTCCGCATCGGCGGCGGACACGACCAGACGGATCTGCTGGCCGATGGTGGGGAGAATCTGGGTGACGCTCTCGGCGTTGTCGATCACGACGAACGGGGCGAATCCCCGCGCCTCGGCCAAGGCGTCGATGCAGTCGAGCCCGACGTTCAAACGCGAGCCGTGGTTGAGCGAGCCGTAGGGGACGCCGTTCACCGTCGCCTCGCAGCACTCGGCGATCGCGCCGTTGACCTGCACGTCGAAGAGCTTGAACCGGGCGACCCTGAACCGGTCGTTGATGCGGTCGGTGACCAGCGAGACCTGCGTCCGTACGAACTCCTCGGTGAGATAGAGTTCGCCTTCGATGCGCTCGGCCTCGGCGCCCAGTTCCTTCTGGCGGGCCTTGAGTTCGAGGATGCGGCCCTGGAGCCGCTCCGCCGTCGCGCGGTCGGCTTCGGCCCGCTCCAGCGTTTGGATGCGGGTCTGAACTTCGCGGATCGAGCCGTCGATCGCGGCCATGGCGTCGGCGGAGCCCTTGCGGAGTTCTTCGAGCCGCTGGCTCAAACAGTTGGCCCTCGCGGCTAGTTCGGGGTAGTCCGGGTGGGTCGTCTCGTCTACAGGGTCTGGCGCGGGAGCGACCGGTTCGGGCGTGGCGTCCAACTGCGCTGCAAGCGTGGCCAACTTGGACTTGGCGGACTCCAACTCGACGTCGGCGTCTGCAAGTTCGATCTTCAAACCTTTGCCGAGGTCGATCAACCGTGCGAGTCTCGCGGCCCTCTGTTCGTTGAACCGCTCGGTCGCCTCGGCCACCCGCTCTTCGGGTAGGGCCTGGGAACACGCTGGGCAAACAAGGTCGCCGCTGAACGTCAGGTCCTTCTCGCGGGCGTAGTCGGCGTAAGCCTTCTTCAGGTCGGATTCGACTCTTTGCCTGTGGGACTCGACCCGCTGGATCGAGCGCTTTACGGCGTCGGCGTCGTCTTGCAGCTTGCGCCGCTCATTGAGGGACTCCCGGTGTTCGATCAACGCAGACTGGTGCGCCTCGCCGTTGCGGCGGCGCATCTCGCTCATCAGTTCGCTGATCGTGTTCTTGACCTCGCGCAACTCGATGGACAGACGGGCCGCTTCGCCGCCGGCCGACGCCTCGGCCTTGCGCTCTTGCAGAGCGGCGAGTTCGGCGCGGGCGGCATCCAGCGCTGCGGGGTCGGGCTTGGACGCGCCGGGAATGGCGCGGGTCGCCTCGTCGATGCGAGAGGGGAGAGCCTTGAGTTCATCGTTCACTTCCCGCTTGCGGGCGGCGACGACCTTTCGGTGGTCCTCGACCGTGCGCCCTTCGAGGATCGCCGGCAGACCGGCGAGTGCGGGGTTCGACGCGATCACGTCCGCGTCGGACACGTCGCCCACCAGGGCGAGCAAAGCCTTCCTGCGATCCTGCCACGGCATGACCGAGCAGAAGTGGTTCGGGTCGGTGAGCAGCCTGAACGTCTTTTCGTCGCAGATGCTCGCGATCCGGGCGTCGAACTCCTTCTTCTGCACGGGGACCGAGTTGATCCAGTAGTCGGTGGTGTGGCCCGCGAAGGTCTTGTCCACGGCCCCGCGCTTGCTCTCCCAGACCTCGCGGTACGCCCGCTTGAGCGCGATGCGCTCGCCGACGTCGAACGTGCCCTCGACCGAGTGGGAGAGCCCGGGCACGGGCTGGCCGTCCACCAAGGTCTTGATCTCGAAGTCGGCCCGGTTCAGCGAGTCTTTGCCGAACAGCAGCCAGAAGAGGGCGTCGGCAATGGTCGTCTTGCCGGTGCCGTTGTCGCCGTAGACGTTCAGGTTCTCGCCGAGCGGCTCGACGGTCAGCGCGCGGCAGCCTTTGAAGTTCTCGAGGCTCAGTCTAATGAGTTTCATGAGGAAATCCGTCCTAAAGGGCTCGCGCCAGCACCAGGCCAAGGACAATGCCGACCCAGAACACGACGGCGATGCACCCGATGAGGATCACGCCCGCTCCCGATTCCTCGGGTTCGCGGGCCTCGGGCGGGATCGGCGCGATCGCGTCCAGCAGGTGGGCCTGTTCGGGGGTGGTCACAGGTTCGCCGCCTCCCATCGGGACCGTCCGCCGCAGGTTCGGGCGAACAGAGCGGCCACGCAGAAGTCGGCCAGGGCTTCCTTGGCCTTCTGGAAGGCGTCGGCGCGGCTGGCCAGCCATCGCGGGTCGCACAGGATCATGCCGTCCTTGAACGCCGAGAAGCGGAACAGGGGCTCCCCGGTGTCGGTGCGCTCGTAGACGTTGATCCGCGCGCCGTCCACCGTGGTCGAGAGAACCAGCCGCTCGTTCACGACGCCCGGGCCTCCACACGATCCCGGAACCAGCGGAGGCACTCCCAGTGGCGTCCGGTGGGCGATTCTTCCCCATCGAACTCGACCCAGTAGCCTTGGGCGTTGCGGAACTCGACGGCCTGATGCTCGCCCATGCGCAGAATCCGCGAGCCGGTCGAGCGGTCGAAGGGTCCGATGTGGATCGGGGACCTCACGACGCCTCCGCGTACTCCACGTCGCCGGAGGCGATGCGGGCGCTGATTTCGTGGGCCTCGGCCACCATCTGGGCGAGCGTCAAACCCTCGCACTTCTGGAACGTGCCGACTTCGCGGCCTCTGTAGAGCAGGATCCAGTACGCGCCCTCGCTGCGGCGCGTGTAACCACGGGTGTCGATAGAAACGGGCATCGTCGTCCTCCAAGAGCCACCCGCGATGCGGCTGGCTTATGGGGACATCTTACACTCATGTCTGCAAATTGTCAACACTTCGGTTGGCAATTTTCAGAATCTTCTGCCGGTGAACCCGCCTTACAATTCCACCGTGAGATCATGGCTCTCGGCGAAAGGCTCGACTGTCGGATGGTTGGGCCTGGGGCTTGCGCTGGCGGGGTTCCTCTGGTACGTCTGGCCGACCCCGTGGTCGCATTATACGGTTCGCGGCAGGCACGCGGAGACCGAACACTACAGGGTGAACAGATTCACGGGCGACACGGAAGTCTTGACTCGACAGGGGTGGAAGTGATGTCTATGTGGTTGGCTGTAACCCTCGCGCTCCTGGTCGGCTGGGTTGCCGGGATCGCGGTTCGATTTGCCGCCCTGATTCTGTTTGAATCTACCGTTGGCTGGTTCTCGCCGCACATTCGAATGCCGCTTCGGGGCATCGCTGGAGGACTGGCCTACGGAATGGCCGGGTTTTATGCCAGCGTCTGGACCTTCCGAACCCTGGGAGCGGTGGAGTTTGAGCTGTGGCCCATTGCAGTTACGCTGCAGGGCGCATGGGTCTGCTGGACGACGCCATGCCCGCCGGGGAGATCCAACTTCGGCCCGTTTCGACTCTTTGCTCGCAGAGAGGATGACGACGACAACTCCTGGCAGGCGATGGAAGAGAAGGCTCGGTCGGTGCGCTGGCAAGCGTGGGTACTGGCGGCCCTACCTCCCGTGCAGATGCTCATTCTGACGAAGATGGCGCTTCACCAAGGCTGACACGGCGAAATCAAACCCCAAGCCCGTCGGAGTCATACTCCATCCGCTCGTAGCTGCCGACAGATCGGTAAATCCCGACCAGCATTCCCACCAACTCAACCCCATCGAGCTCTAAGTCCTCGTACCGCGGGTTGAGGCTTCGCCCCACGAATCGATCCCGTTCGTAGACAACCTGCTTGATGAGATACCCGCCCGCGTCCTTGAGCAAAAACACTTTCTTGGGGCGCGGCCAGCGCATCTCCCGGAAGACGCCCACGTCGCCAGGCTCCAAGAACGGCATCATTGAGTCGCCCTCGACAATGTGGGCCAGTCGATCGATATTGGAACCCATGTTGGCCGGCACAAAGATCGTCTCGGGACCCGGGTCTGCGTTGACCCCGACCCCTGCCCCGGCCGTGCCGACCACCCGCACCGGAACCATCGGCATGGTGGCGACCGGCGCGCCACCCGTCGACCTCACCTGCGTCGCGTCGGGCGGGGCTGTGTCCTCTGTGTCGAAAAACCACGCCGTCCCAGGGTCGTAGCCACGCTCAGCCCTCAGGTACTGCCGCAGCCGCTGTACCGACTGGGGCGACGGGTTGGCATTGCTCCGGCGCTTGTAGCTGTACACCGTCGTCCGATCGACGCCAAGCGCATCCGCCAGATCCTGCGCGGACATTCCAAGGTGCTCGGCCAGCCGGACACACTTCATTCCAACCGAGACTGTCTGCAATTTGTCCATATGCCCCTATGATAAGTCGCTTAGATTGTCATCGGGTGTTGACAAAATGCTCACATGTCCTATATGATGAGGACAATGTCCACTCACAGCATCCGGACGGCATTGCACCCAAACCAAAAGCTCACGCCTAACGAGTGGCAAGCGCTGCTCGACGACGCGCTCCTCTATCGGCGCACAGTCTCCATCGAGAAGCTCTGTCGCGAGCGCGGCATCGGTCGGGCCACGTTCTACGCGAAGTTGCGCCGGTGCAAGCGCCGCATGGCGTCGGCGAACATCGAACTCGGCGACCAGCGCGTGCTGGTCCCCGAGTCCAGAGCGTGGATGGACGCCCTCCATCCCAAGGAGCCCCGCTCGTGACCTGGCGACTGGTTCTCCCGCCGCCCAAAGGGGTCCCGTCGTGCGCCAGGGATCGGATCGTGTCGGTCGGAAAGACCAGGGTCGGAGTCAGCAAAGACATCTGGTCCGGGTTCGAGATCGACCGATTCGACCTGTACCTCGGCGACGGCGGCTCGTTCGCCATCGACCTCTGCGAGAACGGAGCGTGGCGGGCGCAGAAGGGCGGCAAGTGCCTGGGCGCCAAGCGGCTGGTCGCGGCCATCGGGCTCCCGGTCGGGCTCTACCCGGTGGTGGTCGAAGGGACGAAGCTCGTCCACTACGCGCCTGGCACGGGCCTCACCGAGAACGGGCTGACTCCCAGCGCCGAAGCCGAGATCGCCGAGTCCATGAAGCTCGCCGACCAATGCACCGAGCCCATGTCGCTCCCGGAGCCGCCGTCGAAGCACCCGAAAGTGACCCGGCCCAAAGCGACCGTCGGGTTTCGGGCGTTCCTCAAGGGCGGCGAATACGAGATCGCCGAGACGGCTGTCGGGCTGCTGAACATCGCCCGCGCCTTGGCTTTGGGCAACAAGCTGGACGACGTGGCGCAGCGGTTCGGCTGCAAGATGGCACGTCTGGCGAAGTTCGGCGAGGCGTTCGGCCCGTGCCTGTTCGAGTTCGAGAACGCCGCCGAAGCGCAGCGTCCTCTGGTGTTCGACGTGTGGCTGGAGTGGTTTAGGGAGGCAGGGAAGTGAGCGGAGAACTCCCCGGCTACACCGTCCACCGGACCTTCGACCCCGATTCGGCCAAGGCGCTCGGCAGACCCGACGTCTGGGTCACGAAGTGCCGATCCCTCGACGAAGCGGTCTCGATCGCCGAGCATTCCCGGCGCACCAACTACAACGGCAAGCCGTTGTTCACGACCATCGAGATCAAAGACCCAGGCGGCAAGCCCGTGCGGCCCCGCTGAACAGGAACACAAAACAAAGCCATGCCCAAGAAGATCTTCGCCTACGCCGGATTGGCCCAGCCCGAACGAGGGCTCACCGGGCCGGCCATCCTCTCTCTCCTCATCGACCGCGCGCTCGACGGCGACGACGACCCCGTGCCGATCCTCGAGCTGTGCAACGCCGCAGCAGAGTCCTACGAGGCCGTGGTGGACGAACTCGAGAACCTGATCGAAGACGGGTCCCTGCGGATCGAAGGAGTCAGGCTCAGGGACGTCGGCAGCGTCGTCGTCCAAGGGATCACCATCCACCTCTCGGGCGACCAGAGGGCGCTCGACATCGCGGCGAAGCGGTCCAACAAGCGCGAGATCAAGTCGGTCGAACCCGAACCCGCGCAGGCCGTCGCGGGCGAGACTTACGAGGCCGAGTACAAGGAGTCGTCGGTGGACTGCTCGCTCACCGTGTGGGTCTGCAAGAACGGGATGCGCGACCGCATCATCGCGATCGCCGACCACCCCACCCGAGACGTCGCCGAGGCGGCGTTCGCACACTTCGTCGAGACGGGGGAACTGGTTTGAGCGTCTTCGCCGGACGAGCCTGGGACGTGGTCCTCGACCTCAACATCCTGCCGCCGACCACGGTGGCGCAGCAGAAGCGGATGACGGTCGTCAACGGGCGTCCCGTGTTCTTCAAGAGCAAGAAGCAGAACGAGGCTCAAGCCTCGTTCTACAGCACCCTCGAGCCGTACCAGTTGCCCGACCCGATCACGGGCGTCGTGGAACTTGCGGTCGTCGTGACGTGGCCGTGGAGAGCCGGGGACTCGAAGAAGGTTCGAGCCCTGGGATGGGACTGGCACTCCACCAAGCCGGACCTCGACAACTGGGTCAAGGACCTGATCGATTGCATGGTCCGAATGCGATTCATCGAGGACGACGCCAAAGTAGCCCGCTGCGTCAGCGAGAAACGTCGCGGCGACGACGTCGGCGTCAAGATCGGAATCGCGAGGTTGGTCCGGTGAGCAAGGACGCCAAACCCCCCAGCCCCGAGGAGATCGAGGAAGCCCTGAAAGCCATGCTGCGCGTGGCGCGCAGGCTTCACTCCGTCGCCGACCCGAGAGAAGAGCGAGTGCTGCGAGCGGCCCGCGAGTTTCAATCCGCCTGCCGACCGGCCCAACGGGCCATGAGTCTGTCCGACTTCGATTGATCCATCCATGAACGACCCGGTGGAACTCGTCCTGTCCAAACTGCCCGACGCCAAGCGGTCGTCGGGCGGCTGGAAGGCGTTCTGTCCGGCGCACAACGACACGCACAAGGAGTCCCTCTCCGTCCGCCGCTACCCCGACGGGAGCTGCGGCGTCAAGTGCTTCGCGGGATGCTCGACCGATTCCATCCTCGGCGCCCTCGGGCTCGAGCGCAAGCACCTGTTCCCGCGCAAGCCGGGGGACGACGACGGCAAGCCGGTCAGCCAGAAGCGAATCCACACCTACCGGGACGAACGCGGACGACCCGTCCAGCGCAAGACGGTCACCAAGAAACCCGACGGCAAGAAGTTCGCCCTTTGGGAACACTCGGTCGATGGAGGCTCGAACTGGATCGAGGGGCAAGGCGATGGCAGGTACCTCTACAACTACCCCGAGGTCCTCGACGCGATCCGCGAAGGCAAGCCCGTCTACCTGAACGAAGGCGAAAAGGGCGCCGACGCCTGCATGGTCGCAGGAGTCTGCGGCACCTCTCACGGCATGGGCGCCGGGAACTTCGACGAGGCGTTCGCCCGCCAACTGACCGGGGCCAAGGTCGTCGTGGTCGCCGACAAAGACGAGCCCGGAGAAGCGTGGGCGCGCTACAAGGTCGCCCCGATACTCAGGCGGTTCGCCAAGGCCGTGGCGTTCGTCGAATCGGCGACCAAAGGCCCGGGCGACGACGCCTGGGACCACTTCTCCCAAGGGTTCAGGCTTTCGCAGTTCGTCAAGCGCCCAGACCTCTCGGGGGTGCCGACGGCCGAGACCGTGGTCTACAACGGCACGTTCAAGCCGGTCGCCCTGTCGTACCTCTGGCAGCCCTACCTCCCGTCGGGGAAGATGATCCTCCTCGATGCGGACGGAGGAGTCGGCAAGTCCTCTCTGGCCCTCGCCATCGCCGCCTGTCTCTCCCAGGGGATCGTGCCCCCGGTCGAGCGCATAGACCCGGCCGCAGGACCGGCCAGGTGCGAACCCGCCAAGACTCTGTACCTCCACAGGGGCGAAGACGGGGACGACGAACTCGAGACCGTGTACAGGGCGTGTGGAGGCGTCGAAGGCGCCATCGCCTACTGCACGTCCATCGAACACCTCGACGCCCGTGGGTGCGCCGTCCTCGAGCAGACGATCCGAGAAACGGGGGCGACCCTCGTCGTCGTGGACGCGCTGATGTACTTCCTGTCGTTTCTGCGCGACGGCAACCAGTCCATCGAAGTCGGGCCGGTCCTCCAGCGCATCGCCAACGTGTACGCGGCCACCGGAGCCAGCGGGGTCCACATCCGCCACACCGGCAAGACCGGCGCATCGAACACCGGAAGGGCGACCTCCGACATGGGCCTCGGCAGCGTCCAGTTCCGCAACTCGCACCGAGGCCAGCTCGTAGCCCGATGGCACCCCGAGATGAGGGGCGTCGTCGTCGTGCAGGACCTCAAAGGCTCCATCCTCAACCCGCGCGGCGAGTCGTTCGCGTACCGCCGGGCAGGACACGCGGTCGAGTTCCTCCCCGACGTCGAGGACCCGTGGGCCAGACCCGGATCGACCGAGGACCCGAGGGAGTGGCTGATCGCCCTCCTGACCAAGAACCCGCAAGGGCTCGACTCCGCATTCGTCAAGCGGGCCGCGACCGCAGCCGGACTGTGGTCCGCCGTCCGCAAACTCCAAGGGGTGGCCGTCAAGTCCAAGAGCGGCTACCAGGGAGAGTGGATCTGGAAACTCTCGCCCGACATCGACCCGTTCGACGAACCGGGAGAGACCCGGAAAGAACAACCCGCATGGTGGACGGAATGAGCAACAACAAGCGCAACCCCGAGCTCGTCGCCCTGATGACCGCGCACGCGGACGCCTGCCTCGCAAAACTCGACGCCCCGGTCCTGCCGAGCCATCTGGCTCTGTGCATCGTCGCGACCGTCGGAGGCATCAACCTCGACGACACCCACGAACTCCTCGACCACATCGCCAAGAGGCTCGAAACCGTCGCCGAGATCCAGTTAACCGATTCAACCATGGCGAACGACGAACACCCAAAGAATCCCAACAACCCCCCCGTCAAACAATCCCAGGGGATTCTTTGGAGAAACAGACCGATTTTGACCCTCTGAAAGTGTAACTTCACACAAACAATCCTATACACAGTCCAAAGAATCCCACAAACAATCCCGGCTAGGATTCTTTGGGATTCTTTGAAGAACCCCCGGAAGTGGGGGAAAGGGGGAGATATTGTCTGGACCTACGCCAGACCCACACCTTCGGTGCTTTCCGCGAACCTGAAGCGTCAAAACAACTGCGAAACGAGCCGAACGTCAAACAAGCCCGGGGAACGAGGAGCCCCATGCGAGCGGAAAGGAGACGAACACTTCACTTCGTGAAGATCGAACGCCCCTTCGGGGAAACGCCCCCTGCGGGGGGAAAGCCAACCCCAACGACCACCGAACCACCAAACGCATGACCACCACCGAAGCCGCAGACACCCTCGCAGTACAACTCCTCGACGAAACCAAACGAATCGCAAGGCACATCGCCAGACAACGACGAGCAGACCCAGACGACGTCGAGTCCGAAGCCTACGTCGCTCTCGTCAAAGCCACCAGAACCTGGTGCGCCACCAAATCACACCTCGACCCGGGAGCCAGAGCCTACGTCAGAACAGCCGTCGAGAAAGAAGCCCGGAGAGCGGCCGCAGAACACATCCTCGGAAGGCACGCCGGCATCGAAGTCCCAAACCACGTCGTCAGAACCGCCAAAGGCATCAAAGCCGCTGCGGGAGACCTCGCCGAAGCCATCGGAACAACACCCGACGCCAGGCTGCTCGAAATGGAGACCGGCATCCCGACGAT
>JBDHZD010000047.1:0-26430 GCA_039811705.1 Fimbriimonadaceae bacterium | reverse complement strand
AAGCAAGCCGGTCGAAAGCAGTCGGTAAATCCTGCAACGGATTCAAGATCACCGAGGCCCGCTGGCGGGCCAGCGCTTCGGCCAGCAGCCACGCTTCACTGCCGCCCCAGATGAGCGGTTGCAGCCGCTGCTTCCCGGCGCGTTGATGCAGAACGCCAGCCAGAAGTTCATCTGCCGGCCCGTTTGGCTTTCGCCGGTGAATCGGACGTCGCCGTGGACGCACGGTCTCGATCGCCCGATCCGCATCCCGATCGCGCATGGCGAGGGGCGGTACACGTGCGACGAGGCGACGCTTCGCGCCCTTCAGGACGAGAACCGGATCGCGTTCCGCTACACGGATTCGAGCGGCCACCGTTCGGCAGACGCCAACCCCAACGGCTCCGCGGACGACATTGCGGGCGTGTTGAGCGCAGGAGGCAATGTGCTCGGCATGATGCCCCACCCGGAGCGGGCCATCGATGCCCTGTTGGCTGGCGACGACGGCGTCGGCCTGCTTCGGGGGTTCGAGCGCGTCGGCGCGTGCGTTTGACCCCGTTTTGCGAACCGCCGAGACGGCCGGGCTACGGCACTCGCTCCCATCGGGCGGGACCGCTGACACGGCAAAGCTGCGGTAGCGCTAGGCCATTTTGCCGATAGCGAAAATTCCATCTCAAATCTGCTGGCCCGTGTGGAAGAAGACACACGGTGAACTGGAAAAGCCAATAGAGGTGGTTGAACGATGGTCAATGGATCTGACGTACCGAAGCGCGCAGTGCGGCTCACTCGACGAGAAATCGAAGTGCTGAGCTTGATCGCTGAGGGCTACAGCAGCCAGGAGGCCGCCGACAAGCTCTTCGTCTCGAAGAGAACGGTGGACTTCCATCTGGCGAACATTTACGCCAAGCTGCAAGTGAGCAACCGCGTCCAGGCCTTCCAGGCTGCAACGCGCATGGGTCTGCTCAAGTCGCCCTTCAGCGAACAGCGGGCCGCGTAAGGGACGTCCCTGACGCAAGAGGTAGGGCCGGGCTCGGAAACGGGACCGGCCCGTTCCTTTTTTGGGCCTCTTGTCCCACGGTGCTTGTCACGCTGGCGTAAGGTTGCAAGCTATGCGTCCCACCATCCTGGTCGCGGTTGCGGTCCTCGGAGCGACGGCCATGGCCGACCACTCGCGGCGGTTGCCTTCGCACCGCATAGCGCAACCACCGAAAATCGACGCCACCATCACGCCCGAGGAGTGGCCCGACCAGACAAGGACGACCGGATTCAGCAACCCGGGCGACGATTCCAAGGACCCGTTCGGCACCGAGGTCTGGATTGCCTATGACCGCGAGGCCATCTATTGCGCGATGCGTTGCACCGACCCGCAGCCCAACCTCATCCGGGCGGTCGAGTACAGGCGCGATTCCAGCGTCGATGGCGACGATCACGTCATTGTGGGCATCAATCCGTTCCGCACGTTTCAAGAGAACGATTTCACGGTGTTCGCCGTGGGTGCGGGCGGCGGAGCGAATGCCGAGTTTGCGGGCGGACGGGCAGCCAAGCGCGAGTGGCAAGGCGAGTGGGAGGCCAAGAGCAGGTTGACCGACACCGGATGGGAGATGGAACTGCGCATCCCTTGGCGTGTGCTGCACCTGCCCGGGCCCGGCATGAGGGATGTCGAGATCAACTTCGGCCGCCGAATCCCGCGATTGCAGAGCACCTACCTGTGGTCGAATCTGGGTTCGAACGAACGTTTCGAGCGCAACGGCGTGTGGCAGGGGGTGGACGTCCCGGCATCGGAGGTCGCGGCGACCCTGCAGGTCTTGCCCTACCAAATCCTTGGTACGAGCAAGGCCGACGGGATGGAATTCAACACGGGTTTCGACGCCAAGTACCAAGTCGGCAACCGGCTCACGTCGCTGCTCAGCGTCAACCCGGACTTCAAGAACATCGAGAACGCCGTCCTCAGCCTCGACTACTCGCGGTTCGAGCGCCTAGCCGACGAGCGCAGGCCGTTCTTTGTCGAAGGCATCGACACGCTCTCGTTCGGTGGCCGTTCGGTCCGAATGTTTGCCCCCCAGCGGTTGCGGTCGTTCGACGTGGGGGCGAAGGCGTTCGGGCGGGTCTCGGACAAGGAAATGGTTTCTGCGTTGGCGACCACACGGTTCGACCGCGAGACGGCTGCCGTCATGAGGTACGAGAAGACGTTTCGCACCGACAATCTGGTTCGAGTGGGAGCGGTTCACTTGGACGACCGTGCGAATGGCCTTCGCAACACGGCGGCGGGCATCGAGGCGTTTGCCCAAGGCGAGCGATGGGGCGGCGACGTGTTCTACGACGTCTCCGACGACTCGGCGGTCGGCAAAGGACACCGGCTCGACCTCGACGTCACTTACCGCGAGCGATACTGGAACGGCTTCGTCGGTTTCCAACAAATCACCAAGAACTTCCTTCCTCGCCTTGGCTTTGCGCCGCGCCGAGGGTTCAAAGGAGTCCAAGGCGGCTTCTTCTACGAGCGGGAGGGAGCCACGGGACCCATCGCGCAGACCGATGGCGGCGTCTCGTTCTCGGACTTTCAGGCCGAGGGGGGTGGCATCTTCCAACGTGGGGCCGAAGCCTGGTACGAGGTGGACTTCCGCAATGGGCTGGAAGTGGGAGCCTCTTGGGGCCAGTCGGAATACTTCGGCAACGTTGATCGATTCCATACGCTTGGCGTCACCTACCCGGACAACAATCCCTACCGGCGCGTGAACTTCGGGATCACCGGGGGCACGGTGGCCGGCGAACGATACAACGACGTCGGCTTCGGCGGCAACTACCGCTTCGCCAACAGACTCACCCTTTCTGGATCGTTCGGTTGGCTCTCGTTGGGCGACGAACGGGCGCGGCAACATATCGTCAGCCTGAACTACGAGATCGACGCCTATCGCTCGATTGCGGGACGAATGGTGATGCGCGACGACAAGATCAACGGCTATCTCGCGTACCGTCAGTCGGGCAATCTCGGCGCGGAATACTTTCTCATTCTGGGCGACCCGAATGCTCCCGAGTTCAAGAGCCGCATCGTCGCCAAGGTGGTTTACCCGCTCGACTTCACGCCGAAGCGCAAGGCGTCGGGGCAAGCGGTCAAACTGTAGGCGTGAGTCGGATCGAAATCGCCTTCGAGGGTCTTCGCGCACGTGGCGAGAAGGCCCTCGTCCTCTATGTCACCGCTGGAGACCCTGCGCTTGGGGATCTTCCCGCCGTCGTCGAGGCTTTGGTCGAAGGGGGCGCCGACATTGTGGAGGTGGGCATTCCATTCAGCGATCCCATCGCCGACGGACCTACTATTCAGGCCAGCACGCAACGGGCTCTCGACCGTGGCGTCACGCCGAGCGCAGTGTTGGACACGGTGGAAGCATTCGCCGACAGGGTGCCGACGGTGCTGATGGGCTATTACAATCCCGTGTTGCGGATGGGCCTCAACGCGTTCGCCGAGCGGGCAGGCAAGTCTGGCGTAGCAGGGGCGATTCTCACCGATCTGACGCCTGAAGAGTCGGATGCTTGGGTGGCCGCTTCGGGCGCCCGCGGCATCTCTTCGGTGTTCCTGGCCGCACCCACCTCGACCGATGCCCGCCTTGACGAGGTCTGTAAGCGGGCCAACGGCTTCGTCTACGCGGTCTCTCGGACCGGAGTGACGGGCGCGGCGCAGGAAGTTCCGCACGACGTTCAGGACTTGGTGAGGCGTGTCAAATCGCGGACGAGCGTTCCGGTCTGTGTGGGATTTGGGATCAGCACGCCCGATCATGTGCGCATGGTGTGCGAAGTGGCCGACGGTGCGGTGATCGGCAGTTGGCTGGTCCAATGGCTCGCGGATCATTGGCAAGGCGGGTCGGGTCGTGCCGAACTGGTGGATCGCATTCGCTCGCTGAAGGAAGCCACCCGCGCATGACCCACCTGGAATGCTCTCTGACGGGCGAGCGATCGGACTGGCGCAGCCCGTTGAACCTGTCCCCGGCAGGGCGACCCTATCTGGCGCGGTACGACCTGTCGCCTGCGACGATGCCGCGCGATGCCCTCCTTGGTCGATCGAAGGGTTTGTGGCGGTACCGCGAGGTCTTGCCCCCGTGCGAGCCCCTTTCTTTGGGCGAAGGGGGCACGCCCTTGCATCTCGCCGAGCGGCTGCGCGCCAACTGGTGGATCAAGGACGAGGCCGTGAACCCGACGGCCAGTTTCAAGGCGCGGGGCATGGCGGTTGCGGTGGCGATGGCGAGGCACCTGGGGCTGAAGCGCTTGTCTGTGCCTTCGGCAGGGAATGCGGGTGGTGCGTTGGCCGCCTATGCGGCGGCGGCAGGGCTGGAGGCGTTCGTGTTCATGCCGAGCGATACCCCGCTGGCGTGCGTCGTCGAAGCGCAATGCCATGGAGCGCGCGTCGAGCTGGTGGATGGGCTCATCACGGATTGCGCCGCGCTGATCGCTTCGCGCAAAGAGGCGGAGGGTTGGTTCGATATGAGCACGCTCAAGGAGCCGTACCGTCTCGAGGGCAAGAAGACCATGGCTTACGAACTGGTCGAGCAATTGGGCCGCGTGCCGGACGTGATCGTGTATCCGACGGGGGGCGGCACGGGTCTGATCGGCATGTGGAAGGCGTTCGACGAGATGCAGGAGCTTGGGTGGATCGGTGCGGAGCGGCCGCGGATGGTCTCGGTTCAGGCGACTGGCTGTGCGCCGATCGTTCGGGCGTTCGAGTCGGGCGAGCGGTTCGCCGCCGAGTTCCCGAACGCGAGCACCTCAGCTTCGGGGCTGCGTGTGCCGAAGGCCGTGGGCGATTTCTTGATTTTGGACGCGGTGCGGGCCTCCGGAGGGTTGGCGATGGCCGTGAGCGATGCGGAGATGCTGTGGGCGGCGCGCGAGATCGCGTCCAAGACCGGCGTGTTCGCCTCGCCCGAGGGGGGCGCCGCGTATGCGGCGGCGCGTCGGCTCCTCGACCGCAGTCTGATCGGCAACGACGAGTTGGTCGTGCTGTTCAACACGGGGTCGGGGCTCAAATACCTCGAAGCCCTCCGGGCGTGAGGGTGCGCCCGCCTAACGGTAGAAAGAGAACGATGGAATCCGAGAAGCATCCTCGAGGTTGGAGACCGTGCCGAACTCGAACGGGCCAAGCTCCAGAGGTGGCGCGACATGACGCCACAACAGCGCTTGGACGCCACCATGGAGCTCCTCAAGGACTGGTGGCCCGATGAGCCGCGACGTCGCGGAACTGCTCGCCTCGTCAAGCGATCAGAGCCCTGAAGAACCCATCGAGCTGGTGTGACCTCCGAACCCTGTCAGAGCGTGCCGCGCAACGCCTGCTCGCGCTCGATGGCTTCGAACAGGGCCTTGAAGTTGCCCTTGCCGAAGCTCTTCGCGCCCTTGCGCTCGATGATTTCGTAGAACAGGGTCGGGCGATCGGTGACCGGCTTGGTGAAGATCTGGAGGAGGTAGCCCTCTTCGTCGCGGTCCACCAGAATGCCGAGGTCCTGGAGTTCCGAGATGGCCTCGTCGATCTGACCGACGCGTTGCGGCAGCGCTTCGTAGTAGGTCGCCGGGACGCGCAGGAACTCAATGCCTCGGTCGCGCAACTCGGTCACGGTTCGGATGATGTCGTGGGTGAGCAGGGCGATGTGCTGCACACCCGCTCCGCCGTAGAACTCGAGGTACTCGTCGATCTGCGACTTCTTCTTGCCCTCGGCGGGCTCGTTGATGGGGAACTTGACGCGGCCGTTGCCGTTGGCCATCACCTTGGACATGAGGGCCGTGTACTCGGTCGAGATGTCCTTGTCGTCGAACGAGATGAGCTGCGTGAAGCCGAGGACCTGCTCGTAGAACTTGACCCATTCGTTCATCATGCCAAGCTCCACATTGCCGACGACGTGGTCCACTTCTTCGATGCCGACGCTGTGGCCACGCACGTCGCGATCCTCGAAGCCAGGGAGGAACTTGCCGCTAAACTTGTCGCGGTTGACGAACGTGTGGAGCGTCGCGCCGTACGTGTGGATGGCGGCCAACCGCACTTCGCCTCGGCTGTCGCGGAGCGTCCAGGGCTCCTTGGCGGGCTTCGCGCCTCGCTCGACGGCGGCATTGAACGCCCAATCCACATCGTCCACCTCGAACGCGACGTCCATCACGCCATCGCCCGAGAGACGCAGTTGGTCGGCGAGGGGGTGGCCGGGCCGGGAGGGGGCCGTGAAAAGGAACCGCGTGTTGCCCTGTTCGAGCAGCCAGTCCACCTCGTGCTTCAGGCCGGTTTCCAGGCCATGGTAGCCCACGATGTCGAAGCCGAAGACCTTGTGGTAGTAATAGGCCGCCTGCTTGGCGTTGCCAACCAGAAAGCGGACGTGGTCGACGCGGCGGATCGGAAAGCTGTCGGTCATAGTTTTGTTCCGCCCCGATGAGGGCTTCTTTGCTCACCATTATACGCCCGTCACACGTGCCTCGCTGAGTTCACCCGCGTCCTGGCATCACCCCACGCAGCCCTCCTGCTCTGAAAAAGCCGTCGCCTACACCTGCAAGGTTGGGGTGCACAAGGGAAGCGAGTTGAGATGAAACGGACAAGGAGGCTGAACCGTCTGAGAGCGTATGTCGTGCAATCAACCTGACATGGGTGCCACCAGCGGTGCGCTGGCCAGAGCGAGCATGGCGTACTTTAACAAGGAGGTCAGCCGCGACTACAGCCGCTGGCTCATCGTCAGCGATAAACCCGAGACTCCGCCAGCCATTCCGAATGGGGCAAGCGCCGCCTGGCTCTACTACGTTGATATCGACCTCGAGGCGCATCCAAACCCAAGTTTTCGAGTGCTTGTTTGGCACGAGAACACATCCGGATCGACGAAGTTCGTACATTTGGTTGCAAAGGGCGAGGGCCAGAAGTAAGAAGTGATCGTCCATCATCGTCAGGCAAGCAGCGGAACCGCTCTCTCACCCATCGGTCGGTGCCTCGCCAAAGCCCAGATTTACCAATCGCTGGATAAAGACGACAGCGGTAATGGCGTCGTACCTGTGGGGAGCTACCACAGGATAGATACCCACCAGGTCCCCAACAGTCACACAATTGGGGCTCTGCATCAGTTCAGCATTGAAGGGGAATCTGGGGTTGTCAGGCTCGGCACTGTGTGGTCAACCAGTGCCAATGATTACACTCCAACAGAGTTGTTCCCTGGGCAGTCAAGCCATTGTCGCGGGTCCTGGCCATGGTGCGGGGTGACCGCGACCATGCTAGGCGAAGAGTATGTCCAGCGCCCGTCTGGGAATGATCCTGAGATACTCTTTGAAGTTGCCATCGGAAAATGGAATCAGACGGGCAAGGAGTCAGAGCTCTTCGTCTTTCGCCAAGATGATCCGATCTGCGCGGGGAACACGGGCAATATGGGTCTTTATGGGCCGATCTCCACCTTTCCTTTAAGTTGCGCAACACCGGAGAAGAGTCAATAGACTTGTACTCATCTCTCGCAGCTTGGAATTCTGCACAGAACCCTGCCTACCCGAATGTCATTGGAGCTTGCCAGCTCGGTGCTGCGAAGTATGGGTTTGGGCCAGTAAGATTTTCACAGGCAGAAGAACTGAGGCTTAGCGAGTACGATTTGGCGCCTGGCTCAGTCGCCACGATCTCTCATCATCTTGTGATTGCTGGTCCAACTGCCTTGCCTGCAGGTTTGCGAGCGACCTTTACGCCGAACTAACCATGGTTTTCACCCTTTTCCTCACATGGCTCCTGCAGTCCGATGGGCCGATGCCACGTCTCTCGATCGCCCATGAGGCGGCGACGGCGGTGATCCGACCGGGTTCCAGTCCCATCCATTGGATAGGGACCCGCGACGGAAGTCGGACGGGAGACGACAAGGACCCCGAAGGCATTTTGAGCGAGGACGGACGGTTCTTTTTCGAGCGGGCTCTGCAAGGCGGTACTGGGCTGAAGCGCTTCAACCTCCAAGGTGGGACGGCCGTTGGCTCCCTGCCACACTTGTTCCGTGATCTGCATGGAGGTTTTGCTATTGGGCTTTACACGGAGAGTGCGGCCCGGGGCCAAGCTAGCCAGTGGATGGGCAGTGGAGCGACCCAACCTTTCGCCAGCCGCACTGGAGAGGACGTCCTTGTGGCCCATCACTCAGACCTTCCGCAGTATGCCGCGCTGCACCGATGGTACTCAGGCGTCGGGGTCGTTCGCCTGATAGCCGAAGAACTCAACCCGATGATCGCGGGGGCGACGGGCTTGGGACGAGCCGTTCAACCGATTTTGGATGTGCGGGACTTGTCCCTGTCCCTTGTGGTAGCTGGCGTCGGAACAGTGACTCCGCCACCGGAATCCGAAACACGGCTTTCTCCCGATGATTCTCACGGTGAGGGCTCAATTCGTTGGCCGAGGTCAAGCAAGACGCCGAAACTGCACGAGATGTTTCTTGGGTTGCCCTATGGGTTCTATCCGTGGGACAAGCCAAGGGTTGTGAGGGGTCTACTTTGGAACTCCGAAACCAATGCGGTGGTAGCGGCCTTGCCGACTGCGGCTCTAGAAGGAGGAGTTCCCTCACAGGATGGGTTTACCCATGTGGCCATCGGTAAAGCGGATGGTTCCAAGCCACGCGTGCTGAGCGCTCCGGCGGCCCAAGGACGACAGGGCTTCGTGGAGTGCATTAGCTTAACTAGCGATGGCTGCGTGTTCGTCGGCGTGAAGGAGTTGGATGCCAATCGTCTCGACCTGGGCCACAAACCTGCACCCGTCGTACACCGTATCTATCAGATCAAGGGCTCGCAGTGGAACAAGGTTGCGGATGCCCGGTTGCGCGCGACGAACATTCGGGGCGACCGATGGTTGGTCGAGCGGGTCGATGGGAGCGGCGGGTGGCTCGTGAGCATTAACTGACCACTCACAATGGGCCACCATGAAGACCATCACCTTGACGGCGTTCAAGACCCATTGCCACGAGTTTCTGAGTCGGGTCGGCAAGACTGGCGAGCCGATCCTGATCACCAAGCGAGGGAAGCCGATCGCGATGCTCGTGCCTTCTCCGGCCGATCGCGACGAGAAGTGGACGCTTGGCAAGCATCGCCACACGGCCAAGGTGGTCGGCGACGTCGTGTCGCCCCTTGACGAACCTTGGCAAGCGCATCGTTGATTCCGGCGGACACCAAGACTTCCCTGGCTGAAGCTTCACGCATAATGTCAGGCATGCCCGAGGTCGTCACGCTCACGAGTCTCCAGGTGGATCCTGCCCACCAAGCCCGATTGCTGGAACTCACGCAGCAGACCAAGGTGCGGTTCGAGAACCTGCCCGGCTGCAAGTCCTACGTGTTCTGGCGCGACCCCGCGAAATCCGGCGCGTTCATGCTTACCGTCCACTACGAATCCGTCGAGGCGTCGTTGCGCGGCTACGAAACGTGGGGGACGAGCCCGCAGATGTTCGACATCTACGCCATCTTGCTCGACGCGCCCGACGTCCACCGCTTGATCGTGGACCAGACTCTCGGCGCGTCGCCCGCCGACGTCCCGCTGGGCGGCACGATCTCGGTCAGCCACCGTGTCGCCGACACGGGTCATGGCTTCGCGTTGGCCGAGGAGCTTCAGCGTATCTTTGGGGAACTGACCGTGCTCGAGGGGTTCATGGGCGGCATCGTCGGCCACCGCGAGCAACTGGAGGAAGAAGTGAGCGGGCTGGCCCTTTGGGCGTCCGCCGAGGCGTTCGAGGCCTCGATGCCAAAGCGCACGCTCTACGAGGTCCGTGCGTTCTCCCGGGTGATGTAGGGGCTTCGCTGGTGGGACGGGGTTTGGCTCGGCAAGCCTCGCCTCCAGGTGGGCCAGAAATGTAACAAGGCCCCGCGACGTGCGTCGCGGGGCCCCCAACGGATCAAGATTGCGATCCGTTGCTCGGCGCTGTTATTCGCCTTCGGCCGGCGTGGCTTCTTCCTTCTTCTCGGCGCCAGCGGTGGAACCGCCTTCTTCACCCGAGGGCTGGGAGCAACCGGACATGACGACACCGAAAGCAGCGAGCGCGAGCAGGATCGCGAAAATTCTATTCATAGGCAGACACCTCCGAAGCGTGGATTTCACCCACCGTCGGCTGAACCGGAGCAGGCGCGCTTCCTTTATACCAAATCTGCGTCGCTGTTGCAGGGGCTGTGAACGAAAAAACCCCATTTCCTAAGGTTTGGTCTCGGAAACGGGGTTGGAGGATCAGGAGATGCGCTTCGGATGAAGTCAGGAGCGGACGATCGTCACGGTGCCGCCAGCTTCGTACACGCCAGGGCCCACGCCGGCATCGGGCGAAAGCTCGCGGGTCAGTTCGATGCGCAGCGCACCGCCCGAGGCCAGTGCGCCGAAGGTCGGGGAGGCCGCCGAGAAAAACGAATTGAGATCGACGGCGGGTGCGGGGGGAAATGCCGTGAGCAGGGTGTTGTCCACATGATTGAAGAAGCTGACCGAGGCCGTGACGGGAATCGTCAGGGTGCCAGTGTTCGAGCCGGAGACCTTGGCGGCGTCGCCGAAGCCTTCGAAGTCGAGGTTGAGCGTCTCGTTGTGGAAGATGGTGATGATCTGAGTCTGGGCGTCGGTGCCCACTCCCGGGCCGTCCACAGACCATTGGTTGCCGAAGACGCCGCTCACGTAAAGGTATGGGTTCACAGTGACCTGGGCCGTGAAGTTCAGCACGGGCGAGCCGGCCATCGAGTGGTCGGCGTCGATCGGGGCGTCTGCCGTATAGTTGAAGACGCGGCCCGTCAGTTGGGCCGAGGCGACGGTCGCAAGGGCGGCGATGGCGAGGGTGGTGGTCAGCAGTCTCATGGTGGAACGGTTTGTCTCCACAACAGTCATCGGCGCGTGGAACCGCCGACTGGAGACTCGACGTGCTGGTAATGTCCCCCATCTGTGGGACCAACCTTGAACGACTCTCCGCCGGGCGACCTTCATTCCGAGAATGTTGACAGTGAATCGCCCAAGCGCCACCCCCGAGGATAGAAGCGTTGAACACGAAGTCGCTCTGATAGCCGCGGAATGCGTAAACTGGCGAAAAAAGTCGGAGGGGACCCTGTTGAAATCACCGGGGTCCGCCGATGACTGGACTAGACGTCGACAAGACGACAGAAAAAGGCACGGCGGAGGCGACTCCGACCACGCAAAGCCTAGGGTCCCCCGTGGACAGCCGGGATGCCTGTTCGAGGTCACGGTCTGAGGAAAAAGACCATGCGGATTTCGGACGAACAACTGAAGAAAGTCTTGTCCCAGCTCAAGGAGCAGGGACCTCGCCAGGACGCCAGTCCTTTGATCGAACCGGGCTATCGAGAGAGCAACGGCGACGTGATCAGCCGATTGACCAAGCGGATACTGACCATGCCCGAACGCGAAGAACTCGTCGCCCAACTCAAGGCGCGCATCGAAGCCGGCGAATACAACCCGACCGGCGAGGAGATCGCCGAAGCCATGTTGCGTCGCGCCGTCGCCGACGAATACAAAGGCTAGGGCCCAGCGCTCCGACACACCGATCCACTCAGGAGATCCAACCCGCCGTTGGGTCGTTCGCTCTGACGAACGGGGATACGAACGGTGACAACGCCGTCAATATCGCGGACTTCCTGATCCTGCGCTCCGCGTTCGGCAGAAGCGGCGATTAGGGCTTGGCCGTTCCCAATGCGCCGCTGTCGGCCAAGAGGACGACAGCGGCGTAGCAGGCCTGCAGGAACAGGCTGAGCAGCACGAGGTTGAACACCACGGTGAGCAGACGCTCGCCCACGCGCAGGGCCAAGCGGTCTTGGCGGACGATGCTTTCGGCGATCCGGCTTGGAGCATGCGCCACGACCCATCGCCGGGTGCGCTTGATCGGAGGACGCCGCATCAGCCAAAGCATCCACGCCCAGACGGCGCGCGCCAGAGTTCTTCCGAGCCAGCCCATCTCGTTCCCTTCTACGTCGGCCACAATGAAACGTGCGCGAACTCGACGTGAGGCTCTTCTACTGGGTGAACCAGTGGCCCGACCGGTTCGAGCCGCTGTTCAAGTTGCTCAGCGACGGCATCAAGACGCCCCCCATCCGCATCGCGTTCGCCGTCGTGTTCGTGTTGCTGTTGCTCGCGGGCAAGACCACCCGGCGTGCGGCGATCATGGCGATTCTTGCTTTTCCTGTCGCCAACGAGTTCTCCGAGTCGTTCAAGTTGTCGTTTCGGATGTTGCGCCCCTGTGTCGACCTGGAGAACGTCTTGTTGCGCACCGACGCGTTGACCAGTTTCGGCACGGCTTCCTCGCACGCGGCCAACATGGCGGCGGTGGCGTTTGTGATGTGCGCGACGATGCGTTGGTGGGGTCTGCCGTGGGTGCTTCTGGCCTTGTTGACCGGCCTTTCGCGGATCTACGTGGGCGTGCACTATCCGTCGCAAGTCCTGTTGGGTTGGGTGAGCGGCACGTTTGCCGGGTTTCTCATCGTCCATATGGGCAAGGCGATCGCGCAACGCGTCGAGGCGCGGCGCGCAACACCTCATCTTGACCTTGAGCCGAACAAGAACTGAGACAGCGGTCGGCCCTCCCAAGTATTGGGGGCGCTCTCGAAGCAGATCAGCCACTGGCTCGTGCGAAGCACCACGACCAAGTCGTCTCGAATTGCGATGTTGTGCCTCTTGAGCTCGGCTTCCACTGCCCGGCGGGTGGTCGGGGGCAAGCCGGACAACACCGCACGACCTGACTGCAACTCTCCAAGAAGGTCGTGCTCGCGAAACACCCGCAAGCCTTCTTCTCGCTGCAGCGCAGCGAACTCCGTCCAGAGCGCGCCGATTCGGTCTTCGACTGCTTTCCATAAGGCTTGGGACCAGCGGACACGCTGCATATCGTTGGAGGCTCGCAGGTAAACGACGGTGGCATTCTCCAGAGAGGCCGCTTCGGCCTTGGTCTGGGCTACCAAAGACGAATGGATGTCCGCGTTGCGTGAACCGTCCCTGCCGCCGTCGAGGCGCGACGGGTGAGTCGCGGGGCGCGTTAGGTTTGGTGCAAGGTCGTAGAGCGAGGGTGCCCCGATCGTCCGTGGGGCTGTCGGATCCTCCACTCCTACGTAGAGCAAAGGCTCGATGGCGAACCGCATGGAGCGATTCGCACCCAACGACCCACCTGCAAGCGTCCTAAAAGCGGGTTCCAGCGCCGCCTGCAATTGTTCAGGAAAGTCAGCAAGGTCGAGGGTCCTCAGCGGATCGTGCCCTTTGAGGTACTTGGCCACCTCGACCGCCAAGGCGTACCCTCCCTGCTCAACATAATCGGCATGCACCACAAGGTTGACCGTATCTCGATCAATCGCTTTTGTCTCGAGCAACCGGTATCCGAGCGAGGACGCGCGTTCGGCGAGATCGTCGCGATCTTCCGCCAACCAGAGCTTGCGGGCATCTGCGACGGCATCGAGTGGAGCGAGAATCGCCACACCCTCCGTGAATGGCTCTGTGCGACTCGTTGGCTGATCTGCATAGGCGAGTGAGAGAAGGGTGGCAATGCAAGCGGCCAGGGTCACGATCCGCCACCCCCACCAGGAGGTTCCTCTTCCGAATCCTTGAGCAATCTCGTCTCGCCCGTCCACCAGCGGTCGTCGTAGGTCATTTTGACTCGTCCGTACGGAGTTGTGCGCTTTTGAGTCTTGTAGAGCCCAGTAGTCTCGCTGAACTGAATCTTGTGCTCGAACCACCAGCCCGCCGGAATAAGGAGCGAACCACTTGGGTCTGCCCCTTGGGGTCCGTGGTACTGGTACGAAAACGAATTGTTGACCAATGGGTCGTAAGGCGACGACCAAGTCGGCAAGGGCGGTTCGATCGGCGCTCCTGCGAGCACCTGCTGGGCCACGACTTTTCCAAACCTGTGGCTACTCAGGCTGCCTGAATAGGGGGCAAGAGTGAAATCAGCTGCAATCGGAGATGTTTGGACGACAACCACACTGCCCGGCGACTCGATCATGTTGCTCTGTTGGGACTCGAGCTCCCAGTCCGACTCGATTCTCGCAACGGCTGTCCCTGGCTGGGCTGCATGCGACCCATGCCCGTGATCCAAACTAAGGGCGGTTACCGTTGGGGGGGGGTATGAAGTGGGCAACGACCATCACAAGCATGGGTGGAACGTTAGCAGGTGGTGTCATCAGTTGTCAAGGGCTAGTACACGGCTGGGGGCGTCCAGAGTCTAGCTGGCTCGGACAGCGTCCACCGAAGTGGGCGCCAGCGGGCGACTTTGAGACACTCGGGACGAAACAAGGACTCAACGGCTCACTGGGGAGCGAAACCGCGTCGGGTTGCGTCCGTATGAGAAGTAGCCGAGCGAGCGATGGCCCAGATTCGAACCAAGCCTAGGATGCGTCCCGACCAGACGTTGTTGCTGGCGGCTTCGGCCGTCGCGTTGGCGTCGTGGTTCGTCGAGCCGCTCCGCTTCGTCCTGATCCCGCTCATCTACCTCAACACCCACCTGCACGAGCTCGGGCACGCGGCGGCGGCCTTCGCTTCCGGTGGATTGGCTCAGGCGATCTACGTCTACGGCGACGGCAGCGGACAGACGCCGGTCATGGGCGGCAATGCGCTTTTGGTGGCGTCCTCGGGCTACGTCGGGACGGCGCTGCTGGGCGGGCTTTTCATCGCCCTGACCGGCAACGAGAGGGGCGCTCGTCAATCGCTGTTCGCGATGGGAGTCTCGCTTGGCCTGTCGATGCTCTTTCTGGTGCGGGGCGACGGCATCGGGCTGGCCTCGGGGTTGTTCTGGACCGCGGTGGCGTTCGCCTCGGCCAAGTGGATGAAGGGCCAAGCCTTGATGTTCCTGGCTCGGTTCTTGGGCGTTCAGCTGTGTCTCACGTCGGCCGAGGCGTTCGCCTCGCTCTATGCGGCCTCGAGCGCAGGGTTGCACAGCGACGCCGCGATTCTGGCGGGACTTTCGGGCATCCCTCCGTTGGTTTGGGCATCGGGGTGGCTAATCTTGAGTTTGGCCATCGTCGTAGCGAGCCTGCGGCGCGCTTGGCGTTCGGCGGCTTGACAGGTTGCTGTATCACCTTCGTCCGCAGCGGACTCCTCTACGATCGAGGAAACCATGAACGTACGAAGCACGCTTTCGCTCGCCGCCTTGGCGGCACTGACGCTTGCCGGTTGCGGAGGGGGCGGCGGCGCCTCTTCCGGTTCGGGCCCGACCCCCGAAGCCAATCTGCCTCTCTTCCTGACCGCCGGCTCGACCGGCGCCTTCGACCACCTTTGGCTGGGCATCGAGCGCATTGAGTTGTTGAGCGCGGACGGCTCGGCCACCGTCGTGTTCGCCGCGGCGGGCGGCGAGCAAGTGGACGCCGCGACTTTGGCCGATGCGTCTGGCGCGAGGTTCCGCTACCTCTCCAACGCCCGTGTGCCGGCGAAGGATTACACGGGCGCGCGCATCCATATGAACGCTGCGGCGACCATCGTTCCTTCGGGCGGCACCGCGTCCCAAGCGAGAACTCTGGACGATGCAGCTCTTGCCATTGCCTTTGGCACGCCATTTCGGCCCGGACCACAAGGCATGAGCCTCGACCTTGCTCTGGCGCGTTGGACGGATGACGGCGCGAGGCTTCACCCGAGCGGCCAGATGGGTCCACGGCCGTCCGGCGACCAAAATCGCCACGAGTTCGAAGACTATCACGGGACCATCTCGGGCCTGACGGGCGAGTCGCCCAACTTCCGCTTCACCTTGAGCCGGCCCAGCGGCGCGTTCGGCGTCGTGTGCGATGCCTCGACCCGGATCTACAACTCGAACGGCCAACCAAACGCCACACTGACCAATGGCGCGCGGGTCGAGGTTCGTGGTGCGTTTTCCACGGCTCTGAACGCTCTCACCGCTACCGAGGTCAAGGTCCACAACGGGCCGAGTTCGGGCGACGACCCCCACGGGTTGAAGGGTGCGCCGTCGGCGATCGACGCGAGTGCCGGCGCTTTCACGGTCGAACTCCGTGCTTGTGAGGGATTTGTGCCTCCCGTCACTTCCGTACGCGTGCGAACCAATGCATCCACCGTGTACATGACGGATGGCGGCGTGCGGATCACGGCCGAGGAGTTCTTCGCGGGTCTGGGCTCGGTGCCGCTCGTCGAGGTCGAGGGTCGCTTCGACGCCGCGACCAACACTCTCACGGCCACCAAGTGCAAGTTCGAAGACGAAAGCCACGGAGGGCCGGGAGGGCGCTACGTCGAGATCAAGGGAACGGCCCAGAACATCTCGGTGGGCGACGGCACGTTCTCGATCAACGCGGCCGAGTACGAGGGGTTCATCCCGCCGACCAACCCCATGCCCGTCCGCACGACGGCGGCCACGCGGTTCCGCAACAAGGACGGCGAGATCTCGCGAGAGGCGTTCTTCGCGGGTCTGCCAACGGCTGGCCGCGTCAAGATCGAGGGCGCACTGGACAACGGCGTCCTCGTCGCGAAGCAGGCGAAGCTCGAACGCTGAGGTGCTGGCCCCGGCGCCCGGAACTCCCTCCGGGCGTCGGGGTATACCCGGCGCGATCATGCTCGCTCGCGCTGGCGTCACCCTTCTTCTCCTCACGCTCTCGAACACCTTCATGAACGTGGCCTGGTACGGACACCTCAAGTTCAAGGAGGCCCCGATTTGGACAGCGGTTCTGGCGAGCTGGGGCATCGCGCTCATCGAGTACTGCGTGTTGGTGCCGACGACGCGCTACGGCTACGAGGGGCTGAGCGTGACGCAACTCAAGGTGATCCAGGAGATCACCTCGGTGGGCAGCTTCGCCGTGTTCGCCCTGATCGTGTTCAAAGAGAGACTCACGACCAACCACGCGATCTCGTTCGCGTTCTTGGTGTTGGCGGCCTACTTCGCAGTCAGGAAGTAAGCCCGCCCATCACTCCGGCTTGCGCCAGCGGACGTCGAGGTCTTTGACGGCCTTCGTCTCGTCCAGGCGACCGACGATTTGCGAGGTCGGGGCGGCGTGCAGGAGATCTGGGTTCTCTTCGGCTTCCCTGCAGATCGCGATGAGCGCGTCGCAGAACGCGTCGAGCGTTTCCTTCGACTCGGTCTCGGTCGGCTCGATCATCATGGCTTCGGGCACGATGAGCGGGAAGTAGTTCGTGGGCGGGTGGAAGCCGTAGTCGATCAGCCGTTTGCTGATGTCGAGCGCACGTACGCCGAACTTCTTGTAATGCTTCGCGGTCAGGACGCATTCGTGCATGCAGGGGCGATCGTGCGCGGGCGGCAAGACGTGCCGGACCCGCGCCATGACGTAGTTGGCGTTGAGGACGGCGTGCCGCGAGATGTCGGCCATCCGCTCTTTGCCATAGGCGCGGAGGTAGGTGTACGCGCGGACCTCCATGAGGAACTGACCGAAGAAGGGCGAGACCCGCCCGATGGTGGAAGGCCGGTCGTCCACCAGTCGGTAGCCCTCCGAGGTCTTTTCGACGATGGGCACGGGCAGGAAGGGCTCGAGGGCTTCGACCACCCCGATCGCGCCGCATCCGGGACCTCCGCCGCCATGCGGGGTGCTGAACGTCTTGTGCAGGTTCAGGTGCATGCAGTCGAACCCGTGGTCGCCGGGGCGGGTGGTGCCCACCATGGCGTTCATGTTGGCGCCATCGCAGAACACCATGCCCCCGGCGGCGTGCACCAATTCGCACACTCTGGCGATGTTGGGCTCGAACAGGCCGAGCGTCGAAGGGTTGGTGACCATGAACGCGGCCACCGTGCCATCGAGGGCCGTTTCAAGGGCGGCCAAGTCCGTGTTGCCGTCGGCGTCTGTGGGGATGGACTTGACCGAATAGCCGCAACGGGCCGCCGAAGCGGGGTTTGTGCCGTGGGCCGAGTCGGGGACCAGCACCACGCGGCGTGCAGCGCCTTCGCCGCGCGATTCGTGGTAGGCCTTGATCAGCATCAGACAGGTCATCTCGCCATGCGCGCCCGCGACCGGTTGAAGAGAGATGTGCGGGAAGCCCGTGATGGACTTGAGCATCTCCTGGACGCCGTGGAGGATCTCGAGGGCGCCTTGGATCGTCTCGGCGGGCTGCATCGGATGGAGTGCGGCGAAGCCAGGGAGCGCCGCCGTCCGCTCGTTGATGCGCGGGTTGTACTTCATCGTGCAACTACCCAGAGGGTAGAAGCCGGTGTCGATGCCGTAGTTGATTTGCGACAGATTGGTGAAGTGGCGCAACGCCTCGAGTTCCCCGACTTCGGGCAGACCCAAGTCGTCGCGCGTCTCGCCGACAATCGCCGAAATGTCGACGGCAGGCGTATCGGCGACAGGGAGGTTGCAACCGATTCGGCCGGGGCTGGACTTCTCGAAAATCGGGCGAGGTGCGGGAACCTGACGGAGAGGCATCTTCGGCATGGATTATGGCGCATCGAACTTGGGGCGGACCGGCCTTCCGGTACAATATCGCAACGCAGCAGGCTCGCCGTCGGCCCCCCACGAACGACCTTGGCCGGACCAAGCGAACGCCGCGCGAACCATAGGCTTATTGCGCATGAACACCGAAATCCTCGTCAACTGCACCAACCGCGAAACCCGCATCGCCCTCCTCGAAGACAAGAAGCTCATGGAATTCCGCGTCGAGCGGGAAGAGCGCGTGGTGGGCAGCATCTTCAAAGGCGTCGTTCAGAACGTTTTGCAGGGCATGGACGCCGCGTTTGTGGACATCGGCTTGGAGCGCAATGCGTTCCTCTATGTTGCCGATATTCTGCCCGAGGAGAACGATCGAGACAACAGTCCAGCCTCGATCAAGCGGAGCGAACTCCGGCGCCGCAAGATCAAGGATCTGCTCAAACCTGGTCAACAGATCATGGTGCAGGTGACCAAGGGACCGCGCGGCACCAAGGGAGCACGCGTGACCACGCGTATCGCCCTGCCGGGACGCTATGTCGTCCTCATGCCGGAATCGGCGCACGTCGGCGTGAGTCGGAAACTCGAGGATCGCTCCGAGCGCGAACGGCTTCGCCGCATCGGCGATCGAATCTTGCCCAAAGGCTTCGGGCTGATCATGCGCACCGAGTGCGAGGGACGGACCGAGGCCGAACTCAGGGCAGACGTCAAATTCTTGGAGGGCCTGTGGCAACAGGTATTGGGCGCATCCAAGCGGCAGAAGGCTCCCGCGTGCGTACACCGCGACCAGACGTTGCTCTACCGCACGCTCCGCGACATCTTCAGCGAAGGGATCGACAAGATGATCATCGACGATCCCGACGAGTACGAGAAGGTTCAGCTCGCCGCACAGGCCGTCGCACCGCAGATGCGAGACCGCATCCAACTCTATGACAAGGAGACGCCCATCTTTGACCACTACGGCATCGAAAAGGAATTGGAGCGGTTGCTTGACAAGAAGGTCTGGCTGAAGTCCGGCGTCTACTTGGTCATCGACGAGATGGAGGCGCTGACGGCGATCGACATCAACACGGGCAAGCAGGTGGGTTCGACGTCGCTCAACGACACGATCCTGCGCACGAATCTAGAAGCCGCCGACGAAGTCTGCCGCCAGTTGCGGTTGCGCGATATGGGCGGCATCATCGTCATCGACTTCATCGACATGGAGTCGGCAGAGGACCGAAAGAAACTGCTCAAGCATTTTACAGACCGCCTGGCGCGAGACGGCGCGAGGACGCGGGTGGGCAAGATCTCGTCCCTTGGCCTCATCGAAATCACGCGCAAGCGCACGGGCGAATCGGTGACCGAGACGATCATGGAGGTCTGTCCGACCTGCGAAGGGCGAGGGCGGATTCCCTCCAAAGAGACCGTGTCGCTCTGGATCGAGCGCGATATGCGCCGCAAACTCGGCGAGCCGGGGAACGCTTATCTGGTCGAATGTCACCCGGCTGTGGTCGAGGCGCTCATCGGTCCGGATGGTGAAAACGTCGAGGAGCTCGAGCACGACTTGCGCCGCGGGATCTATCTGCGCGCGAACTTCGACATGGAGTACGAGGAGTACGAAATCAAGACGGGCACGATCGAGCAGTTCGACCGCGAGCATTTGGGCTATCGCCGGTCGCAAGTGCTGGAGTGCAACGTACGGCGTTCAGCCTTCGACAACGTCTCGAAGATCATCGGCTGGACGGACTCGGGTTACTACGTGGAGTTGGACCGCGGCGAGGATTTTGTCGGCATGCGGACACGCGTTTGTCTGCTTGATCTGCGTCGTTCGTTCGCCGTCGGCGAGGCCGTTCTCAGCCCGTCGCCGGCTGTGCGGTAGCCCGTCGATGGGAACCTGAGGCCGTGACTCAGCCATCACTTCAGCGGGTAACTTGGAGCCGTAAGACGTGAACCGCAACGAATTGGAAAGGCACCTTCGCCGACACGGGGCTCAACTTGTCCGGCACGGTTCGAACCATGACATCTGGGAGAATGCACTTGGAGAGAGGGAGACCCAGATTCCTCGCCACCAGACGATCGTCCGCAACACCGCACGTCGTATCTGCGACGACCTTGGGATTCCTCGTCACCCGAGCCTTTGAAGGCTAAACAAACGCGACGCGTTCAACAACGGTCCCAGTCGAGCGGGCCGCCTGTGCCTTCTCCCGTCGGTACTCCAACATTTCGTGCAGGGCTTCCAACACCATGGCCTTGGCTTCCTCGAGAGTCGCGCCTTGGGAGTTGACCCCGGGAACCTCGGCGACGTAGGCGGAAAACCCACCTTCTTCTGCAGGCTCAAACACCAAAGTCACCGTATCCATATCAACAGTATACGCCCACCTCCTCGGTGTTGGGTCCACGACGGGGCTGTCTGTACGGGCTCAGCGCGGAATACGGAGGTGGGTTCGAATCAGGCCTTCGAGCCACGGACGCAGATCCACCCACCCGCCGATCGAGTTGGCGAGGAGCGATTCGACCAGCGACCAGTAGCCTCGAAACGAGGCGATTTGCTCCTTGGACCAGCGCAACGTATCGGTCGCCCAATTTGTGAACCGATCCCAAACGTTGGCGGGAGGTGGCGGAGGTGCCGGGGCCGGCCTGGGCGTGGCGAGAGTCGCGGTGATCGTTGCCTTGGCCGTATCGTTGCCTTTGGCGCTTTCGGAGAGCGAGAGTTCTAGGACCATGCCGGTGCCGACTCCGAGGCTGGGGTCGAGCAAGGCGTACCCTTTGCCGCGCAGAGAGCGCGTCCTATCGGCTTCGACCAAGTCGCCTTCGAGCGTCAAGCCGAGAATGACGGCATCCTTGGCGGGCAACCGCTTCATGTCCGGCGGAATCGCCTCGAGAACGCGCGCCTTGAGCGTGAGTCCACCCGAGGTCTCCGTCCACTCGGCATCGGGTCCGAACTGGTCTGGGAGGTTCGCCGGGGCGAGGATGCGTCTGGGCAGTTCATCCGCGAACGGCAAAGCGAACATGCCGCTCGAACGCGCGCCGTCTACCGAGGCGACCCCCCGTTGGCCCATGACGATCTTCTTCGGCGGGAACAACTGGGCCGTGGTGGTTTCGTTGATCGGCAGCTTCGCGCCGTTCCATGTCGCCGTTGCACCCGCAGCCTGGAAGTCGACCTGGGGCGCGGGATCGCGTGTTGCCACACGGTACTCGAATCTGGTCTGGGCGGAGAGTGTGCCGCTTCGGAGCAGTTGGGTCAACGCGCCGCTGGCTTCGACGTTCACCTCGTAGGTGTACGCAGGCAACGTCAACGTATAGAGGAAGGCGAGAGCGGTGATCATCAGTCCATCTCCGAGACGCGCACTTCGATCCCGATGGTGGCGATCACCGCGGCGACTCGCTCACACTCGTCTTGGCGGCCATGGTGCACAACGGACAAGCCGAGGTGGTCGATTTCCCACGCTTCGATGTAGGCCTCGTCAAACGAACAGCCTGTGGCCCGCATGAGGATCTCGATGACCTCTTGGTAGGTGTTGACGTCGTTGTTGTAAACGGTGACGATCCAGCCGCCGAATCCGGTATCGGTGGATGAGGGTTCGAGGACGGGGAGCGATGCGCCCATGAGTGCTTCAATCGGGCCATTCCGGCCGCACATCGGTTCTAACGCCGACGCGGTTCAGGGGTTCTGCCGCCTGTGCGCAATCCGTTTCGGTGCCAAAGTGGACGGGTGCTTCGCCATAGGTGTGGGCCTCCCATGCCTCGATGGCGGCCTCTTGAAGGTCGCATCCCGTGCCTTCGATCAGGGCGAAGATGACGTCGTCGAATGTCGTGCTGTCGTTGTTGAAGATGACGAGCATCCAGCGGCCACTCGTGGAGGGGGCACTGGCTTGGAGATCGGGAAGGACCACCGTTTGGCTCATCGTTGAACCCATATTCTGGCACTTCCTGAGACAAAGAAGGGCCCGGCGGCCGAAGCCGCCGAGCCCGACTTGCGCTGATTGCCGACTTAGTTGGTCAGCAGGTCCTGATCCGGCCGGAAGAAGCAGGAATAGGACGCGGTCGCGTTCGGGACGGTGCAGCCCCACATCGAGATGGGCGAGCCCGTGGCGTCGATGCTGGCGAACGGCGTGCCGTAGTAGTCGGTGATGTAGTTCGGGGCGATGGTGTTCTTGGCACCGACGCGGAAGAACTTGGCCGACGTGTCGACGCGGCTGCTGTTCATGCCGTTGCCCCAGACCCATGCCTTGGCGGCTGCGCCACCGGTCCAGAACCAAGCCCAGCCGGAGGAGGAGCCACCGGTGTAGGGAGGAGCGGACGGGTTGAAGCGGCAGGCCAGGGCGCCTGCACCAGCAGCCCAGTCGCATCGCAGAGTCGGATTGGTGATGGCGCGACCTTCGAGGGCCGAGGTGCCGTTGCCGTTCCAGAACATGACGAGCTTGGAGGGCAGAGCCACTTCCGAAGCGCTCAAGGTGTGGAGCAGACCGTTGTACGTGAGGTTCTGGGTGGCGGCGGCGCGTCGCGCGGCGCCGGCGAAGTCCGCGGCGTCGGCGGCGTTCCGGACTTTGGTGAATCCGGTGCCGTCCAGGATGTCCCAGCTCTTCATGTACGCCTGAAGGGAGTTGGCCCAATAGGTCGTGTTCGCTTGCTTGACCGTGGGGGTGTCCCACACGTCGGAGGTCTTCCAGTCGTAGGGGATCGGGTGGATGACGTTCCAGCGTGCCGTGCCGTCGTCGCGAGTGCTGAAGGCGAGCGCCATCAGGTCGTCGTTGTCGGCCGAATAGATGGCCATGGCCGTGCCGGTTTGCTTGACGTTGCTCAGGTTGGTGGTCTTCTTGGCAGACTCCTTGGCCTGGGCGTAAACGGGGAAGAGCATCGCCGCGAGAATCGCGATGATGGCGATGACGACAAGTAGTTCAATGAGGGTGAAACCCTTTCGCATTGTCTTGCTGACCTCCGATGGACGTCCACGGGGCAAGAGGTCGCCGTTCGCCGCTCGATGAAGAAATGATTCCAGCGTTTTGCGGAACTCTGGCTGCCACCGCACCGTAGACAGCCCGATTCTATCAGGCGAAAGACTCAGACAAGCGGTTGTTCAGATGGATTTCACTTAAACAGACGAACACGAACCGCCCCCGCGCGTACGGGGGAGGTTCGTGTCGTCTTGACCGCAGAGCCTGACGGCTCTGCGACCGGTCGCGTTCAGCTCAGCGCAAGAGGTCCTGGTCCGGCCGGAAGAAGCAGGAGTAGGACGCGGTCGCGTTCGCGATGGTGCAGCCCCACATGGTGAGCGGGTTGCCCTGCGCGTCGATGTTGGCGAACGGCGTGCCGTAGTAGTCGGTGATGTAGTTGGGAGCGACGACGCCCTTGGGTCCCGTGCGGAAGAACTTGGCCGACGTGTCCGTGCGGCTGCTGTTCATGCCGTTGCCATACACCCAGGCCTTGCCGCCCGTGCCCCAGAACCACGCCCAGCCCGAGGAGGAGCCGCCCGAGTAGGGGGGCGCCGTCGGATTGAAGCGGCAGGACTGGAACGGCGTCGCGCTGGCTGCCCAGTCGCATCGCAGGTTCGGGTTGCTGATGGCGCGGCCTTCTCGGGCGGCGCTGCCGTTGCCGCTCCAGAACATGACGAGCTTGGAAGGCAGAGCGACTTCCGAGGTGCTCAACGTGTGGAGCAGGCCGTTGTACGTGAAGTGCTGGCTCGCGGGAGCGCGTCGGGCCGCGCCGGCGAAGTCCGCCGCGTCCGCCGTCGAGCGGACCTTGGTGAACCCGGTGCCGTCCAGAATCTCCCAGCTCTTCATGTAGGGCTGCATGGAGTTGGCCCAGTAGGTCGTGTTGGAAGCCTTGACCGTGGGGGTGTCCCACACATCCGAGGTCTTCCAGTCGTAGGGGATCGGGTGAATGACGTTCCACCGGGACGTTCCGTCGTCGCGGTACGAGAACGACATCGCAAACAGGTCGTCGTTGTCCGCAGCGTAAATGGCCATGGACGTGCCCATTTGCTTGACGTTGCTCAGGTTGGTGGTCTTTTTGGCAGACTCCTTGGCCTGGGCGTAGACGGGGAAGAGCATCGCCGCGAGGATCGCGATGATCGCGATCACGACGAGCAGTTCGATGAGCGTGAAGCCCTTGCGTCGCATAGGTAGTGTTCCTCCACCGGCACACGCTTTGCCAGCCGTTCCCGAACTCGTGAATGAACGATTGCTGAAGTCAGGAACTTGATGGACAGCCGAGCGCGTACCGGATTGCGTTCCATTCTAGCGTACTGAACGCCGAATGACAAGGGTTTTTTCACCTTTTTGTCATCTGTTCATGGGCCATTCCTCCCAGCCGCTTGACAGTGGCGGCTGGGAGAGGCCCCGTGGGGGCGCATAGGCGCCCCCGTTGGCTCGCTCGACTTAGCGCAACAGGTCCTGATCCGGCCGGAAGAAGCAGGAGTAGGATGCCGTGGCGCCCGAGATGGTGCAGCCCCACATGGTGAGCGGGTTGCCTTGGGCGTCGATGTTCGCGAACGGCGTGCCGTAGTAGTCGGTGATGTAGTTCGGCGCCAGGACGTTCTTCGGTCCGACGCGGAAGAACTTCGCCGACGTGTCGGTGCGGCTGGCGTTCATGCCGTTGCCGTACACCCAGCACTGACCGCCCGTTCCCCAGAACCACGCCCATCCGGAGGACGAGCCGCCGCTGTATGGAGGAGCGGTGGGGTTGAATCGGCACGGGATGTCGCCAACCGTTCCAGCGAAGTCGCAGCGCAGGTTCGGGTTGCTGATCGCACGTCCTTCGCGACCCCGGTTGCCGTTGCCGCTCCAGAACATGACCAGCTTCGAGGGCAACGCCACCTCGCTCGTGCTGAGCGTGTGCAACAGGCCGTTGTAGGTGAAGTGCTGCGTCGCGGGTGCGCGCCGCATGGCCCCGGCGAAGTCCGCCGCGTCCGCCGTGGAGCGGACTTTCGTGAACCCGGTGCCGTCCATGATGTCCCAGTTCTTCATGTAGGGCTGCATGGAATTGGCCCAGTAGGTCTGGTTCTGGCTCCGGCGGAACGGCGTGTCCCAAACGTCCGAGGTCTTCCAGTCGAAGGGAATCGGGTGGATGACGTTCCAAGTCGCCGAGCCGATGCCGCCGCCGGGACCGTCGTCGCGGCGAGAGTAAGACAGCGCGAACAAGTCGTCGTTGTCGGCCGCGTAGATCGCCATGGACGTGCCCATCTGCTTGACGTTGCTCAGGTTGGTGGTCTTCTTGGCAGACTCCTTGGCCTGGGCGTAAACGGGGAAGAGCATCGCCGCGAGGATCGCGATGATCGCGATGACGACGAGCAGTTCGATGAGGGTGAAGCCCTTGCGTCGCATATGTGTTCCTCCGATTGGACTCCCGCCGGCCGCAGACCAAATCTGAACAGAAAATGTACTGCAACGATCTTGCGATCCGTCGCAGGGGCCCAATCTGACGTCATTGTAACAAACTGAATCCAAACTGACAAGAGTTTGTTTAAGAAAGTTTCAGGTTTTGTGTTGCGGACGCGCCTTCGGCCGTGTGTGAACGGAGGGAACGACTCAGGCGGATGGCGTCATGGCGACGATTGCGAGGACGACTTGATCCACCGACATGCCGTCCGTGACCAATTCGGGGACGCCTGGAGCCAGAACGAGCGGGCTGTCCTCGCGCGTCATGTCTCGGTGGTCGCGCTCCGCGATCTGCGCTCGGACTTCGTCGAAAGACGCTGGAGTCCCGCGGGCCTGTAGCTCGGCGCACCGTCTGCGGGCCCGCTCGTCGAGCGTGGCAGTCAGAAAGATCCTCACCTCGGCGTTCGGCGCGACGACGGTCGTAACGTCTCTCCCTTCCAGCACCACACCGCCCGCGGCGACCATTTCCTTTTGCCGTTTGACCAACAGCCGGCGCACGGGCGGATGGACGCTGAGCGCGCTGGCGAAGTCGCCCACTTCGGGAAGTCGGATCTGGCTGGTGACTTCTTCTCCGTCGAGGTAGACGGCTTGCGGATCGGCTTGCCCAAACGAGATGGTCGTCCGCTCGCCAAGGTCGGCGGCGGCCTCGCCATCGTCGGCGGTCAGTCCGGCGCGCATCGCTTTGAGCGCGAGGGCCCGATACATCGCACCCGTGTCCAGGTAGGTCAGGCCAAGGCGTTTGGCGACCAGTTTGGACACCGTGCTCTTCCCGGCCCTGCACAAGATCGTGACGCCGCACGAGTACGACTCCCTGGGCGAGGACTTCGAG
>JBDHZD010000046.1:0-28138 GCA_039811705.1 Fimbriimonadaceae bacterium | reverse complement strand
GGAACCCTTGCGGTTGGAACGACAACACGCTAATACCCGCTCAGACCGTGGCACCCTTGAGAGATGACCCTGAACCGGGGTGCCACGGCCTGACCGGGCTCACAATTCCACTATCCCGCCACAAGCCTCTCTGCCCGGCAGGCCGTGCATGATCGTGGCGAGAGGGGACACGGTCTGGCGGAACCCTTGCGGTTGGAACGACAACACGCTAATACCCGCTCAGACCGTGGCACCCTTGAGAGATGACCCTGAACCGCTGTGCCACGGCCTGACCGGGCTCACAGTTCCACGATCCCGCCACAAGCCTCTATGCCCGGCAGGCTGTGCTCATCTTGGTGAGAGGGAAACACGGTCTGGCGGAAACCCGCTCAGACCGTGGTGGGTAGAAGCTCAGGCCTTGCGCCGCTTGCGCAACAGGGCCAACGCGCCCAGTCCGAGCGTCGCCATGGTGGTGGGTTCTGGCACCGGATCGTAGGTCGCCTGAAGGCTGTCGAACCACACGTCGCTCGCTCCGCCGTCCGCGCCGGCGCCTAGTCGAACGATGAGTTCCTTTCCGATTTCCGCACCGGCGGCTCCGGTGGTGTAGGTCACGCCGGTCTGCTCGACCCACGGGTTGCCGAGGACGGCGGTCTGCGTGGCCAATGCTGTGAATGAACTCAGCTGTCCCGTCGTCGCCGCGTAGCCGATCTGGTAGGGGATCGTTCCCACGTCGTCGCCTCCGCCCTGGGCAAAGCTCCAGAAGCGGTACGTGGTCTCGGGGAGGATGATATGCGACGTAAGCTGGCCAACCGTCTCGGTGAGCCCTGCGGAATAGAATCCGAAGTTCGCACCGAGCGTTTCGTTGCCCGGGCGAGCGAATCCGCTGTGAGCGGCCCAGCCGCCGTTCGGACCCCAGCCCGCGATCGCGCCGAATTGGCCGGTGACGTTGTTCTCGATGTCGCCATTCGTGAGCGAGATCGAAATCTGCGCCGAGGCGGATTGAGCCAAGGCCAGGACGAGCAGTGCCGAAGGCACCAACACTCTGCGGTTTTCCATGTTGCCTACTCCAGGCGGCAACCTCTTTCGGGTCGCCTGCCTGATGAACAGGCTAACCCCAGAATCCTGAACGGGACTTCAACTAGCATGAAAACGAGATGAACTCGCACCTCGGCTACAATCCGGGCCATGCGTCGAGCGATTCGCGCCGCCGTCTTCGAAGGCTCAGGCAACGGGTTCTCCGTTCAGACCCTCGAACTCGACCCGCCGTCGCACGGCGAAGTGTTGGTCAAGGTGCAGGCCGCTGGGGTTTGCCACAGCGATTGGCACCTGGTGACCGGAGCCACCCGCCATCCGACGCCGTGCGTGGTCGGCCATGAAGGCGCGGGTGTCGTCGAGGCGCTTGGTCCGGGAGTCGAAGGTCTGTCGGTCGGCGATGAGGTCGCCCTCAACTGGGCGCCCTTCTGTGGGCGTTGTCACGATTGCCTGCGCGGACGAACGAGCCTGTGTCGCGCGTACGTCGGCCCGATTTGGGCTGGGACCATGCTCGACGGGACGACGCGGCTGCATCGCGGTGGCGAGGCCGTCTTCCACTTCAGCGCATTGGCGTGCTTTGCCGAGTACACCGTGGTTCCCGCCGTTTGTTGCGTGCCGCTGCCCGGCGTCCCCGCGCGCATCGCGGCATCCATCGGTTGCGCCGCCACCACGGGCGTCGGGGCCGTCCTGAACACCGCCCGTGTCGAAGCCGGAGAGAGCGTCGCCGTCTTCGGACTGGGAGGCGTCGGTCTCAGCGCTTTGCTCGGCGCCAGATTGGCGGGTGCCTCGCCGATCGTGGCCGTCGATCGCCCTAGCAAGCGTGGATTCGCCCTTGAACTCGGCGCCGATGTGTTCGTCGAAGCCGGCCCACGCGCCGTCGAGGGCGTGAAGGCGGCGACCGAGCAGCATGGCGCCGAGGTGGTCGTCGAGTGCGTCGGTGAGCCCGCGGTCCAGGAGCAGGCGTTCCATGCTGCCCGTTCAGGCGGGCGAGTCGTTCTGGCGGGCCTTGCTCCCGTGGATTCCTCGACCAACTTGCCCGGAGCACTGATCGTGCGCCAAGAGAAAGCGATCCTCGGTTCCTACTACGGCACCTGCCGCCCGGATCGCGACTTTCCGAAGCTTGCCGACCTGTGGCGGAACGGACGCCTGCCACTGGATTCGATCCTCGGCCCGACCTACCCGCTCGAAGCGATCAACGACGCGTACGCCGAGATGCTCGCAGGGACGAGCCTGCGGGGCACCATCGTGTTCGAGTGACGCCCGCCTTACCCGTTGAGGCCGAGCCGCTTGTACAGGATGGACTCCATACCGTGGATGCGCACCATGCCCGTCATTTGGCTTTGCTCAAGGACTTCCTCGTCGTCGAAAGACGCCGCCGCCTCGCTGTAGAGCGCGAACGGGCTTTCCCGACCAATGACCTGAAGGCTGGACTTGAACAGCCGCAACCTGACCGTGCCTGTGACGCGCCGTTGCACCGAGCCCGTGAACGCGTTCAGGTCCTCCATGAACGGTTCCCACCACAGGCCTTTGTAGGCCATGTCGGCCCACTGCTGGTCCACAAGGGCTTTGAACGCACGCTCGGCGTGCGTGGTCACGAGGGCTTCGAGCGCTTTGTGCGCCGCAAGCAGCAGGGTCGCGCCGGGGCACTCGTAGTTCTCGCGCACCTTGAGGCCGATCATGCGGTCCTCCATGATGTCGATCCTGCCCACCCCATGCTTGCCGGCGATCTCGTTGGCCTTGCGAATCACCGCGCTGGGTCCCATCGGTACGCCATCGATGGCGACGGGGTTGCCGCCTTCGAACGCGATCTCGACGACCTGCGGTTCGTTGGGCGCGGCTTCGAGCGAGGCCGTCCACTGGAAGATCTCTTCCGGCGGTGCGTAGCCGGGGTCCTCCAGGCGTCCACCCTCGATCGAGCGTCCCCAGAGGTTTTCGTCGATGGACCAGATCTTGTCCCGGCTTTGGCCGATGGGCGCGCCGACCTTCTCGGCGTATTCGATCTCCCAGGTTCGCGTGAGATTGCCCTCGCGCACGGGCGCCAAGATCGGGATGTCTGGCGCAAACATGCGGAGGCCGTACTCAAGGCGGAACTGGTCGTTGCCCTTGCCCGTGCATCCGTGGACGAACGCCGCGACGTCGCCCAATGCCAGGCCGGCCTCGGCGGCTTTTCGAGCGATCAGGGGTCGGGCGATCGACGTCGACAGGGGGTAGCCGAAATAGTCGGCGTTGGCGTGGATGGCGGGGAAACAGTAATCGCGCGCGAACTCGTCCTTGGCGTCCACCACATGGTGGTCGGTGCCCAGAATGCGGGCCCGCTCGGTGGCCTGGTCGATGTCTTCCAGGGGTTGGCCCACGTCGATGGTGACCGTAGAGATGGCGTCGAACCCGCGTTCGCGCATGAGAGGGACACAGACGGTCGTGTCGAGGCCGCCGGAATAGATGACAAGGGCGCGTTTCATGGAGCGACCCCATTTTGACGCATCGGGCGGCTGTCGCAAAGTAAAGAGCCCCGCTTGCGCGGGGCCTTGATGGGGTGGAGTGCGTGAAAGATTATGCCGATTTCTTCGTGCGCCGACGGCGGGCCAGAGCCGCAACGCCGAGGCCCAGCGCAGCGATCGTGGCGGGTTCCGGAACCGGGGCCAGTTGTCCGCGAATCTCGCCGCCGGGGTTGGCCGCGGTATGCACGTTGATGTAGGAGTTGCCCAGACGCATCGAGTCGAGGACGGCCTGCGTGAGCGTCCCGTTCACCGTGAACGTCCAGGGGTTCTCGCCGACCACCGACCCGTTCGTGGGGAAGTTGAACACAACGGGCCCGTTCGTGCCAAATGGGGCGTTGTGGATGTGGAAGCCCGTGACGCCCGACCAGGGCAAACCGGTCACATCAATGGTGCCCGTGATGTTCAGCGTGCCCGGGTCCACGCTCAAGAGCGCCGTTCCAGAACCGGTACCGGTGCTGCCATTGACCTCTTGGCCCGGCGTGATGCCGAAAGGCGTGTTGAAAAGCTCGACCTGGGCCACAGCCCCGGCGGCGACGACAGACAATGCTGCGACCAACGTTTTCTTCATACCAATACTCCTCTCTCTCGGTTCGATGACCGACTATGGCCGGACCAATACCGGCATGTTCCATTGGTCGCATCGTGCGGGGGAGTAGTTGGAATCTTTTTTTGGTTTTTTCAGGCGGCGAGGGCTTCGGACTCCTCGCTCCATCTGACCGCCGACAAGTACGCGTCGGTGGCATGGCACTGGACCGTTGCGTCGACCAGATCGTCGAAGCGTCCGACTTCGTATGCCCGAACCTCGCGCAACAACGACGCCACATCGTTCGCCGCATTGGGATCCACGAGCGCCTGACGCAGGTCCTCCGAGAGGGGAAGAGCATGGAGCGCCTCCTGCATGGGCATGCCAAGGATCGCGTCAAGGAACGACAGCAATCCGGCGAGAAACATCTTGCTGGGTTCGGCCATGTGCCTCGCTCTGGCGAGATTCTCGCACATATGGGCTCTGGTGAACGCCGTGACGACCAGTTCCTGCGGAATGTCGTCCGCTCCAGCAAGTGTCAACAGGGTCGCCAAACTGGTGACCTTGCGCAGACCCAGAAAGTGGATGGCCTGTCCCACGGTCTGTACGGGAGTCCGCAACGCGACGTCCACTGTGTTGGTCAGCTTGATCAGGCGGTAGCTGAGCGTCACGTCGGCACGGATGACCTCTTCAAGATCGTTCAGCCGGATGTCGGGGTCTTGCAACTTGGCGAGCAGACGCAACAGGGAAACACGGTTGGTCTTCATGCCCTGTCCTTCCACGACCTTGGGCTTCATGAAGTAGTAGCCTTGGAACAGATCGAACCCGTGGTTGCGGCAACGCGCGTACGTCGCACGGTCTTCCACTTTCTCGGCCAACAGCGATCGTCCGTTGCCCTTCAACTGCCGCGCGAGCTTGGCAAGGTCGGCAGGGGGCACGCTGGGCACATCGACTTTGACGATCGAAGCGAGTTCGACCAATGGTTCCAGATCGCCAAAGCGAGTGAAGTCGTCGAGTGCGATGGTGTAGCCCTGAGCCTTGAGATGGGTGACCGCCTGCACGATTTCGGGTGTCGGATGGACCGTTTCCAGGATTTCGAGCACCACGCGGTCTTTGGGCAACGCAGCCAGACAGTCTTCCAGCAACAGTTCTTCGGTGACGTTGATGTAGGCGACACGGTCTCCAACCAACCGATCGAGTCCGATTTCGACCAGCGCGTTGACGAGAGCCATCGCCGATTCCGACCGCGTCATGTTCTCGGCGCCTCCCTCTTGCGCCCGGCGGAACAGCAACTCGTACCCGACGACGGCCCCATCCACCGCATAGATGGGTTGGCGCGCCATGTACACCGGGCGTTGACTGATTCCCATAGAGGACCTGTAGGGTTATCGGTTCGGCTCAGCCGAATGCTCATGGCATCGCTACCTGGTCCGGTATGGTTGGCGGCGATGGAACGGCTTCCGGAACATGTCGCGCGCAATCGTCAGGCCTGGGACGCATGGGCCAAGGACTTTGCCCCAGAGGGCGAGCGTCTTTGGAGGCCCGAAACACCCGTGACGTGGGGGATCTGGGGCATCCCCGAAGAAGACGTCCACATGCTGCCCGATGACCTTGCGGGCATGGACGCGATCGAGTTGGGTTGCGGCACCGGTTATGTGTCGGCGTGGATGACCCGACGCGGCGCCAAGGTCTACGGCATCGACAACTCCCCTGCCCAACTGGCCACCGCAGCGCGCTTGCGCGCCGAGCACGGCTTGCGCATCGAGTTCGAGCTGGGCAATGCGGAACGCGTCCCGAAGCCGGATGCGAGCTTCGATTTCGCCATCAGCGAGTACGGAGCCTGCATCTGGTGCGACCCCTATGCTTGGATTCCCGAGGCCGCCCGATTGCTCAGACCGGGTGGGACGCTGCACTTTTTGGCAAGCGGGGCGTGGATGATGACCACCATCGGCCATGGCGCGACCGATGGGACCAGCGACCGCTTGGTCCGCCCGTACTTTGGGATGCACCGCTTCGAGTGGGAGGCCTGCAAGGAAGTCGAGTTCCACCTGGGCCACGGCGATATGTTCCGGCTGCTGAAATCGTGCGGGTTCCAAGTGGACGACTTGATCGAACTGCAAGCACCCGCTGGCGCGACAACGCGGTACGAGTTCACCACTCCCGAGTGGTCGCACCGTTATCCCAGCGAAGAAATCTGGAAGGCCACCAAGGTGCGCTGAACGGGACCTAGAAGGAGTGGACCGTGGTATAAACCGAGGATACGGTCACTCCTTTAGGGGACGGCCGCGGTTGGCCTATGAAGGTGCGTTTGCTCTCGATCCTGGCTGCTCTGCTGATTGCCCCGTTCGTGTTCTCCGATGGAGGCGCCATCAGTCGACTCGTTGTGGCGGCCTTGGGCCAGGTTGGTGGACAAACCGGTGGCCAAGGGGGCCAAACGGGTGGGCAGACCGGCGGCCAGACCACGGGTGGCCAAACGACGGGCGGTCAAACCACCGGTGGACCGACGACGGCCGGCACCAACGGTCAAACCACGGGTCAAACCACCGGTCAAGGCGCCGAAACCGCTCCTCCAGCCACGCAGGGCGAAGCCGCCAAGCCCGAGGACACCCAGCGCAAGACCGGGGTCGAGACTCCCGCCGTCAAGGCGCCCTTCTACGGCTACGATTTCTTCGCCAACCCCCGGGCCGCGATCGAGGCCCAGCGAGCGGCCATGGCGGCCGACCCAGCGAAGGCTCAGGCGAACGCCCTGACCATTGGCGTCGGGCCGGATGTGCTGGTGCCTCAGCCTGAGCGGTACCAACTAGGCGTCGGTGATCGCCTGAAAATGCGCTACTGGTCGCCCAACCAGTCGCCTGCGGACGCGGAATTGCTGGTCGATCCTCTGGGAACGGTCGTGGTGCCAGTCACGGGCAAACAGCTGAGCGTGCGCGGCCAGACGCTCGGCGATGCGATGAACCTGCTGCGGCGGGAACTCCGGCAAGGGCTCCGCGATGCCGACCTGACGCTCGAACTGAAGGAACTGCGCAGCTTCCAAGTCGTGGTCCTGGGCGAATCGTTCGCTCCCGGATCGTATCAGATGCCTGCGGTGGCGACGCTGTTCAACGCCGTGTACTTCACGGGCGGTCCAACGAACCGCGGTTCGCTTCGCAAGATCGAACTGCGGCGCTCGAGCGGTCAGACCCTCACGTTCGACTTCTACCGCTATTTGGCGGGCGACGCGTCGAAGGACGTGCCGCTTCAGCCAGGCGACGTGATCTACTATCCGCCGGTCGGCCCGCGCGTGACGATGTCGGGTGAAGTGAATCGCCCGGCCATCTACGAACTGCTGCCCGGCGCCAAATTGAGCGACGCGTTGACGGCTGCGCTTGGCCCCAAGCCAAGCGGCGTGACCCAACGGGTCTCCATCGAATCGCTCGACCCGGGTCAGGCGCGCAAGCTCATCGACGTCGACATCACGAAAAACGAACCGAGCCAGAATCCGCCGCTCTACGATGGCGACATCGTCCAGATCCTGAGCATCCGCCCAGAGCCGATCAACGCCGTGGCTCTCGAAGGCGCGGTGGACCAGCCTGGACGCTACGAAATCACGGCGGGCATGACGGTCCGGGACCTGATCGTTCGCGCGCGCGGCTTGTTGCCTGACGCCTTCGTGGGACGGGCCGACCTGTTCCGTCTGAACCAGGACGGTTCGTTCAGTCTGATCAGCATCAAACTGGCCGACGCGTTGGCGGGCATGCCCAACGACAATCTGGCCCTGATGCCGTTCGACCGCCTTCGCATCTACACGATCGCGGAGACGGCGTTCATCGGCACGCGCCAAGTGCGCATCTCGGGCCAAGTCCAGCGTCCCGCCCAGTTCTATCGCGCCGACAACATGCGCGTGGGCGACCTGTTGCTCCAAGCGGGAGGCCTCCTTCCCGATGCGGCCGAGATCGGATTCCTGCAACGCTACAACCCGGACGGCACCACGGGCCCGCTCATCCGCCTCGAACTCAAGGCGATCGCGGCGGGGAACCGCGACTTCGACCCGATTCTTCAGGACCGAGACGAAGTCCGCATTTACTCGATCCAAGAGACCGAGTTTCAAGGCGACCAACGCGTCACGATCGAAGGCGCCGTCCAGCGCCCGACCGACTATCCGCGGTTCATGAACATGACCGTGCGTGACCTTTTGGCACTGGCTGGCAACCCGTTGCCGGATGCGTACACCGAGCAGGCGTTCCTTCAGCGGATCAATCCGGACAAGACCGTCGGTCCCTTGGTCAAGCTGGACCTTCGCAAGGCGTTGGCGGGCGACCCGGAACACAATCTGGAACTCCAAGACCTTGACACGCTGACGGTCTACACCAAGCAGCAGGCCGTGTTCCAATCGCCGCAGGTCGTGACCATCAGCGGGGCGGTTCAGCGGCCCAGCACGTTCCCCCGCGCCGAGAACATGAGGGTCAAGGACGTGATCCTGCGCGCTGGCGGACCGCTCCCGAACGCGAGCGACATCGTCGAAATCTCCTCGATCAACGTGCCCGACGGGACGCCTCCGGTGAAGGTCAGCCTGAAGGAAGTCCTCGCCGAAGTACCCACCGCGAACGTCGCGATCAAAGACAGCGACACGATCACCATCCCGATCGATGCCGAGATTCTGGACAAGCCGATCATTGTTCAGGTGCGCGGCGCGGTCAAGTACCCTGGTCCTTATCCTCTGAACTCGAAGTACGAGCGCTTGAGCGACCTCATCCGGCGCGCGGGCGGCTTGCTCGAAGACTCGTTCCTGCCCGGCGGCCAGTTCCTGCGCAACCCGGCTTACCTGCAGAGCGACAGCCAAGTTCAGTTGACTCCCCGAGTGCAAGACGTGCTCAAGGTGATCACGGACGAGGAGTACAAACGCGAATTGGCCAAGTCGGATGTGGACAAGATCCGTGAGTCCAAGGCCGCAACAGAGGGCGCCTTCCCAGGGGTTTCCTTGACCGGTCAGTCGGCCCAGCAACCTCCGCCCAGCGTGATCACGCCGGACAACCCCCTGTTCAAACGGGAAACGGTTTCGCCCGCACGGCCCCTTCAGGAGGACGAAATCAAGCCGGGCAGCAACGTCAACGTGGACTTCGTGCGCGCCCTGCAAGACCGCGGCAGCCGCAACGACCTGATCCTCAAGGACGGCGATATCGTGACGATTCCCGAACGCCCGACAACGGTTTCGGTGGTCGGAGCGGTCGTTGTGCCCGCCGCCGTGCTGTTCGAGCCCGGCAAGAACGTGGACCACTACGTGAACCTTTCGGGCGGCTACACCAGCGACGCCGACCGAGGCAACATCCTGGTGATCCGCGCCACCGGCTCGGTGATCCGGCCGAACCGCTCGACGCGCTTGGAGATTGGCGACACGGTATTCATCCCGACCCGAGTCATGGCGATCCGCTTGCGGGACCGGCAGTCCGAACTCGAGGGCACGATCCGCAACGTGGCGAACGCGTCGATCATCCTCGCGGTCATCCGGTCGTTGGCGAAGTAAAGGACGGCAGCCCGGCGTTCGAATGCGCGTCGAACGCCAGGCCGTCGCATTCGCCTTTCCCCAACCGGAAGGCTCCTGCGAACGCGATCATCGCGGCGTTGTCCGTGCAGTACTCCATCGCAGGTGCCGCAAACGTCGCACCCAACCTCTCGCAGCGCATCGCCAGTCGGGTGCGCAGGGCATGGTTGGCGGCGACTCCGCCGACCAGCGCCACCGAGTGTACGCCCAGATCTTCGGCGGCCCGTGCAGTCCGATCGGCCAAAACCGAGACGATGGCGTGCTGGACCGAGGCCGCGGCATCCGTCACATTCAGGGCATCTCCTTCTTGGTCGACGAGACGCATCACCGCCGTCTTCAGTCCGCTGAAGCTGAAGTCGCGCGTGTCGCCATCGAGTCCTTGGGGCAAACGGTACCGCTCGGGGTTGCCGCCGAGAGCCCGTTCCTGGATCGCCCGTCCTCCAGGGTAGCCCAAGCCGAGGAGGCGCGCACTCTTGTCGAAGGCTTCGCCTGCGGCGTCGTCCAGCGTCCCTCCCAGAACTTCGTAATCGCCGAACGCCTGAATCAAGACCATTTCGGTATGACCGCCCGAGACGACCAGGGCGAGTGTGGGCAAGGGCAGGTCGCGGTGTTCGATGAACGCCGAGAGAAGGTGTCCTTCGATGTGGTGGACCGCTGCAATGGGCAAGGTGTGGAGAAAGGCGAGAGTCTTTGCCGCCGTCACACCCACGTTCAGCGCGCCGACGAGTCCGGGACGGTTGGTCACGGCGATGCCCTTCAGGTCGCCAACCCTCAGACCGGCTTCGCGGAGGGCCGTTTCGACGACGGGCACGATGGACTCGACGTGGGCTCGTGCGGCGGCCTCGGGGACCACGCCGCCCCATTGGCGATGCAGGTCGATCTGGGATGCAACGATGTTCGATCGGATCGCGCCGTCGACCCAGATGGCCGCGCTGGTCTCGTCGCAGCTCGTCTCGATGCCGAGGATGGGGCCGGGATGGAGAGTCAAAGCCGTGGCGCCTGCCACTCCCGGAGGTCGTGAAGCCACATGATCGCGGCGTCCTCCTTGTTGTCAGGGTAGTAACGCCTTCGCAAACCGGCCCGCACAAAGCCCAGCTTTTCGTAAAGCAGGATCGCGGGTTCGTTGCTCGCCCGGACCTCGAGGGTCGAACACTCCATCCCGCGCTCTTTGGCGGCTTCGAGAAGGCGGACGACCAAGCGCAAGCCAATGCCTTGCCGCCGCAAGTCCGGATGGACGGCGACGGTGGTGACGTGGAACTCGTCGATCACATCCCATCCGCCCGCATAGCCGATGACCTGGCCGTCGCCAATCGCCACCAGGAAGTCGCTCTGCGCGTTGACGAGTTCGTTCTTGAAGCTCTGTTCGCTCCATGGGCACGTGTTGGCCAGCGGCTCGATCTCAAGGATCGTGGGGATGTGCCGCTCTTGGAGCTTCTCGAACCGCAGGGTCTTCACCATCGGCTCTTGAGAGAATACCAAGTGGGTGTGTCATCGGCCGTAGGCGAGTACGGCGACCACCGGACGGTGATCGGAGGCGACGGACTCATCTAACACGCGGAACTCGACGACCTTCCAGGATTCCTTGGGGTGGGCCAGGATGTAATCGATGCGCTGAGAGGGCTTGTCGGAAGGGTAGGTGGGCGTGTCGCTGCCCTTGCCCGCATCGAGAAAGGCATGAACCACGGGCGCCAGAGCCGAACTGGACGCGAGATCGTTCAAGTCGCCCGCCAGAATCGTGGGCTCCGGCCCTGCCAGCGAGACAAGCTCGGCGGCTTGGCGGCTGCGGTCTTCGGTGGACTTGTGGTCGAGGTGGGTGCTGACCATCCGCACCGCGCCGAACGGTGTTTCGACGCGCGCGACCAACGCGGTGCGCGCTTCGCGGTGCGGCGAACTCGGCAGGGCGCGGTTCTCGACGATGGTCAGCGGCCAACGGCTGAGGATGCCGACGCCGTAATCGCCACCTGCATGGTCGATCGCCTTGCCGAACGCGCCGTGGAGCCCGGTGGCTTTGGCGAGTTCGGCCAATTGGTCGGCTCCTCCGGCGCGTGTGGTCTTGACGTCGAGTTCCTGCAGCGCGACGAGATCGGGGTCTTCGCGGCGGATGAGTTCGGCGATGCGCGGCAGATCCAAGCGTCCATCGGTGCCTTCACCGTGATGGATGTTGTAGGTGACGACCTTGAGGGTTCCCTTCGTTGGGTCGACGGCGTCTTGAGTCATGGTCAGCAGGCCCATTGCGAGGATTGTTGCGATCATCCGCGCTCCACCCGCCCCTTGCAGCAGAGGCGGTGGGGAAGTTTAGCCGAATTGAGCGATCGGCTGGATCGCCGGGCGCACCGGAAACTCGTCAAAAACGCGCCCGTCCAGTTCGCGGCCCGTCAGATGCTTTTGAACCCCGCCCCACTGTTTGAAGAAGAACGGGACGTCAGCCCGCTGGCACTGGTCGCGAAGGCTCCGAACCCACTCAGCGTGCATGGGCCTTGCCCTGGGACCCGATTCGCCTCCCGCGATCAGCCAATGGATGCCAGCGAGATCGAGGTCCTCCAGCGGACCAATCAATGGCTCGCAACTCAGGAAGCGGACAACTGCTGGAGTGGCCTGCAAGTCAACTATCCGCGACTTGACACGATCGTCTTCCACGCTCACTCCCATCCAGATGTTGGGAGTCCAGGTTAGTAGCGAGCCAAGCATGCGCAGCCGCTCGGACCGCTTGGTCAACACTTGAAACGTGTGCTGCGGGCACTCAACCATGACTTGAAAGACCGCTCGAATGAACTCGAGTGGTACATCGTCATGGAACAGGTCCGACATTGAATTGACGAACACCAATCTTGGCGAGCGCCACTTTCGAGGCAGGTCAATCAGGTCGTGGTGAAGGGTGACTCGGAACCCGTTCGCATACCTTGGCGAACCCATCAGGGTCAAGCGCTTGGCCATTCGCTCGGCATAGCAGTTCTTGCAGCCTTGGCTCACCTTGGTGCACCCGGTGACGGGGTTCCATGTCCAGTGGGTCCATTCGATAGATGATTGCTTAGGCACGACTTCTCCTGTCCGGGATTCCTAGAATGTGGTATGCAGCAGTAGTAAAGTCTCTTTCCGTGAATCGACCGAACAGCTCGGTGATGCCGATGCCTTGGTCGAATAGCGTTGATGCCAGCCTGGCGCCGCGAAGGCTCGGATTGGCCCGGATGATGGGTGCAGCTAGGGTGGTTAGTGATTCGAATGCGACCGCCTCTTCGTCTTCTCTCTCAAGCTCCGCGAAGAGGTTTGTGGTCTTCAACTTAGACAAATCGAAGTCTCGTAGGGCACCAAAGTCCTTCGCAACGGCGTTGGACAGCAACCAATACCCGTCGGAATGATCGGACAAACCGAATATACCGTAGGCATCGCGTCGCTGTGCCTGTTTGCGCAACCGATACAGACCTTTGAATCTCTTGTGGTCGCCCAAACCTTCAAAGAAAGCTCGATATGCTCCATCTTCGGACTTGCCTGCTTGCCACGAAACTCCGAGGTACTTTTGTGGATGCACAGCCTGAGTTGAACCTGCTAAAAACCCCGCACAGCAACGAGCTGCATGCGAGGCCATGAATACTCCGAGGACATCAGTCTTAGGTCTCAGCGACCAAGGCCAAATGTCATCTTCAAGGGTCAGCTGAGTCACCGTGTGCGGGTCTAGGAATACGATCGCCGCGGCATCTCCGATCTCTGCGAGGATATAGGCATTCGCCTCGGCATGCGTTGACCGCAAAGCTCGGAGAAGACCTGTGCTGACCTCCTTCCTGAGGTTTGCTTCGAGGGCTGCGAACCGCTTCGGATCTGGCTCGCACGCATAGACTCTGACCCAAGCGCGTTCCCCGACGCGCTTGGCGGCTGCGCACATGATATGGGTTGAGCCAACGATTTCTGTGCCATAGGCGTTGGCCCCCGCGTAGCCGTCGACCAGCGCAACTCGACCGTGGCGGCTGAGCTTCATTGCGGCGGCAACAACGTACCGTTCGAGCAAGAGGTGCTTGCGCCTTGTCCACTCAGGGCGCTCGCTCCGAAAGTGCTCGTTGATGTCGGTTCGAGGCATTGTTGTGTAAGTATACACGTTTCTACGTATGTTGAACCGGCCGGATGCCAGCCGCCAGCCACGGAGTTTGGCAAATCGGATGGGCGCTGAGCGACATGATCGTGCGCCGCGATCCAAGGTACAGTTACTGTTGCATGACCGACTGGTTGATCCAGCAGAGCCCTGCCTTACAGGCCACCATCCGGGTCTTGGTGTTTGTCCTTCCGGTCCTGATCATCGTCCCCGGCCTGATTTGGTGGGAGAGGCGGTTGCTCAGCTGGATGCAGGACCGCATCGGACCCAACCGGGTCGGCCCGTTCGGCCTCCTTCAACCCATCGCGGACGGTGTCAAGCTCTTCCTCAAAGAGGACATCACGCCCGCCGCCGTGGACCGGCTGATCTACTTCGTGGCCCCTGCCGTCGCACTGTTCCCAGCATTCGCCATCGGCGCGACGCTTCCGTGGGGACCCCACTACGGGCCGCTCATGCACTGGACGCCCATTGCGGACGTCGACATCGGCATCTTGTACATCCTCGCCATCTCGTCCTTGGGGGTCTATGGCGTCGTCCTTGCGGGCTACGCTTCCAACAACAAGTACTCGCTTTTGGGCGGCCTGAGGTCCTCGGCGCAGCTCATCAGCTATGAACTCGCGATGTCGGTCTCGCTGGCGGGCATCGTCATGGCGACGGGTTCGCTCAAGCTCACCGACATGGTGGCCGAGCAGATGAAGCCGCTCTGGGGCTGGGACGCCGCCGCCGTGTTCCAAAACTGGTTCATCTTCACGCCGTACGGGTTCATCGCCGCGGTGATCTTCCTCATCTGCATGGTGGCCGAGACGAACCGCGCGCCGTTCGACCTTCCCGAGGCCGAGAACGAGATCATCGCTGGCTACCACACGGAATATTCTTCGATGAAGTTCGCCGTGTTCTTCATGGGCGAGTACGCGACGATGTTCATCTTCGGCGGAGTGTTCGCCACCGTCTTTCTCGGTGGCTGGAACATGCTGCCCGTCAACTGGGACGTGCTGGCCGCACAGGTTCCCGCCGTCGCTCCGTTCGCACGCGTCATGGATGGCGCGAACTACTGGCTCGCGCCGCTCTGGTTCTTGGGCAAGTGCGCCGGCGGCATCACGTTCTATATCTGGCTGCGCGCCACACTCCCCCGCCTTCGGTACGACCAGCTCATGTCGCTCGGCTGGAAGTCGCTTTTGCCGATGGCCGTCGCCAACTTCATCGTGGTGGCCATCTGGATCATGTGCACGAAGCTGTACGGTCCGGCGGGCGGCTGGATCGCGCTGTTCGTCGCGCTGGCCATCGTCTATGTGCTGTATCTCAATGTGGTGAGCGCCACCAGCAAGTCCGGCTGGTACGCGCAAGGCCGCATCCGGATGACGCAAGGGGCCGAACGGCGTCCCATTGCCTTGGTCGATCCCACGAAGGAGGTGCGCCCATGACCGTGTTCATGGTGCTCTCAGCCATCGCCATCCTGGCCGCTCTGGGCGTGGTGCTGTTTTCCAGCCCCGTGCGATCGGCGCTGTGCCTGGTGTTCAATTTCTTCACGCTGGCGTTCATCTACTTCGGGCTGAAGACGGAACTGCTCGGCATCACCCAGATCGTGGTCTACACGGGCGCGATCATGGTGCTGTTCCTGTTCGTCATCATGCTTTTGAACCTGGGCGGGCCCCAGACGTGGAAGGAGCGGTTCGAGTTCAGGACGGTGCTTGGCTTTGGATTCGGCTTCGCGCTGGCAGCGGTGATCGCCTCGCAGGTGTTCGCGAACTTCCAGTACTTCGACAAGCCGCAGGCGCCCGACTCGTTCGGCAGCCCGCAGGCGCTGGGCCGCGTGCTGTTCACCCACTACGTCTGGCCGTTCGAGATCGCGAGCATCCTGCTCCTCATCGGCATCGTCGGGTCCATCATGCTCGCGAAGAGGAAACTATGACCGGGAACAACCTCGCCGATTACCTGACGTTGGGCCTGATCATGTTCTCGATCGGGGCAGTGGGCGTGATCGTGCGCCGCAACCCCATCGTGATCTTCATGTGCATCGAATTGATGCTGAACGCCGTGAACCTCACGTTCCTCGCGTTTGCGCGATTCACGCCGACGTCCGCCGCCTTGGCCGATCGCGCCGAGTCGTTCATGAGCGGGCAGATGATGGTGGTGTTCGTAATGGCCGTCGCGGCGGCGGAAGTCGCGGTGGGGCTCGGCATCATCATGGCGATCTACCGCTTGCGGAACGAGATCGACATCGACGAAATGAACCTTTTGAAAGGCTGACAATGGGCAACTTCGAATTGATCTGGTGGGTCCTCGCGCTGCCGGTGATCGGATTCCTGATCCAATCGCTGCTCGGCCAGCGCATCGTCGGCCTCTTTGGACAGACCTACGGCAAGAAGGTCGCGGGCACGTTGGCCGTGTTGCCCATCGCCGCCGCGTTCGTTCTCGGCGCAGGACTGACGCTCACGCTGATGGACATGCCGGCCACCAGCCGGTCGGTCGTGATGACCCTGTTCGACTGGATCACGGTCTACTCGATCAGCATCCCCTTCGAGGTGGTCATCGATCCGCTTTCGATGACCATGGTGCTCGTGGTCACGGGCATCGGCTCGCTCATCCACCTGTACGCCACGGGCTACATGGCCGAAGAGCGCGACTACACGCGGTTCTTCACCTACCTCAACCTGTTCATCGCGGCCATGCTCATCTTGGTGCTGGGCAACAACCTGGCGATGATGTTCATCGGCTGGGAAGGCGTGGGCCTGTGCAGCTATCTGCTCATCGGCTTTTGGTACAAGGACCTCGCGAACGCGAAGGCGGCCAACAAAGCGTTCATCACCAACCGAGTCGGCGACTGGGGCTTCATGCTCGGCATGTTCGCCATCGTAGCGTTCCTTGGAACCAACGCGGATCGCTTCCCGGCAGGCGACGGTCGGTATCTGAGCTTCGACCGCATGCTGCCTGTGCTGGCCAGCCTTCTCAGCGAGAACCCTGGCATCGCCACGCTGATCGCCTTGCTCCTGTTCGTCGGTGCGATGGGCAAGTCCGCTCAGTTCCCGCTGTACAACTGGTTGCCCGACGCGATGGCCGGTCCCACGCCGGTTTCGGCCCTGATCCACGCGGCCACGATGGTCACAGCGGGCGTCGTGATGGTCAACCGCATGCACGTCGTGTTCGAGTTCTCGCCGGTGGCGAGCGGCGTGGTCGCCGTCGTCGGCACGTTCACGGCCCTTTTCGCCGCACTCATCGCGTTCGGTCAGACGGACATCAAGAAAGTGCTGGCGTACTCAACGGTGTCGCAGCTCGGCTACATGTTCGTGGCGTGCGGCGTCGGCGCGTATTGGGCGGGCATGTTCCACGTGGTGACCCACGCGTTCTTCAAGGCCCTGCTGTTCCTTGGCTCGGGCGCGGTCATCCATGCGATGTCGCACGAGCAGGACATGCGCTGGTACGGCAACCTGCGCAAGTACATCCCGATCACGACGGCCACGATGACCGTCGGCTGGCTGGCGATCATCGGCGTGCCGTACCTGTTCGCGGGCTTCTATTCCAAGGAGGCCATCATCGCGGCGGCGCTCGGCAACCACCACGCCACGTTCCTTGGTGGAAGCACCGAATTCACGGGCTGGCTGTTGCTGGTCGGTGCCGCACTGACCACGGCCTACATGACGCGCATGACCCTTCTGACCTTTGGCGGGGCGCAGGGCCGCTGGCAACAACCCGAAACCTACGAGGCGGCTCACGCCGATCACCACGCCCATGCCGACCACGGACACCGCGCGCATGCCCACCACCACGGGCACGCCCACGACGACCCGCACGGATTCTTCTACACCGATGAGGAGCTGGCGCGCCGCGAGGCCCTGGAGCCGCACGAGCACCACCACCACCTGACGCCCGACTACAAGCCGAAGGAAGTGCCCGTGAGCATGTGGGTCCCTCTCGCAGTGCTCGCGTTGCTCTCGACGGGTGGGACGGCTTACTTCATGGAGCACCACCACGCGTTCCAACACTGGCTCTACCCGCCGTTCGGCGGCGAACACGGCACGGGCCTCACGATGATCAAGGGCCACCCCGTCATCGACCCCGAAGCGATCAGCGGGCACCCGCACGGGATGCTCGGCAACAAGATGGCGCTGGTCGGCCTCTCGGTGGCCGTCATGCTCATCGGTCTGGCCTACGCCTGGGCCGTTTATGGCAAGCGCCTGCCCGACAAAGAAGGCTTCGACATGAGCCGGTGGGCCAAGTTCCGCCTGTGGGCGATGAACCAGTTCGGCTACGACGCCTTCATCCTCAAATTGCTCGTCTATGAAGGCGGCAAGACGGTCGGCAATGCGTGCGCCGCCCTCGACCAGAAGTTGGTCGATGGCATCGTCAACCTGACGGGCGCTGTCGCACAGGGATTGGGCGGTCTCGCTCGGCAGGCGCAAACGGGTTATGTGCGAGGCTATGCCTTGGTGATGCTGATGGGAGGGGTCGCGTTGCTCGTCTATCTGGTTTCGGCTCTGAGCGGAGGTGCGCGGTGAACGAACCCACCGGCTTCGGCCTCGTCTCGGTGGTGACATTCCTGCCGTTGCTGGGCGCCATCGCCCTCATGCTGCTGCCCAAGGAGTTTCCGAACACCCACCGCTACGGCGCGCTGCTCATCTCGATCCTGACGTTCGGTGTCTCGATGGTGCTGTACCAGCGGTTCGATGCGACGACGTACCACTTCCAGATGACCGAGTTCATTCCGTGGATTCCCCAGTTCGGGATCCACTACCGGGTCGGCGTGGACGGGCTCAGCATCTGGCTGGTGATGCTCACCACGTTCCTTTCGATCATCTCGATCTGGTTCAGCTTCTATGTGAGCCACCGCGTGAAGGAGTACATGGTGTTGCTCCTTGTGCTCGAAACGGCCATGTTGGGCGTGTTCGTGAGCATGGACATGATCCTGTTCTACACGTTTTTCGAGGCCAGCCTCATCCCGATGTACTTCCTCATCGCGATCTGGGGCGGCGAGCGACGAAGCTACGCGGCGAACAAGTTCTTCATCTACACGTTCGCGGGCTCGATCTTCATGCTCATCGGCATGATCTGGATGAGCGGCCAGTACGCGGGCATCACGGGCGAGCGGTCGTTCGCGATCGCCGACATCCAGAACCTCGTCGCGGGCGGCACGTTCTGGTCCACGGCGATGCACCTGCAGCCGCTGCTGTTCTGGGCGTTCACCATCGCCTTCCTCATCAAGACTCCGGCTTTCCCGTTCCACACGTGGTTGCCCGACGCGCACGTCGAAGCGCCGACGGCGGGTTCGGTCATCCTGGCGGGCGTCTTGCTGAAGATGGGCACGTACGGCTTCCTGCGGTTCGTCCTGCCCTTCTTTCCCGATGCCGTCCAGAAGGAAGCGGGCAAGGTCGTGGCGCTGGCCGTGATCGGCATCCTGTATGGCGCGATCGTGGCCGCAATGCAGACCGACGTCAAGAAGCTCATCGCCTACTCGTCCGTGGCGCACATGGGCTTTGTGCTGTTTGGGATCTTCACGCTGAACCACACGGGTCTGGTCGGTGCGAGCTACCAGCAATTGGCGCACGGCATCAGCACGGGCGCGTTGTTCTTGATGATCGGCTTGCTCTACGAGCGCACCCACACGCGCAAGTTCTCCGACTACGGTGGCCTAAAGGCGCAGATGCCGGTCTACTCGGCGCTGTTCCTCATCGTGATGCTCTCGAGCGTCGGCCTGCCGGGCACCAACGGGTTCATCGGCGAGTTCATGGCATTGCTCGGCGGCTTCGACACGGCGGCCAAGGGCCTTTATGGCATCCCGTTCGCCTACGTCGTGCTTGCCGGCGCGGGCGTCATCTTCGCAGCGGTCTACCTGTTGTGGATGTTCCAAAAGGTGTTCTACGGCCCGATCACCAACCCCGACCTGAAGCGGCTCAAAGACCTCAAGCGTTGGGAAGTCGCCATGTGCGGCCTGCTCATCGTGTTCGTTTTTTGGGGCGGCCTGCATCCCAACACGTTTCTCAAACCCATGGAGCCCAGCATCGCGGCGATCCGCATGATGGCCCTGAACCCCGAAGGCGATCGGCCGAGCTGGACCAATCTGGAGACCGAGATCGACCGCAAAGGCAATCTGGTGCAGGTCACGCCTCGCGAACGGGCCGGCGACGCCTGGGAGACCGTCAACGTGGTCGTTCCCGCGAACTTCTATCCCGAGTCCGAATCCGAGGAACCGATCATCCCGAGGTTGACCGGCGAGGGGGTCGAACCGCATTGACGCCGCGCGAGCGTGTGGTGGCCGCATCTCGCGGCGGTGTGGTCGAGGGCCCCGTTCGTGCCGGGCGCGCCGGTGCGGATCTGATCGTTTGCGAATCGACGGAGCGTCTGGCTCCTTTGAGCGACCGTATGCAGGTCGTGGAACTCTTGAACCCGTTTGGGCGTGCCCGCTTGTCTGGCTTGGATATCAACCGATTGCTCGCTGACGACCCCGCCGAAGGAGCCAAAGAACTGGAACGCCTGGCGGTGCAGACGCATGCTCAGATCGTCCAGTCTCTCGAGTCTGGCGCCGACGGCGTGTTCTACCGCGTCGTCGGAGCGACGCCCGACGCATCGACCCCGATGGAGTACGGCGGCCACCACCTGGAAATCGATCGCGCCATTCTCGTGGAGTTCGAGGATGCGTTCAACGTGCTCTTCGTGGAAGGTACGGACCCGTATTTGGATTTTGTTTCCGACCTGCCCGCCCGATTTTTCGGTTGGGAAGTGGAAAAATCGCCGATGACCGTCGGCGAAGTCCGCACGTTGCGCCAGGGCGCGCTGATCGCCGCGCATCCCGACGCCGACGTCGTTCTCGATCTCGCTTCGGCCCCGCTCTTTGCCCGGGAACCGGTTGACGCCCATGCTTAGCACCTTTGCCGATTCCACCGCCGCCGCCAAGGCCATGAACGAGGCCCTGGCGAAGACGTTCGCTCCGCCAACCGTGGACTGGGCCTCGATTCTCCCCGTGACGCTCGTGGTGTGCACGGGCATCATCGGCCTGATCATCGAAATGTTGCGGCCCAAGCGGAACAACAACGCCATCGTCTTGACCACGTTGGTCGGCCTGTTTGCCGCCGGGGTTTCGGTGGTGGCCCAGTTCGGCGCCCCTGATCTCGAGTCGTTCGGCACGATGGTGCTTCGCGACCGCTTCGGTTTCGCCATCCAACTCATTCTGATTCTCGTCACCGGCCTCACGGTCATGTTCAGCGAGGGGTACCTCCGCGCCAAGCGCATCGCCTACGGCGAGTTCTATCCCTTGTTGCTCTGGTCGGCATCGGGCGCGATGATCATGGCCACGACCAAGAACCTCTTGATGCTCTTTCTGGGTCTCGAGGTGCTTTCGATCGCCTTGTACGTGCTCGCCGGCATGAGCCGAGGCGAGCAGAAGTCCGAGGAGTCGGCTCTGAAGTACTTCCTTCTGGGGTCGTTCGCCAGCGCGTTTCTCCTCTATGGCATCGCCATGCTCTACGGGGCGACGGGAACGCTGCACCTCGACGGCATCGCTTCCGCTTGGAACCCTGGCGACGAATCCAGCCGCAACCTGATGCTGTTCGGGTTGGTGCTTCTGCTGTTTGGACTCGGGTTCAAGGCTGCCTTCGTACCGTTCCACCAATGGACGCCCGACGTCTACCAGGGCGCCCCGACCAACGTCACCGCCTTTATGGCCGCTGGTTCGAAGATCGGCGCGGTGGCCGCCCTGTGGCGGGTGCTCGACGCATCGGTGACGAATCAAACGCTGTTCGTGAGCCAGTTGCAGGACTTCTGGCTGCCGATCCTGTTCTGGGTGGCGATTCTCACGATGACGGTGGGCAACTTGGTCGCTCTCGTGCAGAAGGACGTGAAGCGCATCTTGGGGTACTCCTCGATCGCCCACGCGGGCTACATTCTGGTGGCGATCTTGGCTCACACGCGGAATCCCGAGCAGATCGGCTTTGGCACCGTGGTTTACTACCTGCTCGCCTACAGCTTGATGACCGTGGGCGCGCTCGCTGTCGTGTCGATGACCGCGACCGGCGGCAAGGAAGGCACGCGTCTCGAAGACTTGCACGGTCTTTGGAAGCGGCAGCCGTTCGCCGTGGTGTGCCTGATCGTGTTCATGGCGTCGCTGATCGGCGTCCCGCCGACGGCGGGTTTCATGGGCAAGCTCATGGTGTTCAACGACGCACTGAACGCGGGTCTGATGGAGCTCGCGATCGTGCTGGCCGTGAACTCGGTGATCAGCGTCTTCTACTATGTCGGCATCGCCAAGGCGGCGTTCGTGGATGACGAAGGGGCCCTGCGGCGCGAGTCGGCGCCAATGAACTCTGGCTTGGCGGGAACGTGTGCGCTGTGCGCAGCCGGCGTGTTCCTGTGTGTGCTCCTGTACAACCCCCTGACGGTCTGGCTGATCGGGCGATGAGTTCAGTTGGCATTCCCCGAAATTTGCGCTAAACTGGCCTGAGGACATTGCGTCCACTGCCTTTTCAGGAGGATATGCCTTGCGCAAAGCATTCACATTGATCGAACTCCTGGTCGTTATCGCGATTATCGCGATTCTCGCGGCCATGCTCTTCCCGGTCTATGCTCAGGCCAAGAACGCCGCGAAGAAGACCACCGACCTTTCCAACACGAAGCAGGTGATGCTGTCGGCTTTGATGTACAACAACGATTACGACGACAAGTTCGTGATGCTTCGGAACAGCCGACCCAACTGGGGCTGCGGCGGCGCCGCCGTCGTGGACTGCGAGCAGGTCAACAGCGGACACAACATGCTTGCGCCCTACGTCAAGTCGCGCGACATCTGGAAGTCGCCGCAGGACACTCTTGTGCGCAACGACTGCCCATCGACCGGACCGAACACCCCTGGCGGCGCGGTGAGCTACGTGTTCACCTACTTCCACCCGGATGCTCGATCGGGCGGCACGACGGGTCGCTTCGCGGCGTTCGGCGTCGCGGGCTGGTCGAGCGTCAGCACGGTCACGGGCCTGCCGCTCTCCACATCGTCCGACTCGCTCAACTCGAGTGAACTCGGTGCGCCGGCCTCGACGATCTTCATGCACCCGCTGTATTGCACTTGGACCTACTGGAACGGCCTGATGCAGCACCGCAACGACAACCGCTGGGTCATCTTCAACGCCCAGCAGATGGGCACGACGCTCGCGATAAGCGAGTATCCCGTCGTGGACTCGTACGCGGGCGCCTGGTGCGGCCCTGGCGACGCGATGTCGGTCGGCGCGTTCAACGGCGTCGTCAACTACGCCTTTGCCGATGGTCACGCCAAGGGCATGAAGCGAGCCCAAGTGGCCGACATCCAATGGGCGACGGACTTTGCGGGCGCGTATGCGAACAACCGCAAGAACCTGATGCACTTCGACGAGCGGTTCCACTAAATGAACGAAGGCACCAAGAAAGCGCTGCTGATCGTCGTCGCCGTTGTGGCCGTGGCTCTTGCGGGCTGGAGTGCGTTCAACGCGCTTTCGGGCGATCGCATCGAACCCGGCGTCAACAACGACCTGCCACCCGGATCCAAAACCGGCAAGCAGCTCGAAATGGAAGCCATGCAACGCGGCCAACAGGCTGGCGCGCAGGGCGGACGCGGCGAGGAGATCGACCTCGGCGGTGCGATCGGCGGACGCGGCGAAGGCGAATCCCGCTAGCGCTGGAATGCAAACCGAAGATCCCTTCCGTCCAATCGGGAGGGATCTTCGTTGCTTTCAGACCTTGGTCGAGCGTTGCGCCGAGGTCTCCTGCCGCGAGCCTAGCGCGTCCGGCCCAGTTCATCGGCCACACGCTCGGCGCTCTCCAAAGCCCCTTCGATGAAGCCCCACCAGCGGGCCGTCCATTCGCCGGCGAAGTGAACCGGTCCCAGAGGGCTTGTGGGAGGTTCGCCATGGGCCATGGTATAGCCGAGTCGGGGGAAGGCAAACCCACAGGCGATGTGCGGGTCGCGAATCCAGTTTGACGCCCATCCGCGCATGAACCGGTCTTTGGCTCCTGGAAAGATGTTCGCCAGGCGATCCAGGCCCCAGGAAACGGTATCGGCTTCGGGAACGTCGGTACACGCGACGCCGCAGATGTAGGCGCTCAGGATCGGCGTGTCGCCAAGAGAAGCGTCCCAGACTTGCTGGAGTGGCCCGCGGTCCAAGACGCTCCCGGTTTCTCCCTCCTCTAGCCAGAACTTCCGGTCGAACTCCCACGAGATCTTCATCGCGAGGCCCGAGCCCAACGCGAATCGCGACCGTGTGCGCTGAATGGGCTCCAGCCTGGGGTCGATGGCGATCCGAGAAGCGGCCAAGGGAGGCAACGCCAGCACCACACGGTCATAGGTGTTCGCTTCGCGCGTGGCTCCCGAGACCATCAACTCGGCACCAGTGCCCGACTTGCGGATCCCGAGCACCCACGACCCGAAGCGTGGCTCCACACCGCTGGCTTCGAGCATGCGCTGACAAAAATGGCTCGTCCCCCGGACGAACCGTCCGGCGCTCATCGCCCGTTCCTCTCGGTCGAGATACAGCTGGTAGCCCTTAAGCCAGCCCAGCAAACTGATCGCGCGCGTATCCATCCCCTCGTCCGAGCGCAGGATCGCTTCGAGCACCCACCGAGCACGGGGAGTCGGCGCGCACTTGTCCAGCCATTGGGCCAGAGAGGTGCCGTCCAGACGCTTCGCTTCAGAAGAGTTGCCCTTCTTGGGCAGGTGGGCGCACGCTTCGGACGACCGTCGCTCGAATTCGGCCACGGCTTCGGCGGCGTCCGGCCACAGGGCGTCTTCGCGGCAGGTCTCTTTGCCGAATCGGACCAGACCGGCGGGACGTGGCTTGCCATCCAGAGAGCAGCCCAGTTCCTCGGCCAGAGCGTGGACCCTTCGGTGGTCGGCGTCGATCCACTCGCCGCCTGCCTCGAACAGCGGATTGCCAGCCTCGGTGATCGTATGCAGGCGGCCGCCGATGCGGTCGGACGCCTCGAAGGCGTGAATGGTCGCCCCTTGGTCTTTCAGCAACATGGCGGTGCGCAGCCCCGCAGGTCCAAGGCCGACGACGGCGATTCTCATGGTTTGGGTTCCTTCGGCCCGTAGCCCGATCGGGCGACGAAATCGGCGATCAACAGGGCTGCGAGCACGACGCCGATCGTTGTTTGGACGGTGCGCGAGAGCTCGAGCCGGATCGCGTAGAGCAACGCACCCAGGACCGCGAACGACGTGGCTTGGATGTAAGCGGATGCGCCGCGTTGCTTGTAACGGGCCAACGAGACCACGATCATGAACGCGCACACACCCATGCCCCATGCAAGAGCGTTTTGAAACTCGGCCTCGGTCATGTCAGGGCGACCTCGCTGGCCAGCTGGCGAACCGCCATTGGAGAGGATACAGAGGCGAGCGCGCGCAATCCGGCATTCAGCCACTTGGCGACATCCTCGGTGCCTGCGACCACCAGCCTTTCTTTGCAGTCGAACAGTGCCGCGTGTTCGTGCCGCACGAACGCAAATTCCAGGTCTGTGTGCTGCCGGAGAATCCGAGCGGCTCGATCCGGGTCGGGCCCGCCTAGACCGAGTGCGCCGACAAGTCCTTCTGCTTGGGCGGCACGCGCACCGTCCAGGGCTCCCTGCGCCGCGTGGTCGGGCAACTCTCTGGCTAGAGGCAGGCATAGAACGTCCAGATGTTCGCGTCCGATCGAGGACAGCACCTGGATGAGGTACGCATGGAGAAGGTCGGCGGCGTGGTCGCGGCTCGTCGCGCCGAGCACGTCCAATCCAGCTCCTGCGATCAAGACGGCATCGCAAGCGCGCAAGGCGCCACCCCAGAGGGCCGGCTGGCTGGATACGTCCAACGGCCGACCCGACGCCAATGCCTCGCCCGCCAATGCATCCAACCATCCCTCTTCGGGGGTGGCGGGTGGAATCAGGCGCAACCAAAGTCGCGACGCGGAAGAAGCCCGTGAAGGCACGAGGCCGAGGTTACCCGCGCGCTCGCCCGGGTGCTATAACAGACCCATGAGCGAGCGCCTGTGGGCTCCTTGGCGGTTGACGTACATCGAGAAAAAGGATGGCCCTGACGGCTGTTTCCTCGTCGAACTGCCCAAGCAGCAGAACGATCGCGACAACTTGATCCTGCACCGAGGCAGGACGGCGTTCGTGATCATGAACGCGTTCCCCTACACGAACGGACACCTGCTTGTGGCGCCCTATCGCCATGTGGGCGACATCGAGGACTTGGACGACGATGAACTGTTGGAGATCAACCAGTTGGTGTCTCGGGCCTGTGGCTGGATTCGGCGGGCCTATGGCCCGGATGGGTTCAACATCGGCGTGAACCTCGGGTCTGCGGCGGGTGCCGGGGTTCCGACTCACATCCACTGGCATGTCGTGCCTCGTTGGAAGGGCGACACCAACTTCATGACGGTGGTCGGCGAAGTGCGGGTCATGCCTCAGAGCCTGACCGAGAGTTACGACCGCCTGCGGGCGGCGATGGATGGCGAGGAACGCACGTGACGCTCGACGAGCTTCGCGCCCAGGCGCATCAATGTCGGGACTGCGCCCTTGCAGAACGGCGCCGCAACGTGGTGTTTGGCGAGGGCAACCCGGGAGCGCCGCTGGTTCTCGTCGGCGAGGGGCCCGGCGAACAGGAAGACCAGACGGGACGCCCGTTCGTGGGGCGGGCGGGGCAGTTGTTGGACAAGGCGTTGGCGGACAACGGTCTGACTCGCGAGCACGTTTACATCTGCAACACGGTGAAGTGCCGAGCGGCGGACTGGTCCACGGGCCGACCGCGGAACCGTGCCCCAGAGGAGTCGGAGGTTTCGGCCTGCCGACGCTGGCTGCTGCCGCAGTTGGCCATCATCGGGCCACAGGTGGTGTTGTGCGTCGGTGCGCCGAGCGCGAGAAATCTTATCCGGCGCGACTTCCGCATCACCCAAGAGCGGGGCAAGCTGTTCAAGTCGGATCTGGCTCGCGCGATTCTGGCTACGCTTCACCCCGCGTACATCCTGCGGCAGCAGTCGCAGACGAACGACGGCGGATACGGCCTACTGGTCGGGGATATCGCGAAGGCGTGGTCCACGGCCGTCCGCCTGGTTGAACGACCACCGGCGGGCGCTCCAGTCTCCGCGTCTCAGTTCGAGCTGGAGTTGTAGGCGCCCCCTCTGTCGCTTCGCGACCTCGCCCTAGCGGTGGAGAGACATCTTGCCCACCGTATCGGGGCCCGGTCGTTCTCTTCTGAGGGAGAAGGTGGCCGCAACGTGAAACAACCATGAAATTTCAGTCCAGATTGAAAGTTCGGTGCTTTGGCTTGACTTCCCGGTCCCCGATGGGCCACCCTTCTGAGACGGTACGTGAACCGCACGCGCAAGCCTTTTTTGTTCCTGAATCTCCTCACCGCCCGTTGCCTTGAGGCTATGAACCGATGACGACTCCCGGTCAAGCCCGCTTTGCCTCCTTTGCTTGGGGCGTTTTGGGCTACACGATCCTCGTCATTCTGTGGGGCGCGTTCGTTCGCGCGTCGGGTTCTGGCGACGGTTGCGGGAGCCACTGGCCGCTGTGCGACGGTCAGGTCGTGCCGATGGATGGGCACACGGCGCAGTACATCGAGTTCGCCCACCGCGTTTCGAGCGCACTCGTCGGATTCCTCACGCTTGGTTTGCTGGCGTGGGCGTATCGTGCTTTTCCGAAGGGCGATGCCGTTCGCAAGTCCGCTTGGGCCGTCCTCTTCTTCACGATCACCGAGTCGCTGATCGGGGCCGTGCTGGTCAAGCAGGGTTGGGTCAAGGATGATGCGTCGATCGGGCGTGCCGTGTTCCTCGCCATCCACTTGATCAACACGTTCTTGCTGGTCGCCTCCATGACTCTGGCGGCTTGGTGGGCGTCCGGACAAGCGCGTCTGAGTCTGCGTTCGCAGGGCAGTTTCGGTTGGGCGTTGCTCGTGGCGCTGTTTGGGTTGCTTTTGCTGGGTGTGAGCGGAGCGGTCAATGCGTTGGGCGATACGATCCGACCCATGGCCGACTCGGCGTCGACGATCAAGGCCGGGCTGCAACCGACGGCGCACTTCCTTGACCGGCTGCGGTTGATCCATCCCACGCTGGCGATCTCGGTCGGACTGTACATTCTGCTCGTCGCAGGGTTGGCCAAGCACCTTCGCCCGACCGATCAAGTCAACCGATGGGCGAATGCCGTGATCGGTCTTCTGGTCATCGAGATGACCGCCGGGTTTGTCAACGTCTTGCTGAAAGCTCCCATCTGGATGCAGATCGTCCACCTGCTATTGGCCGATGGGATGTGGATCGCCTTGCTTCTGCTCAGCGCATCGGCGCTCGCCGAGGGTGTTCCCCACGGTGAAGTGGCCGAAGCGCCGCAAGGGGCAGGGCGTGCGGGGTTCAAGGAATACGTTGCGCTCACCAAGCCGAGGGTGATCAGTCTCTTGCTGTTCACCACGGTGACGGCGATGTTCGCGGCGGTGAACGGCTGGCCCGGCCTTTGGAGTCTGATCGCCGTCATGCTCGGCGGCTATATGTCGGCGGGTGCCGCGAACACGATCAATATGGTGGTGGAGCGCG